>SDNL01000138.1 GCA_004524365.1 Promethearchaeota archaeon | reverse complement strand
TTTTCTCAACTGGGTTATTCAATCTTTTACTTCACCTTTTTTTTATTAATATTCATCTGGCAATTCTCTCAGCTCAGCAAGAGAAAAAACGGGTCCATCAATACAGACATATTTGTCCCCCACATTACAACGTCCACATTTTCCAATACCACATTTCATCCGCATTTCAAGCGAATTTAATATTTGATCTCCATCAAAGTCTAACTCTTCAAGCACATCAATAGTGGTTTTTATCATAATAGGTGGGCCGCATACACAAGTTAGGGCATTTTCAGCTGAAGGACCTACTTCCTTCACAATGGGCGCTACATAACCAACTTTATAATCCCATCCCCCCACCTCTTGATCAATTGTTAATACGATTTCGATATCATCTCGTTGCTGCCAACGTTTAATCTCTCTTTTGTATAGAACTTCTCCGGGATTTCGATTTCCATAAATAACCAGTAAATTTTCATAATCTTCCCGGTATTCTTCATCAAGAATAAATTCTGTAAGGGAGCGTAAAGTAGAAAAAGCGAATCCTCCTCCGATAATTAAAATATTTTTTCCCCTCATTTTATCAATTGGCCACCCATTACCTAAGGGACCACGAATTCCAATTTTATCCCCTTCCTGCATATTATGTAACGCAGTAGTAACCGTACCCATCCGTTTAACTGTAAATTTAATAGAATCTCCTTCTGTGGGTGAAGAGGCTATACCGATGGGACATTCACCCTTTCCAAAAATACTCAATTCCGAGAATTGTCCTGGAATATAGTCAAACTTTTCGTAATCCTTTTGATTATCGAAGACTAACTCAAATGTTTTTATATCATTTGCGGCATTTTCGGACACGATAGATTTTATGGTTGTAATTTTAGGAACGTACGGATTTTCATTATGCAATAATGGATTCCTCCTTTCTTTCAATTTCACAAATTTTATTTAAAATTACTCTTAAATCATTATTAACGGGACACCAATTTACACAGCGCCCACAGCCAACACATCCAATTAATCCATAATTAGAGGGGTAATAGCTGAATTTATGAAGAATACGATTTCTGCACCGCTCAACTTTGGATGGTCGAGGATTATGCCCGCTTGTTTCCAGAGTGTATAATTTAAACTGACATGTATCCCAAATTCGAATCCTTTTTCCGCTATTATTATAATGATCTTCTTCATCGATGACATCGAAACAATGGCAAGTTGGACATAGATATGCGCAAGAACCGCAACCGATACAATTTTCACTTATTTCGTTCCATATGGGATGATTAAAGTTATTCTTTAAGATTTTAATAGTTATTTCAATATCTAATTTTGTGGAAATTATGTTCTCTGCCTTTACTTTTAACTCATTCGCCATCTCAATATCTGAAGGTCTCGCATCTATAAGCCATGAAAACTTCTCAAGTAATGTTTTTCCCTTTTCACTAATTGATTCTACGCTATATTTATCTCCTAAATCAACCAGAAAAATATCCATATCTTCTTTATTAAATGGATGTCCGCCTACAGAGGTGCAAAAACAAGTCTGCCTCGGGTTATTACACCCAATTCCTATCAAGATAGTATTCTCTCGTTTTCGTAGGAAAATAGTGTCTTCATATTCTCCGAATTTAAAAAAACTCTTCATTAAGTAAAAACTATTTGCGTCACAAGGTCTAATTCCAAAAATAACTTTTTTTTCTTCAATATCCTTGGGTTCTTCGATCTCAATTTTATCATCGTTCATTTTATATTCGAATAAAATCTCATTTTGCGGAAAGACGACATTTTTTGGGGGGATCTTTGAATTAGAGTAATCTAAGACCATATCTTCAGGATTTTTAATTTTTCTAAAAATAATATTGCCCTTTTCTTCAATTGGGCCATAAAAATTATAAGTCTCCTCTAATATATTATAGAATTCTGAAAGTTGGTCTTTTAATAATAGTTTTTTTTCCATCATTTTCCCTCCTTTATTCTTCCTCCAACATAAATTCTTGTTTATCATCCATTTTAAACTGATGCATGGGTGGGGGAGTTTCTGGATCCAATCCACTAGTAAAATCAAAGCGGTCTTTGACAATATGCTCTAACTTTCGAGTTATTAAATGAAGGTCAATTCCCATCGGACATACTGAAGAACAAGCACCACATGCAACACACCTTCCTGTTAAATGCGTAGCGCGAACTAAGTGATACAAGATGATTTCTGTTAATTCTGTAGTTTTTCCAAACCATCTTGGTAATTTTTGATCCACAAAACATAATTGGCAATAACACATAGGACAAATTTCTCTACACGCATAACATCTTATACACGAACTTAAGAGATCTTCAATGTGAGCCCATCTTTCTTCTGTTGTTTTGGATTCAAATTCTGAAATATCTGCAAAATCGTCCTCAATTGTAGAAATATCTTGTAACTCTCCTACACAGATTTCAGATAAGCTTGAAAGACTAGGTGGCGATTTAACTTTACACTTTTTACATAATTCGTTCAAATATTCCTCGATGGGAAGTTTCTTTTCAAAACTCTTACCTTTTAAGATTAATTCATTTTCTACTATGGAAGTCTTAAGAATTTCCTCCACTCCAAATTCTTTAAGTATACGACTTCTATTTATAATTCCATTGCAAGGAATTCCAATTATGGTAATATTTTCAAGATCAATCTGGTTCTCAGCGGCAAGATGGATTAAAGCCCTTCCAACACACCCTTTAGAAATAATTCCCACTCTTAGATTCTTTCCCTCCTCATCTTTAAGAGTTGGAATATATGGTGCTAAATATTTTGCTAAATTAATGGAGCAGAAATTATTCCATATAAGTGCATCAACATCTTTTTCATTTCTTATCACAACAGGGCAACTCCTCATAGGTATGGTCCCTTTAGAATAACCAATAACTGCATCTACTTGGTCTTCTCTTAGTAATTTATCGGCCTTATCATGGATTGATTTTTCTATTTGGTTATTTTTTTCCTGAATACTGATCATTTTATTCCCTACTATTATTAAATTTTGTATTTGGACCTATTTTTTTTACTTTTTTAGAAACTTTTTTGATTAACGTAGCAAACCGTTCGCCTTCAGCCGCAGAAACCCACATAAAATGAACCCGATCTGGATGAATTCCAAAAAATGTAATTAAATCTTTTAGTATAGCAAACCTCCTACGAGCTACTAAATTTCCACTTATATAATGACAATCACCGGGATGACATCCACTGACCAAAACACCGTCCCATCCGTCAGTCAAACTTTTAAGAATAAAGAAAGGATTGATCCGACCCGAACAAGGAACTCTCACAATTCGGATTGTTGGGGGATATTTTAACCTACTAACTCCAGCTAAATCTGCTCCCGCATAAGAACACCAATTACATAAAAAAGCAATGATCTTGGGTTCCCATTCTCTTTTCTCCTTTGATTCTTTAATCATTTGTGTCATTTTTTTTATAACCTCCCAGTTATCATAGCATGGATCTGTTCTGCTGTAAAACCTAAAATATCTATTGCCGAACAACGACAATTTCCAGAGCATGCCCCACATCCCTTACATAATGCTTCATTTATTGAAGCGATGGTTCCAAATCTCCTATCTTCTATAAGTTCTACGGCATTATAAGCACAAACTTCCACACACTGTCCACATCCAGAACATCGTGAAGGATCCACAACTCCAACTCTCCCTGCCGCTTCAATCTCCTCCTTAGATAAAATTGTACACGCTCTGGACACGGCGGCATTTGCCTGAGAAATTGAATCTTCTATAGGCTTTGGACAATGAGCGAGCCCCGCGACAAAAATCCCATCGGTAGCAAAATCGACCGGTCTTAATTTAACATGGGCTTCAAGAAAGAAATTATCATCATTTAATGGAACTTTAAGCATTTTTGCGAGCTCTTCATTAGGACCTTGTGGAGCAACAATTCCCGCGCTTAAAACCAATAAATCTGATTTCATGTGAATTATATCATTATTAGGAGTAGTTATTATTATATTCAAGGATGAATTTTCTTCTATCACTTCTGGTGGATTATCCTTATCATATCGCAGAAAAATAATTCCTACCTCACGTGCTTTCCTATAATATATTTCTTTAAATCCATAGGTTCTTATATCCCTGAATAAAATCACAACTTCTGCCTTGGGATTCTTCTCTTTAATTAAAAGAGCATTTTTTATAGCTTGCGCACAGCACATTTTGGAACAATATGGATGTTCCTCATTCCTTGATCCTACACATTGGATCATAACGATCCGATTTTTATTATTAATCTGATCTGATGTGTTTAGCAGTTTTTCGAGGGTAGATTGTTTAATAACATTTTTATTTTGTCCATAAAGATAATTTTCAGGTTCGTATTCATTTGCGCCGGTAGCTGTGATTATTACTCCATGTTCAAGTTCTCTTCTAATTTTTTCCTCTCCCTGTCCGATTATTGTTGTAAAGTTTCCGATATATCCATCTATTTCCATAATTTCAGAATTGGTATAAACATGAATAAATTTATTTCCATTAATTTTCCCCCGAAGTTCGTTTAAATAATCCTGGACATCCCTACCTTCTAATGTGCCATATATATGTTTAGCATGCCCTCCTAAGTCATTATTTCTCTCAATTAAATAAGTTTCAAACTCTTGCTCTGCTAAATTTAATGCTGCAGTCATCCCACTAATACCTCCTCCTATAACAAGAGCTTTTGGGCTAATTCCTAGCTTAATTGTTTTAATAGGTTCAATTTTACGTGCTTTATTTACTGCCATCCGTACAAGATCTTTAGCTTTCTCCGTCGCAGCCTCTGGTTGATCCATATGAACCCATGAATCTTGGTCCCGTATGTTAGCCATTTGAAAGAGGTATTTATTTAGACCTGCTTC
>SDNL01000137.1 GCA_004524365.1 Promethearchaeota archaeon | reverse complement strand
TTCCTTATTAACATCAGGATGATATTTTCTTGCTAATTTTCGATATGCTAATTTAATTTCATCTGTACTAGCATTTTTATCTACTCCTAAAACCTCATAGTAGTCTCTTTTTTCCCGTGAAGTCATATTATATTAACTTGAGTGAGTTATTTTAATCTATAATAACTTCATTTGTATAATATCCAATAAATTTTATTTTTTAAGTTAATAATAAAATTCTCGGACCAAAATTCAATTATAAACAAAAAATATTCAATATTTATTATTGATTAGCTTTTAGTATATTTATTTTTCATCAATTAGTATATTACAATCAATTTTTAATAGCTTTTCATTTAATAATAATTTTAGCATTTTTATGGATTTTAGTCAAGATTTAAATCCTAACGATATAATGGTTATTTAAAGAAGTTTATATTATACAATTTATTTTTATTATTAATTAATGGGATATTTTATTGGGTTATGAAGAACAGAATAGGTTGTATAGATTTTTTTAGAGGGATTTGTATAATTTGGATTCTATTTGGTCATCTATTTGTATGGTGGATGGACTATTCTATAGTCCCTTTTTTCTATGATACCATTGTACCAATTTTCGAACCTTTGGGAGCAGCTGGTTTTTTGTTCATTTCAGGAGTAAGCCTTCAATTTTCATATATAAAAAAGTTTAATGAGAGTATTGAGCAAGAAAAGAGAAACAACAGAATTTTAAGAAACACTTATTTTATACGTGCGAGTATTCTCCTAATTATTGCTCTATTTTTTAATTTGGGTTCATATATTCAAGAACCAGGTATTTCTCATATTTTTTCATGGTGGATTTTATTTACTATATCAATAACTTTATTTTTATATTGGCCTTTATTAAAATCCTCGAAAAAAGCGAGATTTATTACTGCCACCTTAATTCTTATTCTTAATCCGATTATAAAATTTACGCTACAGACTTTCTCGATTAGAAATTCTATTATTAACTTTTTCTATCTATTGCTTTATCCATTAGATGATCGGCAGAATCCACTGATTGTTTTTTTGCCTTTTTTCATTTATGGATCGTGTTTTGGTGATTTAATAAAGGAGATTGATTTCAATAGAAAAGATGATAATAAAACATTCGTTAAAAAATACTCATTACCCTTAATCATTATATCAATTGGATTAATTCTTTTTGGGATATTTTTCCAATTCCCAATGTTCATTTTGAGGAATAGTTTTTTGTGGGTAATATATTCATTAGGATTAATCATTCTCACTCTTACATCATTGATTACTTTCGAAAAATTCAAGATTATTAATTTTAATTCAAAATACAATTTTCTGTTTTATTATTCCTATTATTCTTTTAGCATTTATTTATCAGGTTTTTTACTTATGCTGATACCTGCACCTTCTCTAAATCTGTTTAATTTCTGGGTTTTTTATTTTATAACCATGGCGTTATTTACTATTATAGTAATACTCATATATGATAAAATCAAAGCTTTATTCTCTATTAAATACTTGATGAGTCGCACTAGTGAATTTCTTGCCCTAAAAATTGAAGAAAAATTTTATAAACATAAATATGTACCACTATCCTATTTATTAGAAAGGTTAAAGATGAATATTTCATCATCCAAATGATTTTTTTCTACTAAAATTAGAGAGTATATTTAATTCTTATAAAATATATAAAAATAAAATGAAAAAAGAAAGAATTCTGAGTTTTTTGCTCTTAAAAATATAAAAATATTTATATTTTGATATTGAATTTAGTCTTCCTCATCCCAATCTACATCTACTACATTCTTTTTCTCTTCGTCTTCACCACTCTTATAGGATGCCCCTCCAGCACCAGTTGTTCCTCCACTAGCCTGACCGCCCATACCTCCAGGGGGTGATCCTTCTTGTGCTGCTCTCTGTGCTTGCTCAGCGGCCTGTTGGTATGCCTGTTGCTGACCTTGTTGAGAATATACTCTTTGTGAAAATCCATGCATTGCTTTTTGTAAATTTTCAATTCCTTGTTTTATTCGTTGTACATCGTCTGTCTTAATATCTTCTTCTAAAGATTTAATAGCGCTTTCAATTTCTTGTTTCTCATTTTCTTGAATCTTATCTTTATTATCCTCCATTAATTTTCTGATCTGATAAATCATCGATTCTCCGTTATTTCTAGCTTCAATTAATTCCTTTATTTTCTGATCCTCTTCTTCATATTTATCAGCTTCTCTAATCTTCTGTTGAATTTCATCCTCTGATAATCCTTTTGCTCCTGATACTGTTATTCCAGTTTCTTTTCCTGTACCTAAGTCTTTAGCTGTAACGTGGACTATTCCATCTGCATCAATTGAAAACTTAACTTCAATTTGGGGAACACCTCTAGGGGCGGGTGGAATTCCCGTTAGATGAAATTCCCCTAATGAAATATTATCTTTCGCCATAGCCCTTTCTCCTTGAAGTACATTAATTGTTACCGCAGGTTGATTATCTGCAGCAGTGCTAAAAGTCTGCTTTTTCTCAGTAGGAATAGTTGTATTTCTTTCGATTAATTTTGTAAAAACACCTCCCAAAGTCTCAACTCCTAAAGAGAGAGGAGTAACATCTAGTAGTAATAAATCTTCAACGTCTCCCGCGATTACTCCTGCTTGGATTGCCGCACCAATTGCAACACATTCCATTGGATCAACTGAATGTTCTGGTTCTTTATTGAAGAATTTTTTAAATCTTTCTTGAACGCAAGGCATTCGAGTAGGACCACCAACAAGGAGTATTTTGTCAACTTCATCTCTAGATAGTTTACTATCTCCCACAGAACGTCTCATAATGGGATCTAAACGTTTAAGAACTGGTTCAACTAATTGTTCTAATTTAGCCCTTGTTAATTCCATTTCTAAATGAACTGGATTACCATCTTTTTGACTTATATAGGGGAGATTAATATTTGTAGATAATGTAGTAGATAATTCTATTTTCGCTTTCTCAGCAGCATCTTTGACTCTTATCATTGCCTTTTTATCATTAGTAAGATCAATACCGTTTTTGTTTTTAAACTCTTCAGCAATCCAATCAGTGATCTTATCATCCATATCTCTTCCACCTAATTGAGTATCACCAGCAGTAGATAATACTTCAACTACACCTTCTCCGTATTCCATGATTGTGACATCAAATGTACCTCCACCAAGGTCAAGGACACAGATTTTAAGTAATTCTTCTGAAACTCTATCTAAACCATAAGCTAAACAAGCTGCGGTGGGTTCGTTTATCATTCGAACCACTTCAAGACCAGCTATTTCTCCCGCATTTTTTGTTGATGTTCTTTGGGCGTCATTAAAGTACGCTGGTACGGTGATTACTGCTTTTTTGACCTCCTCGCCTAAATAATCAGATGCATCATTTTTTATTTTTCTCAATATCATCGCTGAAATTTCTTCTGGGGTAAATTCTTTTTCCTCTCCTCCCACTTGTACTTTCGCCTTGTAGGAAGTACCCATTTTTCTCTTTATCCCCGTAACGGTACCATCTGGATTTGAAAGCGCTTGTCTTCGGGCGGGCTCTCCAACAATTTTACGACCATTTTCATCAAATGCGACATAGGATGGAAAAGCTTTTCCACCTAACGTTCTTCCTTCTGCAGCTGGAACGATCTCTGGTTTTCCTACAGCATTTAATACAGCACATGCGCTATTACTTGTTCCTAAATCAATTCCTACTATTCTTTCTTTCTTTGTTCTTTTCTTCTTTTCTCCTTCACTCATTTTTAATTACACTTTTTCTTCGTATTATGAAATTATTATGATATTTTTAAAATAGATACTTGAATTATATAATTTGCTTCTATAATTCGTATAAATAAAGGAAAATTAAAAATTTTTGTGAAAATTTGTGATATAAAGATCATTAAATATCAATCAAAGATTTTTAAAAATAATATCTTTCTCGATCTTTATTTAGATAATAAATTTAGAAAAAATTATTAATATAAAATTTAAGATATATAATTTCGAAAATATAATGCGAAAAAATACTTGATAGATATTTAGATGTCTATGAATTCACTGTGTAAGTTATTTTAGTACCTACATAACAAGGTTTTATTTTACTTTCACCAAATTTTCTTTGTAAAATATCTATAGCTTTTGTACGTTTCAAAAATTTATAAGGTAATTGATCTGTGCAATGGTTTAGATAAAGGTCAGGATTATCAAATTGTTTTATTAATATCTCTCCTGTTTCTATTACTTCTTTTTTTGAATAACGTACCATATGTGTTCCTCCGATAATAGCTTTTATAGGTTTATCTAAAGTCTTTTTAGTTCGGTCACATATATTTAAAATACCCGCATGGGCACAACCGGCTATAATGACTTGCCCCTCAGTTGTATTTAATATTAAACTAAGATCATCATATATAGGATCAACTTTATAAATTCCTCCCTCCTTATGGACGGCTCTTGGTTCGATCCCATCTTTGTATTTTCGATCCTTTATTTCTCCAGTAGTCCGAATTGTTTGGGTTATATTTGTAGGTTCTTTAATGAATCTAAAATTTATTTTTTTTTCTTGTTTATCAGTGAGATCTGGGAATCCGATATTAAGTTTAAAAAATAAAGCCTTTGCAAATTTCGGTTCTCTTATATTATGATGAGCATATACAGGTAAAGATTTATCTGTAGTTCGAGCATCTAAGAAATCAGGAAGTCCTTTAGTATGATCATCATGCCCGTGTGAAATTATAAGTTTTGAGATATCATTTGGATCAATATTAAGATTTTCCATATTTTTCAACAAAACAGTCCCTGATCCTCCTGTATCAAATAAAATTTTTTCATCTTCAATAGTCAATAAAAAACTTTGACCATGTTTTCCAATTAAATTACTTCCCGGTTTCGCGATATTACTATATAGATTTAATATTTCTATCTCCATTTAATATTC
>SDNL01000136.1 GCA_004524365.1 Promethearchaeota archaeon | reverse complement strand
TTCATTATGATAAATTGGTTATATTGGGTAATTATTCGGATAAAAGTTCCGCAAGAATTGCTTTTCTCATGTGTAAACCATACCGCGTTTGTTTAAAATAGATGGCTTTCTCCGATTTATCTATTTCTGGAGGTATTTCATTTATTCTAGGTAAAGGATGAAGTAATCTAAAATTATCTTTAGTGTTCTCGAGATCCTTTTCTGAAAAGACATAGAAATTTTTCACCCGTTCGTATTCTTCCATATCCACGAATCTTTCCTTTTGTATTCGAGTCATATATAAAACATCCAAAATATTCAATATTTTCCGATAATTTGTGATCTCCTTGAATTTAACTTCCCTTTGACGAAATAAGTAATCCTTATATCTGCTTCTCATTTTTAATTCTTCTGGGCTAATAAAATAAATATTTATGTTAAAATTGGATAATAACATTGCGAGTGAATGAACCGTTCTACCATATTTTAAATCACCCATAATTCCCATATTTAATCCATCGAATAGACCTACTTCTTCTTTTATTGTCAACAAATCTAAGAGAGCTTGAGTAGGATGTTCTTTACTCCCTGATCCGGCATTTATAATAGGAATTTTTGCGAACCGTGAAGCTAATTTGGCCGCACCCTCCATAGAATGACGTAATACAATACAATCACTATAATTCTCAACAGTTCTAATAGTATCTGCTAAACTCTCACCCTTTTTAATGGATGAAACTTTTTCAGTCTGAAATCCTATAACTTTTCCTCCCAACCTATGCATAGCGGATTCAAAACTTAGTCGTGTTCGGGTGGAGGGCTCGAAAAATAATGTAGCTAAAATTTTATCCTTCAATAGATCAGAACTCTCAATCGATATCATTTCGTGGCCTTTTTCGAGGAAATATTCAATATCCTCCCTAGAAAAGTCTCGTGCGCTTATTATACCTTTCTTAAATTTATCTTTTATCATAAATTAAATATTAGTTGAGTTTTGTATAATATTAAAAATCGTTATTTTTTAATCTCTTTGTTTTTAAGGTTTTTCAAAACAATAAAATTTATCAAAAAAAGAAAATTATTTTATTTAAATAATACATACTTACGGTTGATATAATTTGAAATTTCCTAAGAGTGTAAATCGTTACTGTCCCAAATGCCGGAAACATACGAAGCATGAAGTAAGCTTGTACAAAAAGGGCAAGGAGCGGGCTATGAATCAAGGTAGAAGACGAGTTAATAGAAAAAAGCAAGGATATGGCTCATTTCCAAAAGAAATCTTTAAAAAGAATGCGAAGATTAATAAAAAAAGTCTACCCATATTTGAATGCACAGATTGTGGGAACAAACATTATGGAAGGGGCTATAGAGTACGTAAATTCGAGCTACAACAAGTTTGAATTGCTTTAAATTTTAAAAATAATTTATACTTATTCTGTTTATAAATTTTCCAGAATTTAGACAAAGGTATTATCTCCTTTTCTATAATTTGACTATTACAAGTTAACATTATGAAAAATTCAAATAATTTAAATTTATTAGAATATTTTAATAAATAGCTAATTATATTAACAGAAATATGGGTTATCCCTAAAAATGAAGAGAAGTGTATAGAAAAGTGAATGAATTTCCAACCTTTGATGATGTGGGGAGCTTTCCACTCCCAGAGGGGCTTAGCAAAGAAAAATATAGTAAGTTTTACTGGGAAACATATCAAAAATTAATTAATAACGATTTAGAGTGCGTTTTTAAAGAAAAGAATATAAAAGAATATTTTATTGACCCATTAATCCAATCTTTTAAGTATAAATTGGATGCAGGGGTAGAAGTTATCAATTATCCTCAGCATGTAGATATGTATAATCAATTTTTAAACCCCCTTAAGGATTATGAGCGAGAACCGGCTCTAATAGAAAAAAATAAAGCATATATTCTTGAAAATGTGATCTTAAACCATTATGCTAAAGAATTCTATGAAAAAACCCAAAAACCATTAAATGTGAAATTATGTATTACAGGTCCTATAGAACTTTATATTAAGCGTCGAGATTTTACTGTATATACTGACCTAGCCTTGAATTATGCCAAAACAGTAAATTGTTATTTAAAAAATTCTATATATAATAATAAATACCTACAAACTACAACCATATCAATTGATGAACCTTCGTTTGGGTTTGTTGATCTGGTCAATGCTAATAATGGTGATTTGATTACGATCTTTGACAAAAGTGTAGAAAATATAGATTGTATGACTCAAATCCACCTCCATACTTTGAATCTATCTAGAATCCCCTTACAAACCGAAAATATTGACATTTTAACCTGTGAATATGCATCAGACAATTCAAATAAAATTGCTAAAAAGGAGCTTGATACATATGATAAATTTATCCGAGTGGGTATTACAAGGACTAATTATGATAATATAATGGCTGAAGCATTGGATTCAGGAACATCTCATGACAAACTAAAAACATTTGAAGGGAAATATCAACTAATCGATTCTAAAGAAATGATAGAAAAAAATCTTAGAACCGCAATAACCCATTATGGGGACCGATTAAAGTTTATTGGTCCCGATTGCGGACTTTCCTCATGGACCCCTCCAAAACTCGCATTTGAATTATTAAAGAGAACAAATGAAGTCATTACAAAAGTCAAAAAGGATAAAAACAGTTAAATTTTTTAGAATAAAATAAATATATAATATAAAGCTAAGATTGAAGTGTAATTATGAGTAAACAAAAGAAAATAAAGGAACTAATCCCGCAACCGAACAGTAGATTTTTACGAGTTAAATGTTTAAAGTGCGGAAATACACAAGTTGTATTTGGATGTGCTGCTCAAGATGTCGAATGTCTTGTATGTGGTAAGACCCTATTACAATCTACTGGGGGAAAGGCGAGGATTCTAACAAAAATTATTGAAGTACTCTCTTAAGCAAAACAAGATCTATTTCTTTTCAATTTTAAGAGATTTAAATAAAGAATAGTTATTTGCATTTTCTAATTATTAATAATCACATTAAGGATAAAATAAGTATCTTTGTGTCTTAAAAAATTATTATCTCAAAAAATATAAAATATAATTGGATATCTTCGTGAAAGCGCACTTTCACGTTTAAATAATCGTATCTGAATAATATTTAGATATCATCATAATTTTTATCTATATTTGAAATAGGTAAAAAGAAACGAAAATTATTGTGCATCTAAAATAGTTAGGGGAATTAATTCTAATTTAATAGTTCAATATTCTCTCCAGGTATGTTTACACTTCAGACAACGAAAGAACGTTGTGCTAGGTTCATCAGCACTTCGGGTCTGCTCTTGCCAAGTCTCTGCCTTATTATGGCCACATTCCGGACATACTCGGTCAACAGTTAGATTAACAGTTATCCTGTCTTCTTTATTAACTATAATTAAATTCTCTTCAAGTTCCTTTTTCTTTTTTTCGACTTTTTTTTGAGTCTCTTCTTTATCTTCTTCGAGTAGCTCCTTATAACCACATTTGCAAACTAAATATTCCTTACCATCAATAATACCCTTTCTAAGAATTGACCCACATTCAGGACAAAAATTCATAGATAATTCGAAGAATTTTCTATTCTATTTGAAATTTTTTATTATACCCAGAAATAATTAGAAGATACAAGATTTTTATCCAAAAGAAAGTTCCATAAATAATTTTTGAGACCTTGCGGTTTATCTCGTTATTTAATAAATAATTAGAAAATAAAGCATATAAAATAAGAATTTTATTACAAAATGGATTATAAATTATACATTTTCATTTTGAAGAATATCTTTTTTGAGTTGGTATAATTTCTGATAATATTTGAAATTTAATCCGGATATATCTAATATAATTTCGCCATTAAGAATTTTTTCACCCGAAGTAGTTATGCGTAAATCTCCAATTACTTTTACTAGATCTCCCTTCTCATATTCAAAAGGTGTTTCTAAGGATTCTAAATCGACCTTCAATTCTCCAGATTTGTCATCAAGAATAAAGGCATTATCATCCTGTATATTTTTAATATATCCATTCACTTGAACTCTTACATCTTCGTTTGTAATGTCTTGAATAACTTTTTGTTTAGCAAACTGATTTTCCATTTTATTCACTTCGAATAATGATACATCATTAAATATTTGTTAGATTTTTATTATTAAACGTAAAATATTATTAAATGATAAATATTAAAATTAAAATACTATAAAAAATCTTAATTCTTATAAACATATAGATATAAAATTAATATATTATAAATATTTAGATTAAAAACGAGCGTAGATAAAAGTGTCGTTTAAAATAAAGCTGGAGAACAGCCGAATTCTTAAAGGTATAATTACCACACTTAGTAGTATTATAGATGAAACTGAGTTTGAAGTTACACCTGACCAATTTGCGATCACTGCGATGGATCCTTCACGAATTTGCTTACTCAAACTTACCATAAAAAACGAGGATTTTGACGAATATGAATGCGATGAAGAAACGAAGGTTGGAATAAACCTCGATGATTTGAATAAGATATTAAGTAGGAGTTCAACCGATGATTCAATTGAGATTGATTATGCTGAGGCAGATAATAAAATTAAGATTGTTATGCATCGAGAAGGAATGAGTAGAAAGCGAACCTTTAGTTTAGCTCTTTTGGATATTGAGATGGAAGAGATTCCTATGGATAATCTGCTACAAATCGAATATCCTACTACTTGGGTAATTGATCCTGAATTCTTAGTAGAAGCGATTAAAGACGCCGAGATCTATTCAGAAATTCTTAAAATTAAAGCTGAAGAGGAAAAAGGGTTAGAATTTAGCTCTTCCGGACAAATTGGTGAAATGGAATATCATTTAGGAATTGAAGATTTAATAGAAACAAATATCACGGACTCAAATACAGGCGCATATAGCTTGACATTTCTAAAAGCCATATT
>SDNL01000135.1 GCA_004524365.1 Promethearchaeota archaeon | reverse complement strand
TCTTTTACAGTGGCTTCTGTCTTAAGGGTATCCCCACACCGAACCATCCCAACCATATCTACATCTACCTCAATAAGTTTACCATCACGTTCAAGATTTAAGAAATCTTCAAACATTTTTGTTAGATAACCAAGAGAAAATAAGCCATGAGCTATTACTCCCTTTAAGCCCGCCCTCTCTGCTATATCATCCCGTGTATGGATGGGATTAGTGTCGCCGCTAGCGCTTGCATATTTTCTTAACAATTCTCTTTTGATATCATCAAATTCATCGCTAATTACTTGTCCTACTTGAATATCCTCTATTTCTACCATTTTTAATATCCCCCCGGCCTTACTGCGGCCCTAACTGTTGGTTTACATACTAATTCTCCTTCTTGATTCCTCGCCTCTACTAATAACTCTGCAAATAGAATCATATTTTTCTCAACTAACCATACATTCCCCCATTTACCAGTTATAGTAAGTTTATCTCCATCTTGTATATCGACACAATCCTCCCAATTATATTTATTACCTGCATGAAGTAATTTTCCAGGATCGCGAACAAAAGCTTTTTTTTCTCCATCCTTTTCTAGCTTCATACCAAGGACAAGTTTGTAAATAGCTTTTACGGTAAAGTGATTGGCAAAAGCCTTACAAGCAACTATACCATTCTCTTCTGGACCTACATATTTGGGATCAGTAAAACCGTAAACTTTCGCAAAATCAACTAAATTTTTATATCTACATCGTATCCTCACGCTTCCCGGGAGAGGCTTTCCTGGAAGCTCATCAATTAAGAATTGAGCGTTTTCTTTCATCTCGTCTTGATCCATTTTTATCACGAATTTTAAATTTTAATTTTTAATATATTATTTCTTAATATAAATAATTATTTATATCATTGCAGTATGAGAAAACTAATTTTTTTTAGTAGGAAATATTGTTGTTGATATTTGATTACTATTTTTATTGAAGTATTGTTTTATTCGCTGCTGTGAAGATGTTCCATTTAATATGATACAAGGAATCCCATAGCGTTCTATAAGTTTTAAAGAGTAAGGATCTATGGGGGTAGTTTTTTTTTTTAGCAAATTATTATTCTCTCCAATATCCGCAAATTTATTTGTCTCTTTTAAGGTTTTAAATTCTTTTACAGTCAGATTTGGTATAGTATTACCATTAATATGGATAATTCCATCAATATTCTTAATGAGAAAGCATTTTTCTAATTGAAATTTATAACTAAAATGTAAGGCAATGGAATCCGAAGTAATCATCCAACTATGTGGTAATATATCGCTTTCATATAGGTAATTGAATGGTTTAAAAATAATGAGATTGCTTTTTGTAGACTTTTTATCTATAAGGTTATAAAGATCAGATAAATTTTCACATAATAATGTTGATGGGAATTTTTGATGAAGATCTTCAGCATTTTTATCCATAGAAATAATTGCTTCCCAATGTGCTAAATCATCCTCTAAATCTAGCTTGGTATCAATATATCTTATAAAATTTGCATAAGACCCTCCACCAGTGATAATTATAATATTTTTGAATATTCTATTTCGAAGGAGGAAATTTAATTGTCCAATTGTAGAGGAAATTGCCCCTTGATCCTCTAATATTGACCCTCCTAACTTTATCAATGCGAGTTTTTTCAAATTTTACCTTCCAAATTTAAATATTTTAAGGGTATTTTTATTAGTTTAATCATTTAATAAATCATAATATAATGCTCCTGCGACGGCAAATGCCGAAGAGCTGACATGATCTGGGATATGAGTTAGAACTTCATATTCTTTAATGTTTGTTAATCCCAATTGCTCTAAAATAGGTCTGATCAGAAACTTCGCGGAAAGACCCGTAATAACAAATAAAGGATTATCTTTAAATTCAGAAAATCTATTTTTTAAATTTTCAAAAAATATTTTAATCTCATCTTTAATGAGATCTAATTGTTTTTGATAGATAAACTTCGCAATAAAATCTAATTCGCTTTTCGAAATTTCACTTAAATCCATGCATATGATCCTTGAAAGCCGAGCATAACAATCCTCTAAAGCCTTTGAACGATTATCCGCGGTATCATTCAGATACTCTTCTTCGGTGATATTTCCTAAAATTCTATGGATATCAGAAATTAATGCAAACTTTTCAAAAGAAATTCTTACTCGATGCCCCTTATAGGGAACAAAATGTGTAATTGAGGGAATTGTAGCTCTCAACCCTCCGGTATATAATAGTTCATGATTTAATAAACGTGTAATATCAGTATTTCCTATAGGATTGGGAATAGAATCAATAACCGGGATAATGTCTATTGTTGTGGATCCAGAATCAATAAAAATGGCATTAGATATAAAATTCCCCAAATATAGAGCTGATGAAACCCAATTAGCAGCAGCGATATACTTATATTCCTCATTTATGTTATCGGAGTTTATAAATTTATTCTTTGTAGTAATATATTGTAATTTATCTTCACTAAAAACTTGAGAGAGTGCATTAGTAATCATCATTACTCCCTCCTTTTTAGTTTGGAATGCATCAGATAACTCTGCTGTCATCGTAACTGCGACATAATCCAGTTTATTATGATTGAAATCGTCCTTAGAATTAAAATGGGCAATAATTCGCCTAAATAATTTATTAATTTGTGTTTTATTTTTCTCCCAAAAGGGAAAATATTCAATGTAAGAAGAGCTGGTGATTATTTTTTTATGCTTTAACTCTATAAGGGCTGCTTTTGTGTTTGCTCCCCCAATATCAAGTCCCAAAATTAACATTAATTGAAATTTACTTTCGATTCTTAATAAAGATTATTAAATTATACCTTTATTCTTTCTCCTCGCATTTTTTTCTTGGAATAGTAATTATAAATTTTGATCCTTTTTTTGTAATTACCTTCTATCCTATTTTCTACTCTAATAAATCCATTTAAAGAATTTAGAATTTTTGTAAGAATAATGATAAAAGAAGTAAAATATAATTAATTTTTAATAGGTAAGCAGAATTATTGACTATAATCTCAGAAATCTTTACTTTCCATAGGCTTTATAAACATATCTCTCAATCGTGCTATAATTTTATCTAAATTCTCTCCTGTTAAGGCATTGGTTAGAATAAAATCATCATCCGTTAATTTTAATTCATTCTTCAAATATTTAATTTCACTTTCTGATGCTAAATCTTTTTTATTAAACACTATAATGTAATTAATATTCTCTTTTTGGATAAAATTTTCCTTAATCTCATTAAAGAGATTAATTTGAGATTCAATAGTGTATCCACATGCCGGTGTGGGATCAAATATGAATAAGATTAAATCGGAGATCAATCTCAATGCTAAAATTGCTTGCTTTTCTATATTATTACGACTTTCTAATGGCCTATCGAGTATCCCTGGACTATCCATTATCTGCAAACTAACAGTATCAAATCTGCGCTCTATTTTGAGGTGTCCTAAAATAAGTTTCTTAGTTGTAAATGGATACTCTTGAACCTCGATCTTCTTTTTTGTCGAAATTTCCTTAACAATACTGCTTTTCCCTACATTAGGAGCTCCTGCACAAACTATACAAGGGATACTATAATCAATGGAAGGAATTTCTCTTAATTTCCCTCTAATACTATTTAAATATTCTAAATTATCAGATTGTTTTCGTAAAATTGACGAGACCCTTCCAAAAACCGCCCTTCTTATTCTATCTCCCTCCTTGGGATGTTCTATCTTACGTAACTTACTAAGATATTCTCGTTTAATTTTACTTAAAATAGGTAGAATTCCGTTAAGCTTCCCAAGTGTTAATCGTAATTGGTCCGTATCTACTAAGAGAGATGCTAATTCCCTATAAAAATCAGGAAGCTCTTCTATGATAGGAACCATTTTTATAATTTTTAAGATCCTATCGATTAATTCTTCTATGGCTACTTTTATTCTTTTAGCTTCTTTTTTTTTCGCCTTTATGAGAATAGGAGCGTTTTTAGAAACACTAGCCGAACTTTTCATTGCCCTTTTAAAGGCAATATCTAAAAGTTTTTGAGCAGGTGGGACATAAAAAAAATTTAAAAAAGGATTTTTCATATTAATATAGGATAAATTTTCTAGGATAAATTACTTAAATTTTCGTTTTTAAAATAGAAATTCTTGTCTTGATCTTATTGACCTCGTCACTGACATCCACCTTATCCTTAGGAATAGAATCATAGATTTCTAGAATATACTCATAGCGTTCAACAACTCGATCAATTAAGCCCTTCTCCTTTTCTTTTTGAGCCTTTTTCTTTACCAAATCTATTTTATTAAGCTTTTGCTTAATTTCAATGGGTATAAATCTTTCCTCTCCCTTGACGAGCTTTTCACCAGTTTCGTCTTCCTTTTTAAGCTCTTCTAATCTCTTCTGAAACTTCTCTTCCCGTTTTTTAATTTGCTCAGCTCTTCGCTTTTCTTCTTTAATGGCCTCTTTTTTATACTCTTCTAAATTCTTTATTTCTTCATATAAATCATCAACTTGTTTCCACCATTCCAGTTCCTTGAAGATGTCAATAGCACCCCGATATTCTTCTTTTGCTTCTGTAAACTTTTTCTTTTTTACTAAGGCTTGTGCGCGATCTAAATACTCATCAGCTTGTTTAAGCAGACGGTCTTCTTCTGATTTTTGATCCTCCTCTTCAAATTTCTGATCCATCTTAATCAAATATATTTTTTTATACTTTATAAAGTATTAGTGATTCCTTATATATATATTGGAGAGATTTCTTATTTTAACTTTCTATTATAAGTTATTAATAAAAAAATAAAAATATGCTTTGGTTGAAGCCTCCCCGCCCTAAAGGACGGGGATTCCTACGAGTCCGCTAAGCGTTGGCTGGTGGGCATATCTTAGGGCTGTGTATCGTAGCAAATCCCTTCCACTTGTGGAGAAAGGATTCCTCCTTCAAAGAGGGTTGATGCGATAGCTCATCGGAG
>SDNL01000134.1 GCA_004524365.1 Promethearchaeota archaeon | reverse complement strand
GAGCAGATTTAGCTGGAGTTTCAAGATTTCAATATCCTCCAAATATCAGAATCATTAGAGTAATGTGTTCGGGGAGAGTTGATCCTTCTTTTATTCTCAAAGCTATAAATGATGGTGCTGATGGAGTTCTCATAACAGGATGTCATATTGGGGATTGTCATTATATCTCTGGTAATGAATATACGAGAGATAGATTTGAGAGACTTTTTAATGTCATAATCAAGCAAATTGGAATTAATCCGGAGCGTATAAGGCTTGAATGGGTAAGTGCATCTGAAGGTCGTAAGTTTGCTGATTTAATTACTGAATTTACTAATAAAATAAAGGAATTAGGCCCTCTTATTTCTCGTTAGAATCTTTATTAATAAGAAAAAAACATTGATTCTCTATTTTTTATTATTTTTTGCTTTTTTTTTATGAACATTAAGTTAAAATATAATGAGTCTAATCTAGATATAAAATTATACTATTTTTTTATGTCAGTAGCTTCTCTATTAAAAATATCAATCCTTCAGATATTTCAAAAATTAACTAATGTAAAATATATAAGAATTATAACACACTCAACACTTTCAAGTTATTTAGTTTTGTTTATTTCAAGCTATTTAATTACGATCACTTTTGGTTATAATAATTATTCCCCCCTCTATAATATGATTAGTCAAATGGGAAGTATATCTTTCACACCCGCCCCATATCTTTTTGATTTTGCTTGTATTTTTTCTGGGTTTCTCTCTTTTCCTATAAGTTTTTACATTTATAGATATCTCAATTATAAAATTAATCTCGAACCAAATTATAAATTTATTAAGACATTTTTATTAATTTTTTTAATAGCATCAAAGATGCTTGGTGATATTGGTTTTATTGGAATTGGTATATTTTCTATTGATAGAAATCCATTCAACATCCATTATCTATTCGCTTCTCTACTTTTCTTCGGATATTTCTTAAGTAGTTTTTTAATAGGAATTTTAATCATTGTTTTTAAATTCCGATTAAATAAATTTATTGGTTTAAGCGGTCTTTTTTCTTCGACTATAATTTGTTTGACATATATAATACTTGAACTTCTATTACTTGATGTTATAATATTTGAATGGATAGCTTCTATAACACTCATCATTTGGTTTTATGGCTTTATTTATTCTATTCTAAGAATGCGAAAAAAACTTTAAAAATTTTTTAAGAGGATTTGAATAATGCTATCAAAAAATTGATTCTTAACCTATTTCAAGATTATTTGAAGAATCTTTAATTACTACTTATATAAATAAACTACAAAAAACGCAATCGGAGTTTTTTATGGATAAATTAAAATAAAAAAACTCTTTTTTAATAATAATTTAATTCATATAAAACCAGGTTTAATTATATCCAGATGGCATTCTTCTATAGATTAAAAAATTCATTTTCACTAGTTTTGAAAGAAATAATAGACAGGAAAAAAATAAGATTAATTACACTGACCGCAATCACTATATATTGGACCACATTCTTTTCTAGTATCATCATAATTGGATTATTCAGAAATAATGGTTATTCTCCCTTTAATAATCTAATAAGTGATTTGGGTAGCATTGAGTATTCACCATTTCCATTTCTATTCGATATTGGGTGTATAATTGCTGGTTTTCTTTCATTTCCTATTTCTGTTTATATTTTTTCTTATATTAGAGAAAATTCCAAAGGAGTAAAAAATAATAAAACCATTTTAAATTTTTTGACATATATTTTACTTTTTTCTGGAATTCTTGGAGATATTGGATTTGTAGGTATTGGATTTTTTTCTATAGACCGAAATCCTCTTAATATACATTTTATTTTTGCTTCTTTCCTATTTGTGGGATATTTTTTATCTGCTTTTTTAGTAGGGATTCTTGTTTTATTATTTAAAATTAGATTAAACAAGAATATTGGAATATTAGGGTTGTTTGTTTCAATTTCTATTTTTTTTATTTACATCCTCCTTATTTTATTAAAGATAAATTTTATTTTCTTTGAATGGATTGCAGACTTTAGCCTTTTGATGTGGCTTTATACTTTCTTATACTCAATATTAAGAAATAATAATGAGGAGAGAAATAATTTAAAACAAATTTAAATTAAAATTTCTTGAATATAGAGACATTTATTTTTATTTGATACATAATTTAAAAAAATTATCGGGAATACCCTCCTAATTATCAAAAAAATGATCGATTATGAATTCATTATCTTATCTAGAACAAATAAAGAAAAAGATTTCTGCTGCTATTAACAATATCCATTTTATAGAAAAAACTTCTCGATATGCCATAAACATTTTTATAGCTCTTTTCTTACTGGCTAATCTTGTGGCTTTTATTTTTGGTAATAGATCATTTATCTCATTTAATAATTTAATTAGTCATTTAGGATATAGTTCATATACCCCTCTTCCAATTCTATTTAATTCAGCTTGTATTATCACGGGGATCTTATTTATTCCATTTTTTTTCTTTTTTATTAATAAATTTAATCAAACTATAGAATATTCTTTGCTTTATATAAAATATAATTGTATATTTAAAAATCTCAGTCATTTTGCTTTATATTCTGGCTTAATTGGGAGCATAGGCTTTATTGGGATAGGAGTTTTTAATATGAATTGGAATCCATTTTATATGCATGAGATTTCTTCAATTCTTGTAATGGGTGGTTTTATATTTTTTTTATTTTTTATGAGTTGGTTAATTGTTATTTATGATTTAGAGATTTCCATTAATATAGGCATCTACGGAATTATTTCCTCAACATTTACATTAATTTCATATCTATCTTTAAATGTCAATGTGATTTTCAATTTTGAATTTTTAGAATGGATTTGGATGATAATAACCATAAGTTGGTTATGGGTGTTTATCCGATCTGTATTTGATGATTCTAATAACTTCTTAAGTAGCACTTTTTACACCAAAACTAAAAATTTGCTGAGAATTAGACTGGAAAATAAAAAAATGAATTAATCTTAAGAATAATTCTAAACTTTACTATTCATCGAATTGCTTCAATGCTTTATGAATCGGAAGATAGCTCAATTTATTTGCCTTTTCATAATGTTTTTTACAAAACCAGTCTGCATATGGGGGATGTCCAACTTTTCCTTCCCTTTCCATTTTTTCTTCCCATTCTATATCTGAAGACCTTTTTTTAAAACTAACTAATCCCGCATTTTCAAAATTCTTTATCCTTTTATTACAAATACAACATATTGGGGGCTTCATATTAAATTCATAGTATTCATTTTATTTAATTCTAAAGACTTGAAATAAAAATATAATAAGGTTTGGATTAATAAAATCATATTAGACTAATATTTTAAGTATGTTTGAAAAAGTAAAAATTACTCAGATTAAGAATAATTTTTTTAAATAAAAGAAAACAACACATATCATAAATTTATAAATATAACAAAATAGAGTTTATATTATGAATGAATCTACCACAAATGAAGAAAAACCTAAGAAAAAACGAAATTCAATAGGAATTATCGCATCTTTTCAATTGGGGAATCTAATTTGGTTTATGATAAACCAAGGTTTTCGAAATCGTATTTTAGAATTTAATCAAGACGTTCTAAACTTAAATCCGCTTCTTTTTCTCTCTGCATTCGCCATTTTTACGGTTTATAATATGTTTAATGATCCTATTATCGGACACTTATGTGATAGATCTACAAGATTCGTAGAACGTTGGGGAAAAAGATTTCCATTCATTATGATTGGAGCTTTTCCGTTTACTCTGATGCTGATATTTATCTTCACAAATCCATTTCTTGGATATCAAATTGCTATGTTTGTTTGGTTTTTAATGTTTATAATTCTGTTTGATACATTTTTCTCTATTATGGATGTGAATCGGTGGGGCTTATTCCCAAAAAAATTTGTTACTGATGAGGAGAGAAAACTAGCAGGATTCATCGAGGCAATATTAGACACAATTGGAATCGCATTAGGATTTCTCTTACCTAGTCTTATATTAGGTATTTTTGGAAAGACAGTGTTTGGTTATAGTATGCAGGCGATTGTTTTATCAGTTATATCATTCTTCTTAGTTATTCTAATGATTCCAGGAGTAAGAGAGCCAAAAGAAGTGCGAGAACGACAGATAGAACTTGATAGATTTGAATATACTAATATTATAGAGGATCTGAAAATAGCTTCAAAGAATAGGGATTTTTTGGGATATCTTATACTTTTTGTTTGTTACTCTATAACTATGGGTGGAATTATGGGAGTTATGACATCTTTTGCAGAGGATATTATAAATGTGGGAGAAACTTTAGGAGAATTAGCGTTTCTAGGCTACATCATATTCGTTCCAATAAGTGCACCTATTTGGTATAAAATCTCCAATAAAATTGGAGTAAGAAAAGTTTTACTAATTGGCGCTGCTTTTCTAGCAATATCTGGATTACCTCTATTATTTGCCCCTTCAGGTTGGACTGGATTTATCTTTACATTTGTTGTTGCTAGTCTCACTGGAGTTGTTGATGGGGCTGTAGAAAGTATGAATTCTCCTGTTTATTCTTCAATCGTAGATAAAACCGCATTAGAAAGTAGGAAACGTGAAGAGAGCTTTTATAGAGGTATAGTTGTTTTTTTCCAGAGAACATCTTATTTTATATGGCTATTTTTCTATTACGTTTTTACCATATTAGCAGGATATGAACTAGGAATAAGGATTTATATGTCTATATTTCCCTTATTGGTGATGGGTTTAGGTACTATAGGATTCTGGAAATTATATAAAATTACACAAGAACAATTAGAGAAAAATATCGAAGAATTAGATAAGTTAAATCTTTAATTTTATTATTTTTTTTATTTTATTATATTCCAACCCTTTATTTTTGCGAATATTTCTATGGGTCTTATGAAATCACCATAAACTATAGAGATATGATGGGCAATACCATTTTGGATTATTTTATCCAATACTACTTTAATATG
>SDNL01000133.1 GCA_004524365.1 Promethearchaeota archaeon | reverse complement strand
TGATCCCTCTAAAATAATTCCTATAAAATATTCTACTAAAAAATTTATTAGAGTATAAATTATGTTTAACAATTATAGATTGTCTAAAAATTTTATGAATAAGATTTCTCCCGAGCAAGGAACAGCCCAAAAAGACAAATTGAGGTACAATGAGGAACTCATTAGAAATAACCTACTTGAATTTAGCTCTCCATCGCGAATACATCTTCAAGATGAGTTTTTTGTAAGTTCTGCGGTATTATTTTCGATTCTTCCATATAACAATAAGCCATATGAATTGGTTTTAATTCATAGAACTAATACGGGACGAAAACACCGAGGGGAAATGTCATTTCCTGGGGGAAAATTCGAGCCAAAAGGAGATACTACTCTATTAGACACCGCGATGAGAGAAGCAGAAGAGGAAATCGGGGTTCTAAGGGAGGACATAGAAGTATTAGGGTGTCTCAACGATTTTCCGACGATGACAAAATACATCATTACTCCCTTCGTGGGTAAAATAGACCCAAATAGCAAATTAGTAAAACAAGATAAGGAAGTTCAAGAAATATTAAAGATTCCCATTGATTTTTTTATGAATCGATCTAATTTTCATGAAAAAGCAATTAGAGTGAAGGATGAAAAGTTTCCCGTATTTTATTATAATTATTATAAGAAAGACGCGAAAAAGAATTATCTAATTTGGGGTGCCACTGCTCATATGATTGTAACATTCATCTCTCGAATCTATAATTATGAAATGTCTAAATTAGGAATCCAAAGATTCGATTTGGATAAAATACGATCGTTAAAGGAATTCTTTAAGTATAAAAAGCGCATTACAAGTAAACTAAAGTAATGAACTTCAATAACTTTTATTTTAATAGGGATATTATTTCAGAACGTTTAATTTCGTTTAACTCTCAATCCAGAATTAGGTATAATGATGAAAATTTTACAAATTCCGCAATTCTTTTCTTACTAATGGCACATAAGAATAAACCTTATGATCTCGTCCTAATGCGCAGAACAATTCGAGATGGAGATAAACATGCAGGGGAGATTTGTTTTCCTGGGGGAGTCTTCGATAAAAGAAGAGACAAAACACTTATGGATACCGCAATAAGGGAAACCTATGAGGAATTAGGTATTCCAAAAAATCAAATCTCTCTTTTAGGGACATTAAATGATCATATTACTCCAAAATTTTTTATAATTACTCCTTTTGTAGGCTATATTCAACCAGATCAAAAGATGGTTAAAGAAGAACTAGAAGTGGATGAGATAATTTGTATTCCGATTTCTTTTTTTACAAATAAAAAAAACTATCAAGAGCGTTCGTATAAGTTATGGGGTGATAATATTGCTGTCGGAAAATATGTTTATAACGAATCAGAGAGTAAAAAATATACAATTTTTGGAGCAACATCACATATCATCGTCCATTATATTGATATTGTTTATAATATCACGCTTAAAGCACCAGGACATCGAAGGATATGTTGCGAAGATCTAAAACGTAAATTCAAGATCTCCTAATAATTCAAAACCCAAAATTTCAATAAAAAATTAATACTATTATTATTACTACTTTACTTCATAGAGATAAGTAGAGAAGTTCTCTTTTTAAATAATTCAAAAAGAGAAATTTAATGATGTTATGGATTGGATTATATTAATGACTAAGGCCTCGGACGGTCGGGGTGGTCCCTGACGCTGGACTTCAAATCCAGTTATCCTGCGGAGGGATAGGGGTTCGATTCCCCTCTAAGGCCGCCATTTCATATTTTCTAATTAGACTGAATAATTTATTATATTTTTAAACCTAATAATATGTGATTAGAATGGTGGACCTTAATAAAATAATTGATTACTTTAAACATTCAAATATCCCCCAAAATATGCTAAATCGTGGGAAATTGGTATTAGATAATTTTTTAAATCCTATAAAAATCTTATTAGAACAAAAAGCATTGCCAAAAGATGCGTGGAGTGATCAACAAATTCAATTCTTTTTAGATGTTTTATCACAAATGGATACTGATAAAGATGACAATGCTTCCCAAGTTGGGGAACGAGAGGCGCGGATAGCTTCCAATCTTCATATAGATATTTCTGGAGGGTTTTGTCATGGTGTGGGTAGAAGTGGATTTCTTACAGCTCCTCAGCCAAAAGCGCCTGGAGGATCCATTATGTATGAAATAACCAATTATATCGCAAGAGACACTATGAGAAAGTTCGGTCTTCCAAATATCAAGGCGGCGATAATCTCTCCCGTGGCAACGGGGATGTCCTTAGCTTTAGCATTATCGGCATTTAAACCACAATGGGGTAAAGGAGATCCTTTAAAAAAGAGAAAAGTTCTTCTCCCGCGACTCGATCACAACTCTATCTTAAAATCCATAGACTTCCTTGGCCTCGAGCCTAAAATTATTGAGGGTAAATTATTTGATGATGCTGTACGAATTCCAATTGAAGATATAAAAGAATCCCTTGATGATGAATGTTTCGCTATAGTTTCATTTACTAGTTTCTTTCCCCCAAGAGAAACTGACGATGTAAAGGCAATTAGTAAACTTGCTCGAGAAAAGAACTTAGTTCATATTATTATCAATGCCTATGGGGTACAAAGTCCTGAATGGATGAGCCTTATCCGTTCAGCTATAGATGCGGGAAGAGTAGATGCGATTATTCAATCAACGGATAAGAATTTCCTCACTCCTGTAGGGGGAGCGTTAATAGCTTCTCCTTCTGAAGATAAAATTGAACAGATTAGTCAAACTTATGCAGGAAGAGCTTCTGCATCTCCAGTGGTTAATTTTTTAATTTCTATGTTATCTATGGGCGTGAATGGTTATAATGAACTTATAGAAGAACAAAAAAGCAACCATAAACTCCTTGAGGAATTATTAACTGATTTTGCAGATAAAATTGATGAGAGAGTAATGAATATCTTTAATCCTGTTGCAACCGCTATGACATTGAAAAACATTAAAAAGAAACAACTTTATCAATTAGGTGGTGCTTTATATAATCTTCGGGTTACTGGTCCACGAGTTTATAATCCTGATGAAAAATCATTTGGAACATGTATTGATAATTATCCCACCCCCTATATTGTTATGAATGCTGCGATTGGGGCATCAAGTACTGATATTAAAACGGCAGTTTCCCGATTAGAAAAAGCATATAACCAAGTCGTTCACTAATTTGAGAATTCTTGCAATCCGCTAGATTAGATGAATAACATCTGATCTATCAACCAAAATTGCTCATCTAGGACTTTCTAAGTAATAATTTATCCTATAGAGTTTCAATGATATACAAAAACTAAACTCAATAGAAAAGATTTGAGGTATATCCCTTCTTTCATCCAAACATCAACATATTATCTTGTTAGGCAATTGTAAAGCCATTATTATCTATTTTAAGTTAAAAACAGATATATAATTTATCAATGATTTGTCTTATATACTAACTATTAAATAATATTCTTTACGGATCAAAAAATTATAATAATAACCTTTATAATTATTATATTAAAGTTTCATAAGTTTTTTTCGTAATAGGTAATAATAAATGGAAAATAAATTACTTAAGACATTTCAATCAATAAAAGAAAGTTGGCAGCAAGAACAAATTATTGACTCTTACGACCCTTTAGGACCCAGGGCGTCATTTGAGTTAGCCTATCATACAAAAAATTCATTACAAAATCGCTGCATTTGGCTCCAATTGAAACAAGATTTCAATCCTGGTTCCAAAGCGATTTTATATTCCAAAGATAAAACATTCTCGAAAATCGAAACATTAGATGATAATATTGAGGTTATAAATTACTTTAATAACGAATCTAAATTAAACACTTTAAAAGATATATATCTTCCTCTCCTTCAAGAACGAAAAACAAAATTTAATGAGAAGGAGAAAGAACTTAAAACTCAACTCCTTAAAACTATCTTAGTAGAACGTAAGATTGATGAATGTGCTAATCTGGTTATGACCAAAGATATAAATCGAAAAGTGTATTTTGCGATTGGAGATGCACGAGAATCCGCTGCTGTTGTTCCTATGTTCATGGAGGCAGAAGGGGCTAGCCTTGTTCAATTAGCATTAAATAAATGGATGTCCTCCGCACAACAATTATCCCCAGAAGAACCATTTCCCAAGGAAAAAGTGCCGGGATTATTGAAAAACCTCCTTCAAATTAAAAGATGGACGCTTAATTTAATATCTAAAAATTTAGATAAGTAAATTATTATCAGCAAATTTTTTTCTTACTCATAACCTTCTAATCACATAATTTTTATTTCTAGAAATTATTTTTAGAGATATTTTTATCAACAAAAATATTGTAAATTTAAATCAGAGAAAAATAAAAGAAAAATGGTCCAGACGGGATTTACACACCATTTCTAATTGAAATAACGTTTTGAACCCGTGATATCAGGTTTTTACGGAAATGGACACCGATTTTGTTCTGTATGTCCATCGGCCATTATAAGACCTGCGCTTGTCGATCAAGACAAAAAACCTGCTGCTTGTTAACCAAGCTAAGCCACTGGACCAATAAATATGCTTTATATTGAGAATCTAATATTAAATTCCCATTAATAATCAACTTAATTATTATTTAAAACAAATTTATCTTATAATGTCTAAAAGTCTAAAAAATAAAAATTTTATTCTTAAAGTTTTTATATAATAATATAACAAATACTTATAATTAGAAAATACTATTATCTTAATACCCCGATAAATAATGCGATTATAAGAACATATACAAATTAATCATGTAAGAACTTAAGCGCATTATTCTCACGGGTTCAGCAAAGGCGTAAAATATGAATCTAAAATTAAAAAAAAAGGATGATATGATAAGGGAGGTGCTCTAATATGGCAGAAATGTTAACTGACCTCTTGCAAAATATTTACAATCGCATTTCGCAACTTGGAAAGACGATTCAAAGTCTAAAAGATTCTTTAGATGATTTAAATCAAAATATAGAAGGGAATA
>SDNL01000001.1 GCA_004524365.1 Promethearchaeota archaeon | reverse complement strand
TTTAAGAATAGCGAATTTTTAATCACCGGTATCCGCTCGCCCTTATATTTGACCCACGCAGTTGTAATGGTATCCAGCTCCTCTTCCGTTAAATATTCCAAGTACCCTTCCCTCAGCAAGTAGGTTCTGACGGTGGGGGTGCCGTTTTCGAGGCGGCGGGCGATCTCCTCCTTGAATGCTTTTTTTGCCTGCGGGTCGCCCTCGTCTGCGAGCGCCCATAAGAGCGGGAATGCTAGCCGTTTGTCGAGGAGGCGTGTATCGTAGCTGTTTTCTGTCCACGCCTGTAGGTTGGAGCAATGCCCCCAGAACTCCGTCTCGGGGTCGAGAAGCTCGTGTTTTAGCTTGTGCTCCTTGCCGTAGCGGTTGATGGCGGCGTCGATACTCTCTATATCGCTGTAATCCTCTATATCCGCCTCGGGGATCTCGAATAAGAGATATTTACATGTTAAGAATTCCTTGCCGGAGCGCCAATGCTGGTCGTGGTCGCTCTCCGTCTCGAGCCCCAGATTCTTTTGCGTCGCGGATGCGGGGTTGTTAAGGTCTCGCCAAATTTTCTCTCGGAGGATCCCGATATCATTAAGATTTTTCATCAGGTTTCCGAGCTTGAGCTTGAGGAGCATGTCGTATCTTCTCTTTAGCTCTGTTTGAAACACGCTCGTGACGGGGACTCGTGTTTGGAATTCATCGTGTTTTGTAACCACATGGGAAAGGGGGATACCGGTAAGTTCCGCCATCATCGCCCCCGTCCGCCGTTCAGCAAAACTGTCGAAACGGGCTTGTATTTCGTCCATTAACTCTTGAAATTCTTGAGATTCATGGCTTCCTTCTCTTCTCATTTCTCTGATCTCGTTGTATAACCTTTGTTGCTCCGCTACATACTCAATATGCAGCTCTCTAATGGATTTCGAAATTAAGTCTAGGCCTTTTGATACAATAAACTGAAGATCGCTTATTTCTGTACTCTTGCTGGTAAATACTTGCTCCAACCAAAAGCCGAGCTTACCGACCAGTGTATATCCGTACTTCTCTTCGGCTAAGGATTTTATGTCTTGATACGATGGATTTTTGTAGTACGCCCCGGTTACTACAGAGCGTTTAAAAACCATCGAATATATAAAGTTTGGGAGTCGCATTTTATCGGTAATTTCACCATGCTTATAATAATCCGAGAAAAACCTTACCAGACTATCTAAATCTCCTTGTTCAATCTTATATTTATGCACCTCCTTATCAAGCTCTAAATACTCTATTAGTTCATACCCTTCCTTTTTCCGAGAACTTGTACTCGGTTCTTCCACATATTCCTTAAGCAAATGGCGTATTTCCTTTTTAACCGCATATGGGGTTACCTTCCCACTTAACGAGATCGCTGTTTCACCTCGAAGAAAATATTCTTTTAATGCTTCCATAATCATTTTTATAATAAATATTGCTAGAAGAAGTATTAAGGTTATAATGAGAATTATTTTTTTATAATTTAAAAAAAAAGATTCTATTAAAAAACTTTTTTATCATATTTTTTTATAACGATTATTGAATATTAATACAAATCAGAAATTTTTAAAAGAATTAATACCTCTTTTGTTATCATAATAAATAAAAGATCAACTAAATTAAGATCTCATCTAAAATGGTTTTTATAACTTTCTATATGGAGCTTCCATTTTTTATAACAAACAACGAAACATTTAAATATGATTGTGTCATTATATTATTTATTACATACGGTTGGATTTTTGTGTAAAACATAAGACCTAAAATATAAATCTTATGCTTTTTTGTACAAAAAGTAAAAAAATAACTTTTGGGGTATATTGAAAAATATGGTAGAAATTAAAAATGAGACAGTAACGCAAGATTTAAACAGATGCCCGGAGTGTGGAAGTGCTACTATAGATATTTATGAAAAAGGGGAGACTGTTTGTAAGGGTTGTGGATTAATTGTGAGAGATCGGTTAATTGATCTTTCTCATAGTGGTATTCGAGCTTATACTAAGCAAGAAAAAGAAAGAAAGAGTAGGACTGGATGTCCGATTTCTATTTTAGTTCCTGATATTGGCTTAGCAACTGTAATAGACCCGTCAGAGATAAAGAATCAGGATCTAAAGAGAGCTGCGAAGTGGAGTACTCATTTATCATGGGAAAATAGAAATATGCTCATCGCCATTACCGAACTAAAACGTATCGGGAGTATTCTTAATTTTCCTGAACGTGTTAAAAAGGCAGCAGTTAAGCTATATAAAAAAGTGTTTGAAAGAGATTTATTACGGGGTCGTTCAATTAAGGGAATGATTACTGCATGTGCGTATTATAAATGTAAAGAGGAAAAGATCCCAATAACTCTCCAAGAGATCTTAGATGAAAGTGCAATTAATGAAAAGATCATCAAAAAATGTTTTAAAGTGTTAGTGAAACAACTTGGTTTAAATACTCATAATTTGGACCCGATATATTTAATACCACGTTTTTGTGCTGATTTAGGACTTCCGGTAGAGGTAGAAAAGGCGTGTATAAAAATTCTAAAAGAATATTATAAAACACATAATATTTGTGGCAAGGATCCGAAAGGGTTTTGTGCAGGGGTAATATACCTGGTTGCAAAATTTAAAAACATTAAGATAAGCCAAAAAGAAATCTCACAATTAGTAGGAGTGACAGAGGTTACTTTGAGATCCCGTTATAAAGATTTATTAAAAAATCTGAAACTTAATTATTAATCCTTACAAAAATGAACAATCAATAAATTTTTTAATATTTTCTTCTTTTTATCTTCTTTTATTCATGAGACGAATTTGACGAGCTTGACTTTGGAACCAATTAGCAGCATGATCGAAAAACTGTTTATACGCATCACAGAAATAGGTTTTTTCGGGATGAGGATTTGCTTGAAAGATTCGATCCTTTATGCACCCTCCAAAACATAATTCCAACCATTTACAATTTTTACAATCTTCTGAGAGGGTTACCTTTCTCTTTTCAAAGGAGGAGGCACGTCTTTGTTTTAATTCTGAAAGCGGTGTTTCTAAAAGATTACCTAATTTATATTTATCTTGAACAAAAAAATCGCATGGATATACATCACCGTTATGTTCGACGAGTAGATATTCGGCACATTTTTTCTCAAAGGTGCATTCCCCTTTAGGATATCCCAAATAATAAGAAAGTACGGCATCAAACATCCGGACGGATGCCCTATTTGGATTTTGTTTCCAAATATCAAATAAACGGCATAAAAATGTTCCGTATTGATTAGGATTAACTGAAAACGGTGCTTTATTCCCTTTTTCATCAGATTCAAGAGCAGGAATGAATTGCATATGATTAAACCCCTGTTTAAGAAAGAATTTATACACTTCCTCAACTCGATTCACATTCGCCCTACTAATTACGCACAAAATATTAAATTGTACATTATAGCGTTGAAAGAGTTCAGCAGCCCTCATAACTTTCTTCCATACCGATTTTCCCCCTATACTATGTCGATATCTATCATGTATTTGCTTTGGACCGTCGAGTGATAGTCCTACTAAAAATCGATATTTATATAAAAATTTCGCCCAATTCTCATCTATTAGAACTCCATTTGTTTGAAATGCATTACCAACTACTTGCCCCGATTCTCCATATTTTTGCTGAAGGGATACAACTTTCATAAAAAAATCCAAGCCCGCTAGAGTAGGCTCGCCTCCTTGCCACCCAAAAATTGACTCCGGAAACCTATAACTTAAAAGTTGCGAGATCATTGCCTCAAGCACTTCTTCGCTCATCCGAGGTCGAGTTATATCTTGGTATAGTTCATCTCCTATTCTCAAATAGAAACAATATTCACATCTTAAATTACAATCATAGGAGACAGGTTTTATTAGCAATTGAAATGGTTTCATTGTTATGTAAGAATAGCCCTTGTTTAAAAATAAGAGTTTCCTATAGTTAAAATAATTTTATGCTAATTCGCAAATCGAATCAATAATATTTTTTCTCTGGAGTATACATAAGGTTGAAATAATTCTTAAGCAGATTTAAAGAGAAATATTAATAAACAATGAGTTAAAAAAATCAAGTTTAAGTCAATTTAATTTCTATGACCTGTTCGTCGCGATGCAATCTGTCCAACTTTACGTCCAGGAGGGGCATTACGGGCAGTGGAAGCTGGTCTATGTGGAGACTTATGTGCCCCGCCACCAAAGGGATGGGAGCAGGCATTCATTGCAACCCCACGAACAACCGGCCATTTCTTTGCCTTCGATCTAACATAATAATACTTATTACCTGCCTTCAAGAAGGGTTTATCCGTACGACCTCCGCCTGCTACGGCGCCAATGGTACAAAGACAATTTTCATTTACCCATTTACGTTTTTTAGAGGAGAATAACACCCGTACTTTATTCCCTGACTTTTCTGTAATTCTTGCTGCAATTCCCGATGAGCGAGCAAACTTACCCCCATCTTGCGGGTTATTTTCGATATTAAATATTAACGAACCTAAAGCTAAATTTTTCAAAGGTACAATATTGCCCACGGTGATCATATCCTTTTTTTCGTCCATATCTTCCAATTGATTAATATCTAATCTGGTTTGGACAAATGTATCACCGACATATACACCTTCTGGTGGTAAATATAATCCTTTTGTGTTGTCATGATATTGAACCTTTGCCACTGGTGCACCTCTGCCAGGAGAGTGAATCAAATCAATAATCTTAAATGAAAAGCTATCCTCGCCTTCTTTGAACGGTCTGTATTTTACACTCCCTACATGGCGATGACTAGGTGAGCGAGCCCAAATATGACCTTGTCCTTTTCTCTGTACCAATATTCTCTTGCCCATTTTTCAAATAACACTTCGTTAAATAATTATTTTAATATTATAATGAGAAATACTCTTTTCTTAAAATTTTTTATGGTTTGCCTAAAAATTTTACAATTAGACATTCTTATAGAAAAATGAAGTCAAGTAAGTTCAAACAACTGTTTTATAGAATTAAATTTCAGTATAAGGTAATCAAGTTAACAAATCAAAGGAAAAGCATTATGATATCATATTTTGATTTAAAAGAATAAATCGATCAATTCGTACAACTCAATAAGTTTTTCAACAGTAAGATTGGTATAGCCTTTGATTTCATCCCAAGAACTATTTCTTATTTTTTTTTGATTATTCCAATAGAGAACATAGAGTAACCCCATATATTTTCCATAGACTAATGAGCCATCAAGTTCAGCATCCGAATCTAAAGAAAGCATTCCAAACATATTATCATTCCTACAATCTTTAACAAAATTAAATAAGCCTTTATAAGTGCGTGAACTCATAAATGCCCTATCCTTTACGCTGGCCACTTTATACTCAAAGGAACGTTTGAATTTTGTTTTAGGGATTTTAAGATGATAGAATCTAATTTTTTCATCCAATTCATTTATATTTTTAAGTGCTTGATTAATATAAGTTTCATTTTCGGAATGTGCTTCTTCAATATGATCAATTTTTTGAGAGCCCCGATGCATTCCGTTATTATCGATAAATGCTAAAAATGCACCACATCCTTCATGTCCATCTTGGGCCTTTATTAGTGTGGAATAAAGAGTCCCAGATTTTTTTGTATTTGTAATTTCCTTTCGAAACATTTTCTTACAATACGGACATAAAATATTTACCAACATTAAGAATACCTCCTTTATTAATAACCCTTATAATAGTTGTGAATTGACACATAATTAATATTAAAAATTTTTTGGTGTATTATTTGTAATAAATATCAACAGTTTTAACTGGTCAATTCAGAATAATTAATAATAGTCTTTGTTTTTAAATCTGAGCAAAACAAAAAATCATTTATGATTACTAATAAATGGTTAAAAGATATGATATTTGTTCTACCAATGTAATCTCCAGACTATGAGGAAGAAGAAATAGCAGAGCAATAAAAATGAGATAAAAATGAGATAAAAATGAGATAAAAATAATTAAAATAAAAAAAGCAAACTCCTTACGAATTATTTGAAAATATCTCTTGGAGGTCGTTTTCGAAATTTTGAAAGTTATTTTTCAATAATTGTATTTTTTCCTCTCTCATTTTTGGAGCGTTCATCTTTAGAAAGAAAATATTGTCCCCAATCTCATATTTTTTTAAATATTTAATCTCTTCATCATAATCTACTCGTTCATTGAATTCAACATTATCATCCTTCAATTTTTGAATGAGTACAAGGTCACGGTTAATTGATTGACGTACTTTCTCTTCATATTCAATCGAATCTAAAATTTCTTTATAAAAATCAACAAGTATCACACCTGAATCAGTATATAAAATTGCATAATTTCCATTAAATTTTCGAATTAATCCCTTTAAAATTAGCTTTAAAACACTAAAATCAATTAAGCTATTTAATGAATATGAGATTGCTTTAGAAAGAGTTGAAATATCAAAAATTGAAGTTCTAAAGAATTTAAACTCAAAATGTTCATTTTGTTTAAGTTTTTTCTTTACACTTGTAATTCTTTCAAGAATATCTTTATTTCTTCTTAATTTTGGGTCATATTTGTGAAAACAGATTATTATTTTATTAGAATAATTAAAATCTTTCAAAATTGTTAATAATTCTTCAAAATAATTAATTGATTCGGAGATCTTTTTTTCATCTTGAATATCAATATAATAATAGAAATAATTTGTATCTGCGAAATATTCTGGTTTATCTAAATAAATTTGTCTATACTTCTCTTGTCCACCCATATCCCAAATATTAACTTCCCATTGATTGAGAAAGTTGAAACTACTATATTCAATCTTGACCGTGGGCTTCAAATTTTCCACTTTTTCGTAAAAATTATATTTTTCTCTAAGAGCAATAATGGAACTTGTCTTCCCAGCATAATCTAAACCTGCAATTATTAGCTTTAGACTTTTCATAGTTTGAATCAATTAATTTATGTTTTTAATACATTTTTATTTTTATAAATAGTGTGTATTTATTTAATATAGTTTTTCTATTTAATTTTAACTAAAAAAATAAACTCCTTAAAGCTGATATTTAATTTTTAACCCTATTGTTGAAATTATTGATTAATTAGATTTTAATTTTCAAATTTACTTAAAATGCCTAAAATGTCTTTCCAATACTGCCTGAAATTTATTTTTTTCGTGTCGTTATCTTCTTTTAATATATTTGAGAGATTAGATAATATTTTTTTTAATTTTAATGATTCAAAATAACTTATCGTTGGAGCGATTACTGAAAGCATAAATTCTGTCTGTTTAGATCGCTTTGACTCATCATAAAATGCATCAAAGTAAAGATACGCATGTTTATTGATATTTTCGATTCTAAATAATACATCTTCCGCATTTACAATATTTTTTGATTGCCCATATATTGGAACGATTGCTTGAAATATTTGAGTACCAAGTTTATCAACAGAAAGTGAAATTCTGCTTTTCTCAGGATATTGTTCAATTAATTTTGGACCTTTTTTATCATCCCAAAATATCAAAAAAAGAACGATTTCCTCATCAAACTTCATATTTTCAAGTTTATTGTCTCGCTTTTGTTCTAAATTTAAATATTTATCAATTTCCGTTTCAAACACGCTCCCTGCTTTTTTTCTACGGAGTTTTCCTTTAATCGAAGCAAGGATATCTTCTTCATAAACCGGTTTGGTAATATAATCATCAGCTCCAAGATATTTTCCTAATCTAATATCATCCTTCGAGCTCAACCCAGAAAGGAATATAAAAGGAATGCGATTTAATTTTGGATTAGAAGAAAGATTCTTAAAGAATTCATATCCTGAGAGTTCTGGCATGCGTATATCAGAAATAATAAGATCAGGAATAGAGTGATAGTCCTGATTTTCAATATATGATAAGGCATTTACAGCACTTCTAAAAGTTTCCACTTTGTAATCATAATTTTCTAGTAAAACTTTCATATAGGTTAAAAATTGTAAATTATCATCGACCACAACAATTAAATTTTGGAGATGATGTTCATTATTAAGTAAAGAATCTTCTGTGAGATGAAAATCATTTTCAATTTGAGATAATGAATTTCTTCTTTTTTCTGGTCTTCCTTTACTCTTCTTTAATTGAACTTCGAATTTCACACCACCAAGTTGAGAATCCTTTACATAAACTTTCGCCCCATAATTATTAGTAATCTTTTTAACAAGAAATAACCCCAATCCTGATCCAGCACTTTTTCCTCTCTTAAATCCTTGATTAAATATCATTTCTTTATCTTCTTCTTTTATTCCCTTTCCATTATCTTCAATACAACAAATAATTGCATCCTTACTTTCTCTTCCCGAGATTTTAATTTTGTCGCATTGACTATGTTGCAATGAATTTCCAATTATATTAATAAACACATCTTCAAGCAATTCCCCTGCTTGGACATTTGAGCTAAATTCTGGAAGACATACTTCAATCGTAATACCTTTTTCCTTTGCTTGGAATTGATTTTTATTTACAATTTCTTGAATTAAATCCCCTAATGACAGGTCTTGAGTCTCTTCCCTTCCAACTTTTTGAAGTTTACTTACTTTTTCAATGATGCTGATTACTCCACGCGAAGCATTAATAGCTTCTTGAAGATAGTCCTTCTGCACTTCTGTTAATTCAGTTTTTTCCAATAATTTGAGAAACCCGTGGCATACATTTATCATATTATTTGCATCATGCCGAAATATTGAATTTAAAAACTCTTTTCTATCCTTTATATGTTTTGATTCTGTCCTATCTTCAATTGTTTGTATAATTTGAATGATCTCCCCTTTTTTATCCAGAATTGCGGTAGCAGTCATGATAAGATATAATCTCTCATAATTTATTTCAAGCCATTTCTCAGCAGTATAACCTCTAAGACAATGCTTTGCCTTTGAAAAGTTTTGAAAATATGTTTCTATCTCTTCTATCTTTCCATCCAGTAAGAGATCTGCTAAAGTAGGGCGCTTTTCTGAATAAAAGGCCTTCCAAGCATTAGAAGTGCCAAGTATCTCCTTTCGCCTTACTCCTGTCAAGTTCTTAATGGCTTTATTCCATTCAATTACGTTATGATTTGAGTCAATAATGAAAGTTGGAATACTAAGTTCTTTTATTGGATTAATAAACTTGGCTTTCACGGCGTTAATTTTTTTATTCATCTTTATTGGCATCAATTCAAATTTTCATTGCATTTTAACTTAAAATTAGAGAAAATATTATAATTAAAAGGCTATATTCATAAATAGTTCATCAATACCCTGTCCTGTAAGAGCGGATGTCTCATATAACCTACAATTATATTCATTTGCTATATTCTCAGCTTTTTTTCTAATTTCCTCTCTATAATCAATTTTATCAATTTTATTTCCAACTAAAACATATTGAATGCTTTCTTGTTTATTAAATAAATTGACTTCATAAAACCAATCATTAATTTTATCTAAAGTAGATTCTTTGGAATAATCAAAAACAAGTACTATTGTTTTAATATCAATCGATTCATAAAAATGCTTCCTTACTTTACCAAATGCCTTAAATCCACCCATATCAAATAGATAAAGAATAGATTGAATTTTCTTAGAGATTTGAAGTTCTTTTTTAACTATTGATAATCCTATAGTTGGTTTATAATGTTCAATAAATGCATTATTTGTATATTTATTTACTAATGCCGTTTTCCCTACTTTTTGAGGACCAATTACCAAAATATAATTCTTGGTACGTTTGTTAGAACTCTTGCAAGAATTAAATCTTAATTCTCCATTTTCAAGGAGTTCTGGAAGTCTAACATTAATATCATTTGTATTATTTATTAAGAGAGATACTTTTTCGGCGACTAGGTATGAATAAGGGATGTATTTATCGATATTTGTGTACGAATCGGTTACTATTACGAATATAACAGGGAAATCTCCTCCTAATTCTAAATAAAACAAGCGGAATTCATTAGTATCTAGAGTCCCACTCCCAAAGGAAGTTTCGGCATATTTCTTAATCTTATTTATTGTTTGATCCAGAATAGCCATAATGGCAGCGATTATTTGTTCATCAAAGTCTTTGGTTGATTCTTGAGCGATTATAAGTCCATCTGCATCGACAACCAACACGGCAGTTAAATCATTAACTTGATTTAGAAAATTTTCAAGTAAAGTATCTAAAAGTGATGAATTTATCATTTTTAAGTTATTTTTTTCTATTTTCTTTTCTAAATTTTAGTTAATTAGAAATTTTTTAATTAACTATTCAAAATTTCATCTATCTTTCTAATGCGCTTTCCTATATGTTCTAGAGAATATCTAATATGACTTTGCATTTCTTGAACTTCAGAGAGAATGGCTGTAATTTTAGCAACCTTTTTATTTGGTATTTTTTGTGAATATCGATTTGAATGTAAATCATTTTTAGATTTGGATTTGACACTAATTTCAAGAGTCCTAGATTCTCCGGGATAATTCAGATCTGATCTTCCTTCTTCTACTTCATCAATAATTACTTTGAATTTTTTTGGTTCCCTTCCTTGTTTCACAAGTTCATAATTGTAATTAAAATACTGTTTTTTACTCTTTAATTTACCAGCCCATGAGGATGCAATGTATCTATGAAATAGTTTTGATTTCTCACCAGCCCAGATCCATATCACATTAAGGTTTTCATCAATAAATAGATAAACTTCCTCAGGATTAAAAATGGTTTTTGGATTTGGCTTTATATTTTCTCCAACCACTTGAAATATTTTTTCTCTATATTTAATATTTGGCATGTTATTTTTTCATGATATTTTTGGATTATTTAATTGTAATTTCTAATAAAATTGATAAAAAAATAAAGATTTTTAAGCTACTTTTTCATTGGAAATAAATGCTTCATTATATTAATAGAACTTTTCAAGCGCTTTTAGAAGTTCATGTAGAGTTTCTATTTCAGGAACAAATAAAAAGGCTCCTTCTATTTTGATATCAGTGATTATAACAGCAGTAGTTATTACTAAAGATAATTTTTCTAGAAATCCAATTTGGTCTCTTAAATTTGTAAATAACTGTTCTTTCGTATCTATGATCATATCAGGAGGGTCCGTCATTAATCGAATATCTAAGAGATCTCCGAGCGAGGATACGTAATTTGAAGCTAGAATATTTCCTAGCTCACTCATAGCACTTTGATACATTTCGGGGAACTTTTCCACGCTATCATACTTTTTTCTGAGATCCAATTGTTTTTTCTTCTTATCATCAGTTAGAATAGCAGTTATTTCAATGATATCAGATATTTGGAAAATTGTTAACACCGTTGCGCGAGTTTTCCCTTTTACATTACTCCAAGATGTATATAGGTTATCATTTGTTTGTAACTTCTTAGAAAATTTATCAATAGTCATCATTTCTACCTTTGGAATAGCAATTGTTACTTTTTGATTCACCATTTTAGCTAAAGCATTTGCGGCATTACCAGAACCAATATTACCAATTTCTTGAAGAGCATCTCTTTGAATTTCTGTAAGTTCTAAATTATCCGAATTTAAAGATTTCTTATGGAATTTTCTTGATGATTCTTGTGGTTTATAATTGATTCCCAACTGATCAAAGAATTTATAAAGTGTATCCAAGCCAGGAATGAAAAGAAATACTCCATTTAATTCATAGTCTACAACCTTAATTGATGTTTTTATGACCACTATATATGTATAGATTGTTTTTAATTCTTGGCTTAAAAATTTCCCAATTGAACCGATATCACTAACAGAAAACTCAGGGACATTGATCATCATTTTAGTTCCCGTCAAATCTGCTAAAGCAGATGCATAATGACCCGCTAATATATTTCCCATTTCAGTAATAGTTGAGATCGCAAAGTCATCAAGATCCTTTTTAGATGATACATTTTCTGGATCTATTTGAGAATCATCACCAATTAAAGATGAAATCAATTTCATTAGCGGTTTCAGCTCAAAAGCTTGGAGGATCGATGATTGGGGCGCCCCCTTAATTTGGGAGAATATTCCGCATACTTTTTCCATTGGACCTCCAAATTGATCCGTCAAATTGTCAAAGGAAACAATTCCAACATTAGTTAAATCGATATCAATTTTCTTCTTAATCAATCGAGAAAGTGCAGTCACTGCATTTCCTGAGCCAATATTTCCAATCTCTTTAAGCATATCCTCTTGTTCAGGATTTAATTTAATTTTATCTTTTAATTCAGATAATTTTCCTCCTATTTCGTAAGTTTCACTAGAGGATATGGGAGATGTATCCGGTCTTTTTGTTTCAATACTTATATTGGAACTTCCTCCCTTAGTTTCTTTTCGCGAAGGCGAAATTGGTTCAATCCTATTATAGTTTAAATCAATATTGAAACTTTTAATGAAGGCATCGATATCTAATAGAATATAGGTATTTTCTTCAATAATTGCAACGGATTCAATGAATTTTATATCAAGATCGGTTTCAATAATTGGCGCACCATGATTAAAAACCGAAGTTGGAATTTCTTTAACGCCTATTACTTCATCAACAAGTATTGAAAGATTTACACCATTAGTTTCTAATAATAGCACTCGATTATCTTTATGAATATGATGGAGATTTTCCTCATCATATATTTTTTTTCTCAAAGATAAAATAGAATAGACTTCTCCCCTAATATCGATTACACCTGTAATTGTTTTATCTGCTAATGGGATAGGTACTATATTATCCTTTGGAACATATATTTCCTTTACTTTTTCTACTTTTATTAGATATTTCTCACTTTTTATTCCAATTATTACAACATTTATATTTTTACTGTCAGATAATGTCTCTACCATATTTCTCATCTCATTTTTATTCTTTGTTTAAAATATGTTTAAATTTTATTTTTTAACATAATTCCTTTCCAAATTAATTCAATTTGAGGATTTTCATTACTTTTTGCCGAGAAAAACCCAGGCTGTTTATATATAGCAATTTGTCCTCCTTTAGAATATCTATACACATAATCCAACAATGTTTGGATGCTGGTAAAATTAAATCCCGCAAGTTCTAAATCTTTTTCATTATTACTCAGGATTAGAAGAAGATCTTCCCCATTAAAAGGTTTTTCTAATTCTGTCCATTCTACCCAGATTTCTTTTTCTATCTCATATTTTATATTACCTACTTGAATATCTTCTTTATAAGGAATATCTCTATAGGTTTTATGAGCAGAAAATACGATTTTTTCAGGTTTAAGGTTAATTTTTTTAGAAAAGGCGATAAGTTTTTCTATTAAATTGTAATAATATTCCTTTTCTAGAATATAACTACAATTTATAAAGTAATACTTATGATTTTTAGTTTCGAAGATTATATCCACTGCATTATCTTCATTCATATCAACATTAATGTGAAGTGTTTCTAATTGTATATCTTTTTGAATTCTCAAATACCGGAGCAATCTCCATTTTACCGCCTTTTTATCGTTTTTTTCTCTACTAATGAAAGTTTCGTATATTTCCTTTAATTGTTGGGAATTGAGTTTAGATAAGTCAGCATAATTTTTGTTTAATGGATTAATCTGAATAAAATTCTCTTCAAGAGAAGATTTTTTAATTTTTCCAAGGTTAAATCCTTCTAAAAAAAGACCTAATTCTTCCTTTAAAGGTGCAGGTACTATTTTCTCAATTAAGAAAAATAAATTCTCCTCAGATTTGTCCATTAATGTTTTGTAATATTGATAATTCATTTTTTTCCTCCTTTAAGTTAATAAATATGATTCTAATTTTTCTTGATCTAAGGTTTCATCTCCTTTACTTCTTACATAATATCTTATTTCCTCTTCTTGGAAAGGTAAAATACTCTCAATTGTAAATGAAATAGTATCAGCTCTCTCAAGATCAGAATCGAGGATATTGTATTCCTTATTAGAGGACACCACTTCTATAGAATTTGGTAATGTATCATCAATCTTGATATCTGTTATTTCTATATTCGAGCTATTATTTACTATAAGACTGATTGCAAATTCATCCACATTTCGTCCAGGAAAGATCTCTTTTGCGATTAATAAATTCCGTCTTTGATGGATCACGTCTAAATTTGGAAGCTTTTGAGCAGGAAGTGTTCCTGAAATATAATAGAAATCTTCGGGACTTTTCTTCTCTTTAGGATAATAAGAAGTGAAATTAAGCGGGAAATTGTATTCTTTTGTATGATCAGGTTTAATTGCCTTAAATGGATAAGTTATTTTAATATTCTCATTCACATTGATTAATTCTAATGGTTTGATATTTTCTAAATTAACCCTAATACTTATTTCATGAGAGCTTGAAGCATCTTGATCGTCTGGCAAGATTTCAATTTGAACTTTATCCGCAATATCCTTTCCAGATGAGGTTGCGATTGAAAAACTGGAAAGATCTTGAGGGGGAAGAAAATCTTTTGGAATTATCTCTTTAACGACCATTCCCTTAATTGGTATTGTACCTGTGTTTTTAAGAGTAAGAGTGCAACTAAGATCGGATCCCTCATATGATTTAATCTTCGATTTTGTAAACTTTTTCTCCACGGATAAATCAATGATCTCAAAAATTGATTCTTCCAAATTAAGATTCATAAGACTCTTCTTCTCAGTTTTATGAGTAATAGAATAATTTAATTTTCGATAAAATTTTGGTTCATTTTTATCTTCAACTTCCCATTTTTCGCTGAAAAATGTTTCTTGGGGTTTTACTAGTTTCCCATCTTTATCTGAATTAAAGTCTAAGTCCAAATATTTATTTCTTTTCTCTTTATCCAGCACTAAAATAGAATTTAATTTCATATTGATATCGCTATTATTTTTAAAAATCATCTGACAAGTCCATTTATTAGGAGCTGTTTCCTTTTCTTTAATTTTCATAGCATGCATTGCATGCGAATATCCATTTAATTCTTCAAATTTTAAACCGGAAATAAGACGATTTTCATATATATATGAGAGTTGAATATTTCCTGTTCCGATAATTTTTCTCTCAATAGGCTTTATAGATGTATGTATGGTAATCTCAGCTTTTTCCCCAGGATCTAAGGATGGGATTGAAAAAATTATTGTGTTTTTATTAATATTTACATCAGAAACAGAAGAACTTTCATATTTAAAATCACTAAATTCATCAGAGAATTGTTTTGCTAATTTAACTTCTTTTACTTTATTTTCTGAGTCATTTTCAATATTTATTGAATAGTTGAGCATATTTTGTGTATTAAATAAAAGATAATAGTTATCTCTTAATTTTTCTCCAATCATATCATCATACCCATCTAAGATTCTTTGCTCTCTTTTTTCTTTCTTCTTTTTAATCCTTGATATTTCCTTTTTAAGTTCTTTTTCCTTTAATTTTTCTAGTCTTTCAACTTCATCTTGTAATCCATTAATTTTTAATCTAATTTCTTCTTTCTTCTCCATCCAATTTTCTATTTCTTTTCCTGTATCTAATAGTTTTACTTGATGTTCCTTCAATTTTTCTCTATATTCCTTTAGATCTTCTTCATATTTTTCAATTATATTCTGAATTCCTTTAAGAAGTCCCTTATTTTTGTCAATTTTATCCATATATTCTTCAATTTTATTTTCTTCTTCATCTGTAAGATTCTCTAATTGGGAATCCAATTCTTTATTTTTATTCTTTTTATATGATTTAATATCTTTTTTAAGATTTTTAATACTTTTTTTAAGTGATTTAACCTTATCAGCGAATTTATCGGCTTTTTCTTCTGCTTTTTTATATTGACCTTCTTTTTCCTTAAGTTCGGTTTCAGCCTTTTTGATCTTAAATTTATCTTCTAAAGATTTTAATCTATCTTCAATTTTTCCAACTACATTTTCTAGTCTATCCTCTTTTTTAGTCCACTCTTCTTCTTTCTTATAGGCTCTTGCCAATTCATCTTCTCTTTTTTCTACTTCTTTATTAGCTTGAGTTATTTTCTGATTATATTTCTCTTCAATCTCATTTTTAATCATCTTTTGTTTATTAGAATAATTCTTCTTGATCTCAGGAATTTTAGATTTCAATGATTCAAGTTTTTGTTTGGTTTCTTCTAATAATTCATTAATATTACGATTTAGGTCTTCCTTTTTGAGATATCGTTCAAGGATTTCATATTTTTCTTCTTTTTTTTCTTTCTTAAGGTTATTAATCACTTTTTTTAGTGTATTTATATCTTTTTGAAGCTGATTTTTTTTCTTAGTATGTTTTGATAAAGTTTCTAAAACCTTATCTATATCATTATCTTTATTTTTTATTTCTGATTGTAGACTCTTGATTTTTTTTCCATATTTTTCTTCAATTTGAACTTTGGTTTTCTCCTTTTTTTTCTGAATTTCTTTTTCAAGTTTCCTAATCTTTCGCTTTTTTATTTTAGTTCCCAAATTTTCCTTATTTAGATTTGAAACCGTAATTTTTTCAAATATTTTGATTGGATTTATAATATTTTTTGTATCTTTTATTTTATAATCAAGATTTTTATTTGTTTGAGGTTCAAAATTACCTAAATTCGTTTTTTTATCTTCATTAATAAAAGTGTAATATTCAAAAATGTTCTCTGTTCCGGAATAACTTAGGTTAACATCCCATATACGATTCTTTTCTGAGTTATTTACTATTGTAATATCTCCAATTCCTTCGAAATTATCAAGGGCCCCATTTTTAGTATATTCGAATTTAAAATTTTCTTGTGCTAGTAGGAATATATTTGATTCTTTATGAGTAAATTGCTTTTTTGATTTCAAACTTTCTTTTCCGAGTAATTCTAATCTTTCAGTAGTTTGAAGAGGAGGACCTAAGAAGGGTGGAGCCTTACTTTGTTCTAATTCTTCCTTTGAAACGCGTTTAAAACCCATTTTTTTACCTCTTATTTATTTTAACTTTATTTTTTTTAGTTTGAGATACTAATTGATTTTGTAACTTCTCTAGATATTGAAGAGATGAGATCCATTACATCCATTACCATACAGATCTTTCCTCTTCCTGTTATAGTGACACCTAAAACAGAACGGAATTTAGAATATTTTGATTTAAAGGGCTTAATCACAACCTCCATTTGTTGTAAAATTTCATCCACTACTAATACTGCAGAATTTTCTTCATCCTTTTTACACCAAATTGCGATTTTTGTGGAGGAGTTAGACTTTTCGAGAGAGAATTCATTACTATTAGTAGCTGAAGAGAGACCAAGATATTCGTCCACTCGAATTAGTGGAACCAATTCAGAATCAAGTCTATAATGTTCAACTCCTTTTATATAATCCAGATTTTCCCTTTTGTAAAAGTATATCTGTTTTATATTTTCAATGGGAATAGCATATAGATCCCCCCCAACTGAAAATATCTGTGCTTTTAAGATCGCTCTTGTAAAGGGAACATCTAAAATAAATTCTGTTCCTTTCTCTTCTACAGAGTTAACTTCTACAGATCCACCTAATTCTTCCACCTTTTCTGAAACAATCGCCAAACCCATTCCTCTTCCAGATATCTGATCTGCTCCTCTAAGTGTCGAAAAGCCCGAGCGGAAAATAATTTTTTCAAGTTGTTCATTAGTTAATTTTCCAGCCTCTTCAGGTGAGTACATTCCATTTCTAATAGCTTTTCGTCTAATTCCTTCATAATTTAACCCTCTTCCATCATCTTTTACTTTAATATATATTGATCCAGCCTTTCTATAGGATTCAAGTCTTAAAGTACCAACTATATCCTTATTCTTTTTATTTCTTTCTTCTGGACTTTCAATCCCATGATATATGGCATTTCTTAGAAGATGAATTAAAGGACTATTTAGTTCTTCTAATACCTTTCTATCTATTTCAACATCTAATCCTTTTAGAACAAATTTTATTTGTTTTCCTGTCTCCTTTGCAACATCTCTAACCAATCTTCGATATCGTCGGAATGTTTTTTCAACTCTTACAAGTTTTAGTTGAAAAATAATTTCTTGAATTTCTAAAAAAAGTTTATCCATGTCATCAAATAATCTTGATCCTTCTCTTTCCCTATTTTTTTGGAGAATCTGGGACATTTGATTTTTTAAGATTACTAACTCACCGAAATAATCCATAAGGGTTTCCAAGGTCTGAATATCTACTTTAATTGAAGTAATTTTATTCTGATCGTCAAAGTTGTCCGCAATTACAGAAGATACTGTACTTTCTTGGGTACTGTCAATAGAATATTCTTCTGTAGGGAGACTATTTCCTTCCATTTGATCAAGCATTTTTTCGCAATATTCGCTAATCAAATTATAAAATTCATCAGAACTTATCTCCGTTATTTTCCGGCTTTCTATTTCTAAGATTTCATCTATTCTATGAGATATCACATTTTTAGATTCCTTCGTCATAAAATAGATTTCGAAATCATTATCTATCGCACCCTTTTCTAACACAGTTGGCTCCGGACTGCTTGAACATATCCTTCCAATCTCATCTAATGCACGAAAGATGATGAAAAGTCTTACTTTCTTAAATACACAAGTATCTTGAATTTCAATATAAACCTTGAAAAATTTATAATTGCTTTTTGAAGTAATTTTTTCAAATTCTTCCTTAGAAAGAGGTTTAAAGAAGGTAATATCATAATCACTGGTGGTGGTTGATGTTTTTAGATTGTTTATTCTCTTCTCGAATTCCTTTAAAATCTGTCGATTTAAATCCTCTTTATCGCTTTCTTTTATTTTCTTTATAAGATTTCTCATTACATCATGACTTTCAAATAATAACCCAATCAATTGACCTTTATTTTCTGCACGTTTTTCATAATCCTTAATCTCGTCTAACAGATTTTCTAAGCTGTGACAAAGTTTTGAGAAATTGTCAAATCCAACCATTCCAGTCATTCCTTTAAGATTATGATATGAAAAGTAAAGTTGTTCTACAGGATCATTGTTTTTAAAATTTTCTTCAAGATTTAATATACTCTCTTCGATCTTTCTTATTAATTCTTCTGCTTCTTTCACAAATAGTTTAAAATCTTTATCTTCTTTTGATGACATTGCTAATTTTCACCTTCAATTTTTAATGGCCTTTATTATTTAGGAGTGTACGTTCTAGAACTTCTGTTACTTGATCGCTCTTAAAAGGTTTTTGGATAAAATCCTTTGCCCCTTTTTTTGCAGCCTCTAGTACTAATGCTTCCTGACCTAATGCAGATACACAGATGATTAAGGCACCATCATCAAATTTTTTAATTTCTTCTATTGTTTCAATACCACCTTTAACTGGCATGACCAGATCCATCGTAACTAAATCAGGTTTTAACTGCTTGTAAAGTTTTATTGCTTCGTTTCCATCTGATGCCTCTCCAACTACCTTTGTATAGTCTGCATTATCTATTATCTTTTTAAGCATATTACGAGTGAAGGCTGCATCATCTACAACAAGTATTTTTTTCTTTTCTGGCATATAATTTATCAACTCTTTTTTTTTATTTTATTTTCTTGAATCTAATTCTTTTTGAATCATTTGAGCTTCGGCTTCGGTTAATACTTTACTAAGATTTATTAGGATTCGAGGTCGATCCTCAAATCGAATAACCCCTTTAATATAATTAACATCCACGCTTGTTTGAAATATAGGAGTGAGGTCTATAATATCGCTCTTGTTAATTTGAGAAACATTATGAATTTTATCAGCATAAAATCCAATATTTTTGTTATCAACATTAACAATTATTATATATTTTTTTGCTGTCCCCCCATTAGAACCTCCTATTTGCTCTTCACTAACAGTTTCTCCCTCTTTTTTACTTTCATATAATTCCTTTTTGGATCTATATAATTTATACTCATCCAAATTAAGTTTTTTACGTAAATTAATAATGTGGATGATTTCCCCGCGATAGTTATAAATTCCATCGATAAAATCCATACTTTTTGGAAGTTTTCTTACTTGTCCTGCCTGTATAATTTCTTTAACATCTAAGAGATCGATCGCGAATTCTTCCCAGCCCACATTAAAAATAATAATTGAAATGTTTTCTTTCTCATAAATATTTTTTTGCATTTTTTTAATCACATATTTCTATATTTTAAAGTATTTGTTTAATGTATTTTCAAAACCTTTGAACGGAGAAATATCTCCATTGTATTGTTCTAACTCTTTCTTATACGAGCTGAAAAACTCATCAACTACGATTTGCATATATCTTTTAAATAATTTATTTGCATTTTCAACTAAATATGCAAATATTACATTATTTCTGATAATTGTAAAAAACCTCTGATTTCCAAAATTGATTTCCTTTAAATTTCCTCCTGAATCTTGTGAAATAACCTCTTTTGAAAATGTAAGGATTGCTGAAATAAATCCACTAATTTGTACATCCTTATTAGCTAAACCCGCCCTTTCCTTATTTATTTTTGTAAAATAAGGACTTCCCGAGGGATTTAAAATAAAAATTCCAATAAGATCCTCACTCTGAGGGATTTTTATTATTTCATTACAAAATGTTTTTATTTCAGTATGATTAATCTGTGAACTGAATTTTTTAAAAATTTCTTTTGAAATTAAGTATAATTGAGTAAAATTGATATCTCTCTCTTTATCGTCCATAAAAATTAAAATAATTTTATTTTGATAGGAATCTTCAAAAAAGTGAATAATAATCATAACTTCATCTAGCGGAATGATTGAATTTCCTTTTTCCTTCTGCATAATTTCTTGTTTATTTGATTCAATTACATTTTGAATCAATGGGTCTCTTAATCCTTTTTTAAAAACCAATTCATAATCATTAAGTGATTGATTATTCCCGAGTTTTAATATACAAAACCCTAATATGGATTGAGACTTTCCTGTTCGTAGTTTATTCATATTTGAAAACTTTTTCATATCAATCATGTTGTTTGCCTACACATATATGTTTTATTTTTTTTTTAAAAATAATGAAAAAAATGTGGAAATAAAAAAACCACTTTAAATTTTTGATTTTAGTCTACCTTTATGACACTTTCGCTTTCTATAACTTCCTCTTCTGGTATTTCTGCTTTCTCAACTTTTATTCTCTGTTTGTGTTCTTTCTTCTCGCTTTTTCCGGTCTTTATCTGTCGGCTAGGTTTTGTCTTTTTAGTTTGAATCGCTTTCTTTCCTTCTTCCCCTCTATGAATATCTAATTCTTCTTGCAATTCTTCTGCTAGCAATTCTAATCTCTGAGCGGTTGCTACAATTTCATCCATTGCAACAACTTGTTGATCTAGAGTTTCCTCAATCTCTTCCAATGCTACCTCATTTTCCTCTTCGTGTTCTTCAGCTTCATGGATTTCCTTTGTTACATTATCTATTGCTTCGACTGTTGTTTCAATTAGTCTTTCTATAAATTGAATCTTTTCTCCAGATTGAGAAACAGAACTTCTTGATTCTTCCGCTAACTTTCGGACCTCATCAGCAACTACTGCAAAGCCCCTACCGTGTTCTCCTGCCCTTCCTGCTTCAATACTTGCGTTTAACGCTAAGAGGTTTGTTTCTTCCGAGATGCTAGCAATTAATTTCATTACTTGATCAATATCTCCTGTATGTTCTAAAATCTCATGAGCATTCTCATCTACAGATATTGCATGTCTTTCTACTTCTTTTAGCGCTTCAACTTGTCCTAATGTTCCTTTTTCCAATTGATGGATGTGATCATCTGCTCCATGTATTGCTTTATCGACCTCTTCTGCACTAGCCTCTAATTCTGCTGATATATTTGCAACATTAATAGCGGTTTGTTCCGCATGATCAATTAATCTTTCTAAATCTTGCTCATGCTGCTCAATTCGTACCTCTAGCACATCAACAAACCCTACAACAAACGTCAAAGCGATCATAAACATGCTAAAAGTTTCACCCATAACATCCCACATAAGTTCTCCTTGCGAAAAACCCCATTTATCTAAAACATTTCCAAGAGCATACATAAAACCTCCAAACATTATCAAGAAGAAAAAGATATGAGTCAAGGTTCGTTCTCTATAATAGAGAATCAAGGCTAAAATCAAAGCGATCATAAAGAAAAATACTCCTATTAAATTAAGCCCTCCATCTCTTAAATCGACTATTTCAATTAATAACATATTACTTTTCACCTCTCGCCATATGATCAAGCTTACTCCGAATAAACCCGGAATAATATTCATACAGAATTCCCAAAGTGAAGCATATTGCGGACAGCATAATGAATGTATGCTCAAACAAGTTAAATAAATCAGCCAATTCTGTTGCAATCTCTGGAAGTGCCTCTATATTTGTAAATAGAAAGATAAACCAGGTACAGATAATACCAGGGAAATATTTAATCAATGATTTTTGTAGAATCATTGAGATAATAAATATTACGACTGCCACCGAAATCATGATGAGACCTGTTAGTTCACCTATCTCTAATGCCATTTCTAATTTTTCACCTTATTATTCCTTTTTTTGTTTTAATTTACTTTTTATTCACACAAAATAACTATTTGATAAAACAATCTCAAAATTCTTATTTAAATCTTTGTAAAAAAAAAGGAAAAAATTTATTTCTAACAGAATTTTTGTAAAAAAAGTCCCTTTTTTTTTGATAAACCTTATATATGATAAAAATTATTATCTGATTTGAGATTTTACATATTAATTATTATTCAGAAAATTAAGATATTTTTTTAAAAGATGATAAGTGAAAAAGATACAAGCACAGAGGGTAATCAATATACAGAGACATTGATAAAATGTCCTGTTTGTGATAAAAAGGATCATCTTATGATCCCCTCTAAAATAATTAATGAAAGTAAGCAGTTAACGACTGTTTCAGTTCCGAAAGGATTGATTTGCGGGCACAGCTTCCAGGTTTATATTGATAAAAATTATGTACCTCGAGGATATCAAAAAATTGATTTTGAATTCTCAAAAATGGAATTTTTTGAAGGAAAAACTCAAGAATCGGTAAATTCGATGGATCAAAATCTCAACTCCTTGGATATCTTCGAAGATATTTTATATATTTTAAGAGAGTGTGTTGATGATAAAGAGGTTATTGGAAGTGCTTTATTAACGGTTACAGGTAAGGTTCTCTACTCTTCCCTCCCACATAAGACATTATTAAATACTATTAAAGAATTTGAAGTAAGAAATCAAAAAAAATTGATAAAGGTTAGGAAAATGTTTCTTGAGTTAGAGAACAAACAAAAGGTATGTTCAATCTTTACTAATTTAGCAGAAGATTATGAAGTTATTCTCATTTTAATTTTCTCTAAAGAGATAAGATTAGGGATGGGAAGTTTACAACTTCGAGAAGTAGTCAAAAAGATCAAATCAATTTAATATATTTTTTTAATTTTTAACAATATTATTTAAATTCAGTGCCTAATTTCATGAATAAGGTCGCCTGTATCTTTTGATATCTTGAGCTCAAAAAGTTTTGAGTTATTGAAAGTAGGGGTCTCATCAGAATCTATAAATTTTTGAAGGACCCTTGTTGGGAAAAGATGCTTAGCAAGTAGTTCCACCATAGACTCATTTTCGATACAATTTAATAATTGAAGGCTCTGACATGCATAAAACAATTCAGTGAGCAAGTCATAATTAATATCTTCTGAAAAATCAATAAGTTGTAGATTTCTATAAATACGAGAAATAATATTATCCAAAATCTTTTGGGTTTGAAGTCCTTCTAAACTATTTCTCATATATTTATAAAATAAGACATGGTATGTAGCTTCTGCAGAGATAAAACCATCCCGAAATTGTTTAATCCCCTTTTCCGAGACTCTTCTCTCTATTTCATTGGTAATCGGCTTAATTTTATCTTGATCCAATTTATCAAATAAATCTAAATGATTATATACTCTTAAAATTAGAACTAATTGAGAAGTTTCGAGATTTCTAAGATAGGATGTGGTATAATAAACTTTATCTCCTTTGAGTAGTTCTTTATTTTGTCTGTTAGAAAGCTCTAGCCTTGCCATCCAAGAGGACTTAAAAAAGAAATAAACTTGATTTGTAGCTTCTATGAGTGGGGCTTCAAATTCGTCAATGCATTCGTCATACATATTTAAAAGGAAGTATTTTACATCATTCATATCCATTGGAATAATAAGTTTATTAATGAGATAGATCCCACAGTAATAAATATCGGGATTTTTTAATGAAACTAATGGGATTGTATCCAACCATTGTTCCGGATGTTCTTTAATGTAATCCTGGATAGGAGAAAAATCAAACATTCCTTCCAAATTGAAAAATTCTATGATACGATACATGATGTAGGATAATTGGATTCTATCTCTTGGATCATTCAATTGTTGAAATTTCTCAATATTTTCTTGATTATTAATTAATTTTTGTAAGATTTTATTTTGTATTTGCAAATATTTTTGTAATCTATCCTTTTTCTCCAAATTTTGATTAAAAAATTTTCTTAATTCTTTCAATTTTATTATAAATTCAATCGGTAAGAAGTTCTCAGACTTTAATTTTGCCATATGAGAATTTGATTTTGTATCCGCCAAGTAATTAATGATTTTATCTAGGAAGAGTTTATAAAGCAGTGGCGACAAAATCTCATATATCTCCATAATTTCCTTCTTATTTCCTAACTGATCTTCTATATTGCTTTTCCAAAGTGAAGAAAAATGACATTCTATTTCTTGTTCTGAAAAACTCAAATCTCTTAATATATCATAAATTAATGAAACCAGAGATTTTAATACTTCTTTAGGATCATTAGCATTAAGAGGTAATTTTTGTATATTTTTTAACATATTACCTTTGAAATATTCATCAATTTTTTTATAAAATAAGTTAATTTCATTAGAACTTGATTCAATAATTTTCGCTAAGCCTTGAGTTATCATTTTTATTTCTTTGGTAGAAAAAAATTATTCCTTATATTTTTATTATACAATAATAGATTTATTATAAAAATGTATTCTTTTCTTATGATTTTTATAGTCAAAAAAGTTTTTGTGTTAAATTGTAAAATAATAATTAAAAGAAAAAAAAATGAATTAGATTTTGGGAAATTTAATTTCTTTTAGAATAAAATTGTCACCAGATACTGTATTGACAGTAACTCCTCCGATTACTGCGATATCACCTTCGAAGTGATCCCCTTCTAATGTTAAAAATTCCTCTATCATTTCATCTATCTTATTAATTACTAAATCGTAATTTAACTTAAAGAGATCAATCACCTGATCATTAGGATCATCCATTTGAAGAATATTATTGAGCCAATCCGAGTAATTATTGATGAGTTCAGAGTGTAATACCATCCGAGTAGGGTCTAAAGTATGTGGGTCGGGCGTAATATCAAAATTATTTGGACTACCCGCTGTTTTTAAAGCATCTAAAAAGCCCATCATTGCACCACATGAACTTGTAATTTTTTGTTGACCTGGTCTGATAATTTTTCCATAGAGGTAATTCTCTTTTTCGATAAGACCGAAATGAGGGCTTATAAAAAAGATTAAATTACCGCCGCGCCTATCACCATTTAGAATTCTATCAGGAGGGTGATGACTTGCAGCAATTATCCCAGATACTCCGCCCATAGGGTATGCACCTAGGCCGCCCAAATGAAATTCGTTGTTATATTCACTTGTAAGTGCTTTTTCTATTGTATTTAAGTCTTGCAATCTATTGACATCATCAGGACATACACTATAAACAAGACGGGAGTTTCCACGCTCAAAGCCTTTTTCGGAAAGATTTGTCGTTATTTTATCCATAAATCCCGAAATATCAAGAAAATTTCCCCAGTTTTTATAATCCTTTTCTGCTTGTTGAAGTAATTCCATTTTTAAAATCAAAAATATAATTATAAAAATTATATTTAAATCTTAGTAAATGCGAACATGCAAATAAGAGAATGTTAAGATTTTAAAAGTAAAAAGAAGATTAGAAAATATAAAAACTGTTTCTATAAGGGTTTAAAGGATTTTTCATCCTCAGTTCTTAAATATAATTTTTCTTCATTAAGGTTATATTTTATCATACGGCGTGATTTTCCCCCTATATCTGAATTAAGAAGTTCTATATTATATGCTGACAATTTTTCTTTAAGAATATTATAAGTTTCCATAATAGACTCATATTTTTTATTGAATAACTGAGCACCTCCAATAATATAAGCAGAGATCATTTTTTCTGAGGCCCCTTTCACTAGCATTCTCTTTATCAAATAGGGTACACATAGGGAAGCATATTGATGTGGTTTTTCAATTGCTGATACTTCCTCGGGCATTTGTATTTTATTTTTTGGTTTAGAAAATAAAATATGAGCCATGCTATATACTTTGATAACAGAATCAACTAAAATTAACACATAGCTACTTCCCAACCCATATAAACTTAAAAGTCCTATTCCAAGTCTATTATCATTTTGAGAAAGTAAGATATGGCTCCCAAGAGGTAATATATATTCCTTAAGAGATCTCTTTTTTTCTTCAAATTTTTTAATGTTATCATTATTTTTTTTATTATTGTGCAATCGTGATTCAAATTTCCGTTTCTCCTTTAAAAATTGAATTCTTTTAACTTTAAATCGTTCTCTATTAGTCTCGAACTGATTTTTTTGTTTTTGAAACCATTTTAATTCCTTTTCATATTGTTTCTTTTGTTGCTTAAAAAATAATTTTTTTCGAATAAATTGTTCTTTTTCTAATTGAAAATCTTTTTGTTTTTTTTGGAAAATTGATATTTTATTATTTAAATCATCTCTCTGCTGGTCAAGATAAAAGATTTCCTTATCAATCTTTTCTTTTAATTTTTTTAAATTCTCTTGGATTTGTTCAGAAGACTCACCTTGGATTTCTAATTTTTCTTGAGAACCTTTTATTTTTTGGTTTGCAAATTTGTCATTGAATTCATTTAATGTATATGTAGTTTTATTGGGTTCTGATTCTAGTTCTAATTCTACAATTTTATCATTTTTGACTTTGGCTTTATTAGGTTTAATTAATTTTATTGAATTTTTATTATCATTTTCATTTTTATCATTCTTTTTCTCTCTCTTTTGTTCAATTTGTTTTTTAGTTTTTCTTGTTTGTAGGTGTTTTTTATTTGATTTTTCTCTTGTTTTGAATTCTCTACTCTGTAATTTTAGATTTAGAGGTTTTGAAATTCTTTTTTGTTCATTTTTTTTAAATAAAAGAGATTTATATGGATATTTATCATTTACATTTTCTGAATTATGGATATAAAATTGATTAATTGGATCAATGATTTCAAGAGCATTGTCTTGTCTAATTTTTTCGGTTTTACCTAGTATTAATATACCTTGCTCTTTTAAAACCATTTTGAGATTCTTAAGGAGTTCTTTTCGGTAAATATTATCTATATAAATTATAAAGTTTCTACATAATATTATATCGTATTTTTGAGACTTTTGATGGCCTAAAGTAATATCTTCATTAATAAATCTTACTTTAGTTCTTATTTTTTTTATCAGTTTATATTTTAAAGAACTTTCTGAAAGTCTTTCAAAGTACTTTTTCTTTATTTTTTCAGGTATCTCACTCAAAGCATGTTCGCCGTAAATTCCTAATCTTGCTTTTTTTATAGCGTTTGGATTGATATCCGAACCTATAATTTCATAATTAGGAAAATTTTTCTTATCATTTTTTAACTCTTCAAATAATATCGCCAAGGAATATGGCTCCTCACCAGAAGCACAAGGGCATGACCATATTCTTATAGTGTCTTGTTGAGTTAATCCCGCATTTTCTATCAATTTCTTTATTTCTTGAAAAACGTTAAAGTTTCTAAAAAAGTAAGAATAATTAATAGTAAAATTATCTAAGAAAAGATCGATTTCATCTGGGTGATTCTTTAAATAATCATAATAAGCTCCATCAGAAGATAAATTCAAAGAATTTATTCTTGATTTGATTCTTTTTATCACATAATTATTTTGATAATACTTAAATTTGATATGAGTCTCAGTTTCCAATTTTAGAATGATTTTATCATAAATATCGGAATCCATTTCTAAGGGTTGAATAATATTAACACCTTCGATTATTTCGTATCTCATATTTCTACAAAAATAATATAGAACATACTTAAAAACATATGTTTTTGTTATATATATGAGATTTATCTTAAATCGTTCAATTCCTTTACTTTGTATAGCTATGTATTAGAATATCTAATTAGTAATTCGGAAATTTTATCAATTGGTAAGCTCTTGTTTACCACACCCTTTTCAACTGCAAATTTTGGCATCCCATATAAAATAGCAGTTTCTTCTGATTCAGATATCGTAAATCCATTATTGTTGTAAATGTATTTTATTCCTTTTACCCCATCTTTACCCATACCTGTTAGTAAAATCCCTACTACCCGATTTTTATATACTTGTGAAGCCGAAATAAATAATATATCAATTGAAGGTTTGCAAAAATTAATAGAAATATCATTAAATATTTTTATACTTGGATAATGATTTTTTGTGGATACTTTAATATGCTTTTCTCCAGGGGCAATATATACAACACTTGATTTTATTAATTCATTGTGTTCAGCAACCTTTACCTTTATTGGACATAATTCGTCCATGGATTGTGCAAATGGTTTGATAAATTTTGAATTTAGATGTTGCACAATGATAATTGGGAATGGATAATCCTTAGGGAGTTTTTTTAGGATTGTTTTAATTGTTTGGGGGCCGCCCACAGATGCACCTATAACTATTAATTTCCTATGTATTTTTATATTTGATTTTTGAAAATTTCTATTTGAGAGAAGATCAATCGCTGTAAGAGATGTTTTTTTATCTTTATTTTCTAAATTAATATCTTTACTTATTTGATCTGGGTATAAATTAGATTTTTTTAAATTCCCACTAAGTATTGGAGTTTCTTTTGAAGTTTGCTTCACAGACTTAGAATAGTTATCATATTTTCTTTTACCATTCTTATTTTCTTTGGCATTGTTTTCGCTTTCTTTAAAAGTTTTGGTTTTTTTTAATAATTCTTTCTTTTTCCCGTTTTTATTCTTAATTGATGTTTTATTCTTAGGTTTTTTTACATCCTTAGAATCTTTTTCTATGTTTTTTGGAACTCTTTTTTTTTCTTTTTTATTCTTTTTATGACGCTTAAATTCGGAAAGAGGGACATTCTTTTGAACTGAATTCAAATCTTCTATATTTTTGAGTTTTGTCTTTGAATTTGACTTATCAGATGACTCAATTTTTTTTAAAAATCGTCCAAATTCAAATATTTCATTGACTAATTTTTGCCGGGGGGATATTTGGGTAAATTTTTTCTCATTTTTATCATCTGCTCTTTTAAAGTGGGATTTAGATGCTAGTTTTACTTTATCAATTAAAATATCTTTGAAATGAGTTAGACTTTCCCCTTTAAGAGTACCCGGCTTCATTATATAATCAAAGGCACCAATTATAAGTGCTTGGATAGATGAATCTAAATTGCTAGGTCCCATGCTAGATAAAATTATAGTGGGAACCGTGTATTCATTCATAATTCTCTTAAATGCTTCTAATCCATTCATCTTCGGCATTAATAGATCCAAGATTAGGACATCGGGAAGATACTTTAATGTTAATTCGACTGCTTCTTCTCCATTTTTTGCCGCTGCAACAACCTCTATTAAATTATTAGATGATAATATTTGTGAAATTTTTTTTCTTACAAAAGCAGAATCTTCAGCAATTAGGACTTTGATGGGCAAATTAAAATCATTATAAAATACTTATTGTATGATTATAAAAATAATAATAATATTTGTTTTTTTATATCTTCTTTTTCGTTAATACAATTTTCTTAAGGAAAAGAAAAAAAGGTGAATTATTTGGATTCTTTATTTTCAACTGATTTCTTTTTAGTCAATCGTTTATTCACTTTTTTCTGTTGCTCAATAATAACATTACCGAGAAACTGGGTTGTAGAATATGCTGATTCAGCCTCTCCTAATGACACACCATTAAGTTCTTTTTCGATTTCCATTACTTCTTCTTTTGAAAAAGCCATCTCCTCCATAGCATAGTCTGCAGCTGATTTCATATGACGGTTTGTCCGTAATTCAGAACGCTGAAGATAGTAGTGGCTGGTCATATGTAAAACGGTCCCACCATCTCCATAGTTAAAAGTAATAACAATAGGATCTTGACCATATTTTTGCTTCATTTCCTCGCTTTTGACCAATATTTGAACCTTTTTAGGATCTAATATTTGAATAGGATAGGAGGAACTTTCTAACCACCAAATTGGTTTTTCATCAGCTTTAAATATTCCCTCAAGAAATTTATTATTTTTATCAACTATTTCAACTGCGACGCAATCATCTTGCGTTGGTCTTTGATTATATTTTAAAAAATCAGGGAAGATTTGTTCTAAAATTGTTGATAAAGCCCAATCGGTTGTAAATAAGAAGCCTCCTTGTTTAACAAAATCCTTAATTTTAGTAAGACTTTCTTCCATACCGTTTCCGGGACAGTTAATTATTAGAATTTGGTTAGGATTTAGTTCAATTTGATTAAATTGATTAGAATCTATTAAGAGATATGGAATATTAATAAGATCTAAAACTAATTCCACTTTATCGTATGTTCCTTTAACTATCACAATAGATGATTTAGAAACTTTTTTTAAAATTTGAAAGTCTTCTGGGCGTTCCTTTTCCATCCGTTTCTCCATTATTTTTGCAGATGCATTATATGCTTTTTTCATTTTTTTAAAGCCCATTAGAGATCACATTTCATTGATAATTGAGATTAAGATTTAAATATTCAATCATATTTAAATATTTTTTTAAAGAAGAAAAATGAAGAGAGAAACGATTTTTTTTGGAAGACACAATATTAAAGAGATTATTATAGAACTATGATTTAAAGAGCTTCTTTAAGAAGAATGATAAAATTGCTACCTTGAGTATAATCCCCCTCGATTCGGTTCTCTACCCAAATTTTTCCATTATATTGTTCTATAATGCTTTTTACTAAGGATAAACCTAATCCCATTCCCCCTTTACTCTTTCCTCTTTTAATACTTCTTTGGAATATACTTTCTTTATTCTCATCAATAATCCCTATCCCATTATCCTTGAATTCCACTTGAATGTACCTTTCTTCATTTTTTCTTATTTTAGAAACATTAATCTCTAATTCAATTTTTTTGGAATCATTATGTATACAACCATTAATTAATATGTTTTCAAATACATCTAGTAGGAGATCTCCCGCTTCCACCTTAATAGCGTCTTTTGGAATATTTCTCCTCACTTCTACTTCCCTCTCTTGAAATCGTGAGCAGATATCTTTAAAAGCACTAGTAATAAATCCTTTAATCTCTATAGTTTTTAGGGGAAGTTCAATACCATTTATATCTGAAAGTTTTCGCACATTTGAAATCAATGAAGACCCCCGTTTTACTTGTTTCTTAATAATATTCATAGCATCCTTTTTTTCTTTAGACATTTCTTGATTGGAATCTAAAAGTTCGAGTAATTGTATTGAAGATTGAATGTTGTTGAGTATATTACCCATATCATGAGCAAGTAAATCCCTATAAAAGTCTGATTTAGCGAGAGCTTCCTTAAGATGTTTCTCTGCTTGGATTCGCGGGGTGACGTCTCTTTGTGAGCTGGTGAATGCATATATATCCCCTTTTTCGTCAAACAGGGGCGATATTTTCATTTCACAATAGAATAATGTTCCATCTTTTCGTTTATTTAAGTAAGTACCCTTATATATTTGACCTGAATTAACTGTTTTATAAATTTTATTTTGAAATGTCTCTACATTTGGGGCCGCATTAAAGATAGCAGGGGTTTTTCCACGAGCATCTTCCAATTTCCACCCATATAGTTCCTCTGCTGCCGGATTCATATAGGTAATCTCAAACTGTTTATTTGTCTTAATAATGGAATCTGCACTATTTAGAGTAATGTCTGACAGCTCTTTTAATTGTTTTTTTACTTTTTCACGACGAGATATATCAGTAACTACAATTAGAAAGCTAGAATAATTATGTTTTTCCCCTAATGGAAATGCATATATTTTAAAAAAACGATTTTCCTTATTTTTAGTATTAAGTTCAATCTTAAGATTCTTTATGGTCTCTCCATTTTTTAATTTCCTTCTTGCTTTTCTTATTTTTTCCGGTTGTTGAAAGTTAAATAAATCAAAAATCGTTTTTTCCCTAATATTTTCGAAGGATAACCCAATTCTTTTTAGGAACTTTCGGTTGGCATATAAAAACTTTCCTTCTTTATCAAGTAAATTAATCATATAAGGATTTTCCTCAAATAAAATCTGCATTAAATTATTTTCCTTCGATAATTGTCTTTTCAAATGCTCCATTAGTATTATAACCGTAATTGATTTAATTTTTTAAGATATTTTCTTAGTCGGGATTATTTTGTCTTTATATTACTGAATGATCCCATATCAATAATATAATTATACTTTATCTATTAAATCCAAGAAAAATAAGCTTATTAAATTTATTTCTCAAAAAAAAGAATATAATTAATTCTTTTTAATCAAAAAAGAAAAATAGAAAATTTGAGTTATAATTTATCATTACGAAGAAGAGAATCTATATCATAATTAAAGGCGATTGGTTTTTCACGGGGGAGGAATTCCCCTGCCAGGTTTGTTAAAAGTAATTCTTTTGCGTCTTTTAAATTAGTTGTTTGTCCCAAAACCCATCCTAATTTCACATATCCCACTTCGGGGATCATGTTTCTCCCGGGAATAACACCTAAATCTAAAAGTTCCCTACCTGTAGAATAAACGTTCATACCAGTGAAACCATGAAGAGGTTCAGCGGTCATTAATACAATTATATTTTCATCAATTGCTTTTTCTATCGCACTGTAAACTTGAGTACTTACATGACCTAACCCTGTCCCTGCAAAAACTATACCCTTATATCCATTCTTTATATAAAAATTAATTTGATCCTCGGTCAATCCCGGATAAGAATAAATTAGAGCGATTTTTTCTTCAAAATTGGTCATAGCCTTGGTTTTACCCTTATTCTTTTCATTATAATCCTCTTTAAACATTTTTATCTGGCGGTTTTTTACCATTCCCATTGGTATATCATCGATAGTTCTAAATGTGTTTCTATAGGATGTATGCATCTTTCTAACAAGAGTTCCTCTGTGAATTAGACCATATTCATGAGATGTTGAGCCTAACATAACCACCATAACTTCTGCGATATTGGATGTGGCAACTGTTGCGGCATTAATTAGATTTAAAGGAGCATCAGAAGAAGGACGATCAGAACTTCTCTGGCTCCCGACAAGAACGACGGGTATTGATAAATCTTTTAACATGAATGATAATGCTGCGGAGGTATAACCCATTGTATCTGTTCCGTGGGCGATAATAATACCATCTTTTCCATTATTTGCTTCTTCTGCGATTTTTTCTGCTAATTTTTTCCAATATTCGGGTTTCATATTTTCCGAAAGGATCTTAAACAATATTTCAGTTTCTAAATTACAGATTTCAGCCAATTCCGGAACTGCACTAAAGAGTTCCCCGGGTGTAAATGCAGGAATAACCGCCCCAGTGGTATAATCTAAGCGTGATGCAACTGTACCTCCTGTACCTAATAATTTAACCTCGGGAAACCCTTTTGTTTTTGGAAACTTTTTTTCAGGTATTTTGTAATCAGCCTTCTCAGTCCCAATTTTTGTGATTTCCATTATATCATCTACATAAATACCAATATTATAGTTATTTTTGAGTTTTATCTCAATAAATTCAGGTCTAGAATATTCATTGCGAGGTAATAATATTCCTTGATATTCAGTTTTCTCCGTTTTGATATTTAAAATATCCCAAGTTTCAAAGCTTTGCTTATCTAAGATATTTTTCGCTTTTCCTTTATATCCTTCGAGTTTTTTAGCCATGTATTTACATCTCCTTTAATTTATTTTTTATTATATTTTGCAATTCTTTTGAAATTATAGATCCATCTATTTTGCCACGTAATTCTTTCATTGCGTCTCCCATTAAAGGACCCATTGCCCCCATTTGGCGTTCTTTTATTAATTTTTCATTTTTATTCGCTATTTTAGTTAATATTTCTTTAAGTTCGTTTTTATCAACACTTTCAAGATGAAGTTTTTCTTTTACTTCTTCTATAGATAATTTGGGATTATCTGCTTTATAAGCAAGTATATTCTCAATGGCTTCTTTACCTATTTCCTTTTCTTCTAGCAATCTAAAAATATGTATGAAATCTCTGTCTTTTATATGCTCCATTTCTTTTCCATCACGTTGAAGGGCAGTGGTTGTTTCTAATAATGTTGTAAAAATTAAAGTTGGATCTTCTGGATAAATTTGAATAAGTTCTTCGAATAAAGATAATTTATTGGTGAAGATTAAATCTTTAATAACTCTTTGTTCTGTTTGATACTTATTGGAGTATGAATTAATTATTTCCCATGGATAATCAGGAACTTGAGATTTTATATTATTAATTTCATCATCAGTATTGATAATAGCTTGAGAGTCTGTATCAGGATATAGTCTTGCACCCCCGTGAAGCTCCCTTAGGAATTCTGTATTTCCATTTTCGAGCGCTCGTCTGGTTTCTGGGGGAACTCCTTCAAATGCATAATCGACACGATCCAAAATAACTTCAATAGCGCTTTTAATCTCTTTTTGATCACCTAAAATTAAAATAAAGCAATCGTTATTAGTTGAATTTAACCCTTTTTTTATATTTGTGATATCTTCCTTACTAAACCCATATTTCGGAAGATTTTCGTCAGAATGAATTAATCCTTTCAATCCAGAAATGGATTGGACCTTATTACTAACTTCTGTACCGAATCGGTAGTCTGGCATCAGTTCAGTTCCAAAAATACCCTTAAAATTCTTAAAATTAATTCCAAACACCCTTTTTCCATTTTTTATTCCTTTTCCAATAAATTTGCATTGAGTGTTTGCTAAATCTTTTGATAGGTCTTTCGGTTTTCCTGATACTTTATTCTTATTCAAACTTAATGATTGTAATTGTTTTTTTATTTTAATTAGTTCCTTCTGTCTGGAAACTTCATGATTAATTAAAATAGGTATCCAATCCAATTTTTGTACTCCCTTTATTTCAATGCGAGTACCTTCTTTGATGCTTACATTTATATCTTGTCGAATTGAACCTAAAATCCGTTTAACTTTTGTGGACCATAATAACATTCCTAATCGCTCAGCACATTCTCTACATTCATCAGGATCATTAATATCTGGTTTTGTAGTAATTTCGACTAAAGGTATACCCAACCTATCTAATCTAAAATAATTAGTTTTTCTTTCCTTTTTCGTTCTTCTTGCTGCATCTTCTTCTAAACATACAATATCAATCCCAATCTTTTTTCCTTTTTCTAATTCTATAAAACCACCCTTTGCCAGAATCATCGTTCGTTGAAACCCACATGGTACGCTACCATCTAAATAATTCTTTCTACAGACATGCATTTCTTTAATAATATTCGAATTTAGCAGAAGGGCGATTTTTATCGCGATTTGTTTAGCTTCCTCGTTACATTTAAAAGGAGGAGTCTCATCCATTTCATAAGTACATATTACATCATTATAACATTCGTAAACGATGTTCATCCCCTTTTTATATTCTGTGAGCATTGCCTTATCATAGGTTCCCATCTCACCTAAAACTGGCCTCATTTCTCTCGTTATAGTAAAGTCTGGTTCTCTTGTGCCTTGAAGTCCATTAGGGCATCTACAGAATAGTTTTGTTTCAGAATCAAGTTGTTGATGGATTTCTAAACCACATTTCAAGCCAAGTTCGTTGTAATCATATTTACTCATATATCTAAGATAGTAAATATTTATTTTAAAATCTATTTTAAAACTATATAAATAATTTATAAAAACTTAATTTTTTTTAATATAAGAAATTGAATTTGTCTAGTAAATATGACTAATAAAAGAGTTTTATCGGATAAAAAAATAACACGACAAACAATATCTATCTCTCCAGCACTTCGACAAGCAATTATTTCATATATTGAGGATATGCAGGAAAATAATCCTAATGATGATCGATATAAAAGTATCTCTGCCTTTTTTACATTTGTAATGGACAAAACTTTGTCTGCTCTTAAGAGTGGGAAAACTCTTGAGGATCTTGAAAAAATCGCTCATAAAGATATTCGTGGTTTTTTCGATGACATTACATTCAAAGCTATAATTCCCGATCTTGAAACAAGTATCTCCTTAAATAAGTATATAATCCCTGAATATGATCAAATCCCTCAACTATTTCTAAGGTCTAAAGAATTATTTATTGATAAAAAAGACTATTCGAAGGGAAATGTGAATAATTTATTTAAAGAATTTAATAAGTATTTTATATCCAATAGAATAATTAATAAGTCTAATATTGAAGTAAGGGGAGACTCTTATTCAGTGGAACATATCGGTAATTATAAAAACCTTCATTTTCATAATGCTAAATTAATTATAGGGATTTTAGGCTTTTTAGGATTTAAAATAAACAAAATTGTATATTCCGAAAAAGAAAATTATATCCGATATGATATTGAACCCAAACCTCTATTTGGAAAGAAGGACCTACTACTAGAGAAAAGAAAAGAATTAATGAAAAAGAATGTTAAAGAATTGGTTAATTTTTTCAGAATTTTGGATGACAATTCTTGTCATTTATGGATAAAAATGGCGAAGGATAATAATATCGCCTTGAAATTTAAATCCCCAATGGCAATGGAAGAATGGTTTTCAAAAATAAAACAAGATATTGAAAGATTTACCAGCTCACAGAAATCAAAAGCAAAAGGAGTTCTTAATTTTTTTAAAAATATAAATTGGATAACAATTATTAACCAGGAAGATTTAGTTTTTGAGTTTTCTCTCTCTATTGATAAATGGAAGGAGGAAAGAGAGTTTGTATTAGATAGAGTCTCAGAGTATGGAGAGCTTAAGAACCTAGGGACACAATACCAATTAATAATCTAAATCACCTTAATATAATTATATCTATCTTTTATCAAAATTTAAACTACTTATCTTATCCATATTTCAATATGAGATTATTTTTTTTAATTGAAGGATGAAATAGTTTTATTTTAACTGATATTTTCCATCAATTTGATTTATAGTTGAAACTTTTGCTAAATATTTCAATAGAGATTCTTTATTTTCATTATTGCCAGCTTTTGGTAGACGGAATGTAAAAATACGGTTATCTTCATGTTCGATATCAATCCAATGAAGTGTTTCAAAAAATTTTAATATATAAGTTCCAATATCTTCTCGAGCTGAAAATTTTTTTATATCATCTTCAATAGCCTTTATCCATCGTTCTCTAGTAAATTTATTATCAAAATCGATCCAAACCCCTTTATCTTTCGCTAATTTCATCCACAAATAGAAATGTTCGTCATCTAGGACTCTTTTATAATTTGTTAGAAACGATATATTATGATTGAATAATTTTGTTGTTTCCTCTTCGAGAAGTTCTTCTTTCAATAACTGATCCGTCGCAATTGCCTCCCATCTATAATAGGAATTTTTTTTGGAGTATGTAAAATTTATTACCTTCATACCAGCTATTGCAAAGAGAGCAGCGTAAAGTTTGTTATTTTCATAGCAAATATGTTCATAGGGGCAACGGGTTTCAATCATCACAGTGAGATCTTTTTTTGTTTTCTTAAACTCTTCAAGATTAAGCACTTCAATCTTTATATAATCCGCAATTTTGTTTGAATTTAAATAAGATGATATTCGATCTAGAAACTTTTGTAATTTCTTTACATTTTTTGAACTAAATGTTTTCTTTAATATTAATACAAAGTCATTAAAAAAGTGAGTGATGAAATTTAAATCGAGATTTGTATACTTATGGGGTCTCACAGACATTTCAACCATTGGTCTATGTGCCTTAAACGAATATTCGTCATAAAATTCATATATTTCACCGTCAACGAAATGTTCAAAATCATCAAGAGTTTTTCCTTTTTCAAAAGCATTCATTGCTTTTTCCATAACATAAGTGTAAAAAGCAGAGATACTCTTGTAGCGTTCATCTTCTGGGTTCTCAGAATTCATTTTGTTAAGATATCTTTTTACCCAATCTTTAAGAGCAGGGGAAATAGAAATCGTTTGCCTAGATGTTTTTTTGGTGGATAAATATTTCTTTTTTGTCATGATTTAATAGTGGATTTATAAGTATATTTATAAGTATATGTAATATATTGAAAAACTTAATTAATAAAGTTTTGGAAAATTTGTAGAAATATAGTTAGCTTTCTGAAACTTTTAGGGAAACAATTTGTAGTATTTTCAATTCAAGTTAATTAACTAAGAAGGGTTATTCTCAAAGCCTTCATAGAGTCTAGATGGAATTATAAAAAACTTAGGAGTAGGCTTTAAATTAGAAAATTGTTTTAAGATATATATAAAATTGGGAAAGAATGAGTAATTCTTTTGAGCTGCTTACTTATAATCTCTATAACTTAAGGGGAGAGTAAAAGACAAAAAGCAATAGGGGATATAAGATAGGGAAAAAAGAGGGCGACATAATCCTCCCATCATATTTTTATATTAAGTTCAAATAAAATCATTTAGAATAAATAATTATATTATAAAGTTTTTGATACATAGGGTCCATCTAATTTATAACCTAAGCTATAAAACCAATCTCTTACTCCGATGCCTGAAATAACAGATATCTTTTTCGCATCAAAATCTTCTATACTTATTTTTTCAGCGGCATCTAATAGAGATGTTCCGAATCCTCGATGTTGTACTTGTGTGTTTTTATGAGGGGATAAATCTTTAGGGACTAACTCACCAACCACTTTTATTTCTCTAACAACTAAAGTTCTTCCATCATTAAGTTCGGGGCGATGAGCAAATGACGAAGGCTTTCTTAACCTTAAATATCCTACTAAATAGTCTTTATTTTTATTTTCATAAGATAAAAAGATTTCTTTTCCTTTAGAAGCCTTATAATCATTACGATATAACTTTACATCCCTTATAGAATCCTTTTGAAGATCTTGTTTTCGATGTTGTATTCCATATTCCCTGCATCGAATGCAATTGCATTTGGCATTTAATTCTTTCAACCGATTTTGAACTAATTGTCTTAAATTACTTTTTTTGCATCCTGCTTGGATTAATGGGGCGGGGATATCGCGCATAATCCTTTGAATTCTTACGTATGGGGGGAGATTCTGCTTTGCAGTAGCAATTAAGGTGATCAAGTCATCTAACGAATAAGGTTCGTATTTTCCATTCTTCCACCAAGTATATAATTCAGTTCCTTTTATAACTAAACAAGGATATATCTTAAGCATATCTGGGCGATAATCGGGATTTGAAAATAGATTTTCAAAGGTAGTCAGATCTTTTTCAATGGACGAACCTGGGAGATTAGGCATAATATGGGCATTAATCTTTAGTCCTGCATCTTTCGCAATTCGAATTGCTTCAATACTATCTTCAGTGGTATGACCTCTCTTTACTATGCGATAGATCTCATCAAATATCGTCTGGATGCCAATTTCAACTCTTGTTGTCCCATAATTTAGCATCATATCTACATGATCTTCCTTACAATAATCGGGTCTTGTTTCTATCGTGATTCCAATAAGTCGACGTTTTGAAGTTTCAGCTTTTTTAATTGCGATTTTAAGACTATTAACTCGTTCGTCAATAATTGCTTCAAGAGCGCCTTTAACAAACTTTTTTTGATAATCTTTTTCGGCAGAAAGAAATGTACCCCCCATAATTATTAATTCAATTTTATCAACCGAGTGGCCGATTGCTTCTAAATCTTCTATTCTACTCTTTACTTGTAGATAAGGATCATAGTTGTAGTGTATAGATCTCATTGCAGCAGGTTCTCTACCCGTATACGATTGAGCCACTTTCTCATCTGGCTGAGATTTTACACCAGGGCAATAAATACATGTGCCAGGACACTTTAAGGGTTTAGTCATTATAGCGATTACTGAGACACCAGAAATACTCCGGGTCGTCCTTCTTCTTAATTTCTTATTTATCAGCCGCATTTCTTCTTGGGAGAGATCCATCTGTTCGGCAAATTCTAAAACGAGCGCATTTTTAATCACTGTATCATAATTAAATCTCTTGGCAAATTTCCCCTTTAAATTAGTAATTTTAGCTCGAGGAGTATCAGGATGTTCTAATAAATATCTAACCGTTTCACAAGCGATTTTTTCTTCTTTAGAAATCATAAAATTATTGCGAACTTTAAAATTAAGATTCAATGCATAAAAGCAATCGATAGAACAAATATTTTATGGATCTTGAGAATTTATCATTGAAGTCTCCCCGCCTTGAATGAAGGAGGGGGTTTCCTACGAGTCCGCTAAGCATTGGCTGGTGGACATATCTTAGGGCTGTGTATCGTAGCAAATCCCTTCCATTTGTGGAGAAAGGATTCCTCCTTCAAAGAGGGTTGATGCGATAGCTCATCGGAGGTGAGAAACTTTCCCAGTATGTTTGATTATAACATAACGTAGTGAAGAAGTTTTTTCCTTTGTATTTTGGAGGTCGTGCGTTTTTATCTCCATTTTTCCATAAACTAAAGAATGATTTATAGTTGTTACCGAGTCTTTTGAGTGTCATTTGGAGCACTTTGGAATAGACTCACTTATATTTAAAAGCAATTAGGCCCCTTAATTAGTAAACCTTACTATGCGATTTATCTCACCCTTAAGAGAGTAAATTTTCCCGTATCTCAAAAGAGCTAAAATGTTTGTATACTGTGAGAAATTCATCCCCTACCTAAATAAAGAGAGGAGACTTCTTTCGCAATTTCGTTAAATCCCAAATAGCTATGTTTATTTTAGGAAAGAGATATTTTTTTCCCTGAAAAATCCATTTTATATTTAGCAAAATCATCAATTTGACGTAGTATTTTGGAAGGAAATACTGGTCCATCTTTGCAAACTAACAATCCCAGTGGTTCCAGAGCACATAAACCACATAAACCACATCCACATCTCATAATCCTTTCTAAACTCGCTTGAAGGGGAATATTAAATTCTTCGCATATCTTAAATGTTTCATACATCATAATTTCAGGTCCACAAGTATAAGCAACAGTTCTTAAATTTTCGCGCTCAGTAAGTTTTTGAATCATATTTCTAAAAATTGTTGAAGCAAACCCCTTAACCCCATAGCTACCATCATCGGTACAGAAAATCAAATTTGAATTTTCACCACATTGATCTTCTAAATTCTTATTTAAAAAAAGTTCCGATCTCTGTTTAACACCTTCAATAAAGGTAAATTCGTGTCCCTTCTTATGGAGTTCTTGAGCAAGAAATCCAAGTGGCGCAGTTCCAATTCCTCCGCCAATCAGAAATATGTTCTTTGATTTATTTTTTGGAATTTTGAATGCATTTCCAAGAGGACCCCTTATCCCAATATAATCCCCTTCAGATAGATTATGTAAAGCTTTAGTACATTCTCCCACTTTCTTTACAGATATCATCCAATTACCCTCAGAGTCCGCAGAAGATAAAGACATTGGTATTTCATCAACACCAGGAACCCAAACCATGATAAATTGTCCTGGTAAGGGAGCTTCATAATTCTTAAACAAATCCATAACATTAAATCTGAAACTTTTAATATCCTTACATTCTTCCCTAATTTTTTGAACTCTTACAGTTTTTATTTTATTTTTAGTCAATAATCGGACACCTCTTGAGTTTTATATTGATGAGCTAACCCAGTTAAATCAGATATATTATTATAATCGTTTTTTTCTAAATAATTTTTCAGATCCTTGTTAATTTGGGCAATAACATCAACTCCTTTATATAATGCAGTTCCAATCTGAACGGCAGAAGCTCCCGCTAAAAAGAATTCAACAACATCTTCAAAATTGAAGACTCCTCCGCATCCAATAATCGGGATACTTAATTCCTTATAAAGATCATAGACTTTTTTCACTGCTATAGGATGGATAGATCTTCCAGAAAGACCACCACTACCGTGAGAAAGAATTGGTCTCCTCACGTTAATATCAATAGCCATCGCAGCCATTGTATTTATTGCTACTACGGCATCTGCACCCCCTTTCTCAGCTGCAAGAGCAATTTTTGTAATATCGGTGACATTAGGATTAAGTTTAATTAAAATAGGTATGGAAATTTCCTTACAAACCTTCTCTACAAGAGATTTGGTTAATGAAGGACTTATTCCAATAGAAGAAACTTCAGCATGAGGACAAGAAATATTTAATTCAATGGCATCACATCCCGCTTGCTCTGCTTTTTTTCCTACCTCTATATATGATTGTTCTGTATCACCAAAAATACTTACAATTAAAGGAAATTTGTATTGTTTGAGATTACTGATAATGTTAACAAATTCATCTATACCGGGATTGGCTAATCCAACAGAGTTGATGAAAGTTTCGGGCAAGAGCTCAAATATTGAGGGGTTTTTATATCCTTTACGTGGCCGAGGACCAATAGATTTAGTGGTGACTGCTCCAGCTCCTGCTTCAATTACATTTCTTAATGTATATTGGGACACTCCTAATATCCCTGATGCGAGGATAATAGGTGTTTTCAATTCTAATTCCGATATCTTTACATTGAGCATTATTTTATTAAAAAATTAAGAATTAAATATAATAATAATTATTTCTAAATCTAATAAAGAAATAAAATCTAATATAATGAATTTTTACTAATTTAAAAGCATGAGAGCATATATTATAGATACACTGACAGGGATATTTGCTATTGATGAAAATACCGGGAACTTTCTGAATTATAGAGATTTTAATGGGGACCCTGAAAAAATGATAAATTTTTATTCTAATTTAGAAAGTGGAACGCTACTTAAGGAATATACATTACTATTAAATGAACTTGAAACTTATGAATTTATATTTGACAACGAAAAATTAGAAGCTGTAACTTCCCAACAACTTGAAGTAAAAACCCATTTGGATCAGTCTTCATTAGAATTTAAAAATTTTCGCTTTAATTTGATTCAAAAGCTAAAGAATATAGGGTTAGAATTAACCGAGCAAGAACTTTTACAAAAATATAAAGTAGTGAATAATCAATTAATACGGGAAAAAATCAAAGAAGCAGGGGAAAAGAAAGATAAACGAGTAATTCAGGTAATTGAAACCTTAGATTTTATAAAACCCGCTATTAGTAAATTTTCAAACCGCTTGAAGGAATGGTATGGACTTCATTTTCCAGAAATCACAGATAAATTCATTGAAGAAGAAGTTTTATTAGCAAAATTAGTTTTTGAATTTGGAAATAGGAAGAATTACACAAGGGACCGTTTAACATCGAGATTTCCCTTTGACAAGAGAGAAATTGACTTAATTATTAATCTTGCATCAAAATCTATGGGTGCAGATATTGATTTAGAAATGGTTAGACGCTTTGCAGAAGAGATTTTATCGCTTGACACATATAGAGAAACATTAGAGAGCCACCTTGAGGATCTTATGGAAAAATTGGCCCCCAATATAAAAGCAATAATTGGATCACTAGTAGGCGCAAAATTAATAGCCGAAGCGGGAAGTCTTCGTAAGTTAGCATTTATGCCATCCTCACGAATACAGCTATTAGGAGCAGAAAAAGCCCTATACCGACATCTTAAAACGGGGAGTAAACTTCCGAAACACGGTATAGTTTTTCAATGGAAGCAGATTAGGGGGAATCCACCTTGGATTAGAGGAAATATAGCTCGATTAATAGCTGGAAAAGTAGGACTTGCTGCTAAAATAGATTATTTCTCGGGGGATTTTATAGGCGATGAATATGCTAAAGAAATAGAAGAAAAGATAGAAAAACTCAAGAAAGAGAATCCAAACCCTCCAAAAAAGTAAAAATAATAAATAATTAAGTGAAATATTATGGGAAAAATTAGAAACCATCCTAGATATTATAATGTATTTGTTTCTGGGTCTTTACAAAATCCACAACTGTATACTAAAAATTTAACTGTTGGAAATCAGATATACGGAGAGAAATTAATAACAGAAAATGGAATAGAGTACCGAACGTGGAACCCACATCAGAGTAAACTTGCTGCCATTTTAATTAATAATCCAGAAACACATCTTCTAAGGAAGGGATTAAAATGTCTCTATTTGGGGGCAGCATCCGGGACGACTGTATCTCATCTATCGGATATATTAATTAATGGAATAATTTACTCTGTTGAATTTGCTGAAAGGAGTATGCGTCAATTCATTCAAAATACATCAGAAAGGGAAAATATAATCCCTATCTTGGGCGATGCCCGTTATCCTGTTGAGTTTGCAAAGAGCGTATTCACCAATATTGATTTACTCTATCAGGATGTAGCTCAACCAAATCAAGCTGAAATTGCTTTAAAAAATAGTCAGTATTATTTAAGTGATGACGGTATCCTAATCTTATTGATAAAATCGCAATCGATTGATTCTGTAAAAAAATCCAAAAAAGTATATTCTCAAGAGAAAAGAATCTTAAAAGAAGGAGGTTTAGAAATAGTGGAAACGATTAATATCCATAATTATGCATCAAATCATTTAGCTCTGATTGCTAAAAAAATCTAATTAGAAATATTGAGTTATTTTTTTATTGTTAATTTCTGTGTCCAAAATAAATTTAGTAGTTTTCCACGTCAATCTTGCGAATATAGGAGGCGATCTTTTCTCTCGAATCCATTCCCGTAGAAATCTAATTGTTCTCTCGTCAGAGGGATATCCTGAACCAATATTGCCATATTTTTCTTTAAGTTTTTCTATAATCTCATCCCTTTCTACCTTTGCTATAATGGATGCCGCCCCAACAATGGGATAAATATCATCTGCTTTATGTTTAGAAATAATCTTTTCTGGATTATATTTTAGCTTAGTTTTGAGATTATTACCAAATCTAATCTCATCTATATCTGCCGCATCAATAAATATATGTTCTGGTTTTAATTCATTAACGATCTCTACGAATTTAATTAATTCAAGTTGATTGAGTGAAATATTTTTTTCTTTTCTCTGATCAATTTCTTGGGGTGTAAGCTCAATAGACTTAAAAGAATGGCAGTTTTGTTTCAAAAGTTTTGATAATTTAGCCCTTCTTTTTGGTGAAACTCGCTTGGAATCTTTTACATCATTCTCTATTAAATAATGTAATTTGGATTTCCTAAAACAAATACCGCATAAAATCATTGGTCCAAAAACAGGCCCTCTACCAGCCTCATCGAGACCACAGATTAAAGGATCACACATAAATATCTAATTTTAAGGAATCATTTAGGTTAAAAATAATAAAACAAAATAAATAATTGTTTAAACTTTTTAAATTTAATAAGGTAACTTGATTCAAAAAAGATTGTGAACTTTATACATCTATTTATTTCTCTATATTCTATTTCGAATTTATTTATATATTAATTTAAATGATTTTAATATAGTTAATTAAGAGAAAAAGTTGAAGTGAATAAATTTGAAATCCCTTAACTTACAAATTCACAGCATGCAACAAGATAGGATCTAATTCTTTTAAAATAAAAAAAGCTTCTTACTTTTTCTTATATCTCTTTCTCTTCTCTAATTTAACAATTTCGATTTTTCAGATTCATTGTCTGATTCCGTTTGATAAAAGTAGCTTCTAAATTGTTTCTCATTAGAGATTTTTTCTAAATCTCTCAAATCGATTACAGGAATGTTTGTATTCTCAAAAAATTGAGACTTTTTTAACTCCTTATCCACTATAAATAATGCATGTTTATGAAAAAGTGTTAATAACTGCTTTAAACATTGTAAATCATTTATTGTTTTTTCCTTTAGTTGTTTTTTCATCTCTGAAACTTCTGATAAGAGGGGATAAATATTTGGATGGTTTTCTTTTAGGTTCTCTTTCTTTGAGGATATACACATTTCAAACGGGAAATACCCTTTTTTATACCAATAAGAACTAATGCCTATATCATCTAAAATACCTTGAATATGGTTTTCAAAGGGGCTTAATTCCTTCTCATTTAAGGCAGTTTTTCTAACATTACACTCAAATTTCCAATCTAATACATTAATATTTCTAAAAATTTCACTATGATCCAAAATATCTTGAATTTTATCTGCAATTTCTTTGGATGGTCGCATATTTTCACTTTCATAAGAACAAATGGTTCGTTTAGTCACACCTATTTGTTCGGATAATTCTTTTCTAGAGATTCTCCGAGCCTCTCGAAGTTTTTTCATCAATTCTCCATTTAGAAAGACAATGCCTCCACCTCGACGCACAAGAATGAAGGGATAAAGATCTTGCTTTAAAATATTTTTTAACGTGCCAATTGTGATAATAGGCAATTCTTCTCGTATATAGATGGTATTATCCTCAATTTCCTGATATCTATTTTTTAGTCCAATTAATAAAGGGCTTGCATTAAATAATTTGGAGAGTATCTTAATACCCTCAACCGTTTCTTCTTTAATATTATCGATATTTTTGAAGAATTTCAAAATAAAGGAGAGATTTTTCTTTTTAACAATAAAATCATAGCAGAAACGGTTATTTTGCTGATTCTTATTAACATAAAATGATTTAAAGCCTGCCTCGTGCAATAATTTTATTGCTTGGGAATATAATGCTTTAATACCATCCATTTTCAATAAATATATATTTTTTCGTACTAAAAAAATTTTTTTTTATTTTTAATAATATATATTAAATTTGATATTTGAATATCTCTAAAATCTCATATCCCAAATCGGTTATATATATCTTTTTATTCCTTTTATCTTTAGAAATTTCAATAAATTTAAGTTCTTGTTCCATAGGATTTAAATATTTTTGAGATTTCATATATTTACTTGCTTGTAATTTACGTTCTTCTTTATTTTTATGAATTAAACTAATAAGTCCTTGTTCAAACAATTGTTCAACTAAATTTTTTTTATATATAAATTTCCGTTTGGATTTATCATATTGCTTCCCTTTATAACGATTTTCTATTAAATTCTGTATAAATTGAAGGATTTTAATGATTTGATCATCTGGTTTTTTAATTGGAAAGGTAATCGGCGTTTTAATGATCATTTCACCTTTATGTTCCGGGCCCTTGCCAGAAGGATCATATTTTGTGGAATATACATAATAAACATCACAATCCCAGAGTTTTGAAGCCTCTATTGATGCAATAGCCGTCATCTTTGACCCAGATCCCACATTTATAAAAATTCTAGTATTGGGATCCTTTTCTCTTTCCACTTTAATAATTTTTGAGATTTTTTGAATTATTTGAATATAATCCGTATAATCCACTTTTTTTCTTATGATATCTAATTGAGGTAAATTTTGTTTTAATAGGGAATAATTTTCCTCAAAATAATCGATATTCTCATCATTTTGCCCAGTTTCTTCTATATACGCTATAAAATAATATAATGTATTGGGGGAATATGATATAATAGGCTGAGTAATTCTTTCATTCTCTCTTGAGTTAAATACAATATGTACCCGCTTTTCGAGCATTTTTAATCATAGTTTTTATTGTTGCTAAATAAAATAATTTAACATCATTGATAAAAATACATATTTATTATATTTAATTTTGCTTTATTGTTCATTATTAATTATTAAAAAGTGAATTAAAATATTATGACTAATTTTTGTCTCTTCTTGAAGATAATAGTGAAAATGAATTCATAATCTTAAAATAATTATTAGGAATAGAACATAAATTCTTTTATAATGGAATATTAACTTAAAAATATAATAATTTAAGAAGGTTTTTTAGATAAAGAAATGATTTAAAGATGTTAAAAATAGATAAAGCTGATTTTAAAGAAATTGAAAAAAGTGACTTCCCAGAGCTCTGTGAACGAAAAGGCGTCGGTCATCCTGATTCTGTGTGCGATGCCGCTGCGGATTTAAGCTCAAGGATGCTCTGCAAGTATTATTACGAGAAATTCGGGAGGTTTTTCCATCATAACGTTGATAAAGCAGCCCTTGTCGGTGGAATAGCCCGACCCGAACTTGGTGGGGGAACAATCTTGGAACCACAGTATTTCCTTATAGTTGGGAGAGCAATCAAACAAGTATTTAAAGAAAATGCCATAAAACATATACCTGTAGCGACTATATGTTTAGATGCATGTCGTACAGTGGTTTCGAATGTGTTTCGGAACTTAGATTTGATGGAAGATATCCAATTTGATTACGCAGTAAAGCCTGGATCTATTGATTTAACAGGAGTATTTGAGGAATCGGACGCTATGGAACAAGTACCCTTAGCAAATGATACCAGTTTTGGAGTTGGCTATGCACCCTTATCTGATTGCGAGACAATTACATTAGAAACGGAGAGATTGCTTAATTCGGATAAATTTAAGGATAAATGTCCTGGATCTGGAGAAGATATTAAAGTTATGAGCCAGCGACTTGGAAATGATGTTGATATTACCATCGCGAATGCTATGGTAAGTAAATTCATTCATGATAAAGACGAATATATTAATTTCTGTGAGCAAATTAAGGATTCAACATTAGAATTAGCCAATGAATTAATTCCTGAGCGTAATGTGAATGTGAATGTGAATGTAGGGGATAGTCTTGAGCAAGATATCTATTATCTTACGATTACGGGAACTAGCGCGGAAAATGGTGATGATGGAGAGGTTGGACGTGGAAATAGATCCAATGGTCTTATTACACCATGCCGTACAATGTCTTTAGAAGCAGTATGTGGAAAGAACCCTATCAATCACGTTGGAAAGATATATAATGTATTAGCAACAAACATGGCCCGAGAAATATACGAGCGTGGTGGAGGAGATATCAAGGAAGCCCATGTGAAATTACTTTCACAAATCGGAAGACCTATTAATGATCCATGGGTCACTTCTATTAGTTTAATCCCTGCGGATAATGTAAACTTTTCAAGTATAGAAAAGATAGCAAATGGAGTAGTCGAGGAGAAGCTTACCAAGGACTACATTATAGAGCTTCGAGGACGATTGATTGAGGGAAAAGAACAAGTATTCTAGATAAAACCTCGAAAATATCTTTTCTTTTTATTCTTTTTTCCTTTTAAAAATTTATATTCGTTGAAGTAAATTAAGAAAAAATTAGGTAATTTTAGTTATTTAATTTTTTCATCATTTCAATTTTTACAAATAAAGATATTTAATGCAAAAAAAGAAGATATAGATTTTAAAAAAGATAATTTTATTAATAGTATAGAAAAGATTAGATCATTTTTACGAGGAAGAGATAAGATAATGAGTTTGGATAAATGGCTTGGAAAAGAGGAAGAGGAGGAGGAGACTGAAGAAGTAGAGGATGAGTTAGACTCAAAAGAGGAAAAGGCAGATTCAGAGCAAAGGACTTTAATTATTCCCTCAAAACAAGAAGAGAAAAGAGAAGAGGCGGAAAAGAAGAAATCAATAGTATCAAAGTTATCAAAATATCTATTGAGTTGTTCTAATTCTAAATGTCAGTATAAAAAGACCTTAATGAAACGAGAGCTTACACAGCAAGATAAGATTTGCCCTCGTTGTAAGTCAGAAATGAAAATCAGGAAAATATAATCATAAATTTGGTTTTCAAATTGAGATTATAAACTGATTTATCCCTTAGGTCCTTCAGGTAAGGGTTTTTCAAGATCAAACTTCCGTTCGCAGTGTGGGCATCGATTTTTTGGCTGATGATAACGGATAAGAAGATAAATAATGATCCCAATGCCAAAAGTTAGAAATATAAAAAATGCCCAGAGCTCATGATATGTGTGTGGCATAGATTTATATTTAAGCTTCACATAACGCTCGCATGTCGGGCACCATACATGTTTTTTAGTCAAATTATCTCAAATCTCTTATTTATGATGATTAATACTTGCTATTATAAATGTAATAATTAAGAAAGCTATATAAAAATCAAGATTTTAGATCTGGTTTAATTGGTTTTAATTTTTCCGCGGGACGCCCAACATAGATCCATCCTTTTTCAAGACGCTGATTAATTTTAGTATAACTTCCCATTCCCAATATGGTGCCTTTTTCTATTATTGTTCCTGGAGCCACTACACTATAGGCTCCAATAGTAACTCTTTCACCGATAATGGTTTTTTTAATAAGTAAGTTTCCGTTTATTATGATTGAGCTTAAAATGACTGCCCCTTCTCCTAATATAGATTCTTCACCAAATTTCACAAAATCTGAATCGATATAGCTGTCAAGGATACCTGCGCTTGGGGGAATAATGACATTAAACGCATTTAAAGCAAATATTTTAGACCATGGAAGGGGAAAAAAATCGTAAAGTTGTAAAATAAATTCTTTAATCGTTTTTCGTAAGCAATAAAATAAATAGTCTTTATTTTTAAGTGTCATTTCAAATATTCCCTCCTTTGGTTTATAAATCAGATTAATTAAAATTAAATATAATTTAGCGAAGAGGAGCACAGACAATAAAAAAATTCCAAGAAAGGCAATAGCCAAGAATGGAAGTAAAAAAAAAGATATCCATGGCCAAAATAGAGAATGATATATCTCAATGTAATTGAAAATCCATACTGAGGTTAAAAATAGAGAAGGCCAAATCATAATAAATTTAATAATGAAAAAACGACTCTCTTTAAAATTATTCCCGCGAATAATTATGCTGTTTTGATTACTCATTGTTGAGATCCACCTTCAAATTCAATAATTCGACTAATTCTTCTTCATTTTGAACTTTTTTAATAGGGTCATCATAATACACGTTGTTTGAAGATAAATGAGTCCCTTTTGACGTGAGAGAAAAGGGAAGTATGGTTATATTTTCTTCTAAAATATTTCCCGGTGCAATACAACAACCGTCAGAAATTACCACATTATCCCCGATATGTACCCCTTTAACAGTGAGTTCTCGATCCCATAATTGGTTTGTGAGTAAAATCTTACCCATGTATACATTATTGCCTATTTCATTGAACTCTTTTGATAAATATAAATCTTCAATAACGCAATTCTTTCCAATGGTACAACTACCGATAAAATTAAATATCCATTTAATTAACCAAGGAAAAGGTCCTCTTTGCACTTTCCATTTAGCATAACGTAGCAAAAAGGATCTAAGAAAATAAAAATTATACTCTTTGGATTTGTCTGACCAATGATAAACACCTTCCCTTGGCTCATTTAAATTGCAAATAATGTGATAACATAATTTAGTAATAAAAACCGTCAATATAATATTGAATCCATAGAGAGATAAAAAGATTGTAGGTGTAAGGATTAGAATTAAAGCCGTAAGATGTGAATAGAAGGTTCTAACGATTACATATGGGATGAAAAATTCTTTAAAAAAAAGAATAAAACAAAATATAGGGAGAGAATAGGAGAAAAAATAAATAAAAGCAAAAAGTCCGAGATATAAAGGAAAATTTTTTACAAATTTAGGTTCTGATGACTTGTTGGAATCATTTTCTTTTTCTATTAATTTTGAATATGAGGATTTTGTACTTTTATCTACTAGAATCTCCATATAATCTTCTATTATAATTTCTTTTTTTTCTGAATTTATCCCAATCTTTTCTGCGGGATATCCTGAATAAATCGAATCTTTATGGAGAATATCGTTTAATTTTGTGACTGAGAGCGTATTAAGTGTTGCATTTTCTTTTATCACAGTTCCAGGTGAAACATATGAATGAGGGGCAATTATAACCCCATCTTCAATTACTATTTTTCTAATTATCAAATATTCTTTGAAGATCATGGAAGATTTAATAAAACTACCTTTTCCAATGATGGTATCCCTTCCAATTTCTATGAATTCTGTATCTATATTTGCATTATTTATGCTATTTGAAAATGAAGTTTTAATCCCAAAAACAGTAAGCAATAGATTAGTAAGAACAGAAGATGGAATTAGATTCGCAAGCCAGATTGGCCACTTCTTTATTACTGCCCGTAGACTCCAGAAATAATAATCCTTATTGCTTTTTTTTCGTTTAAAAATACCTTCTCGGGGTTCATAGACGAGATTAACGAGTATTAAGAATAATTTTGAGATAAACAAAGCTGTAAAAACAATTAAAAAATAACTCAAAAAGACCTCTAAGGGTAATATAAAAATAAAAAGATAAAAAAAATCTCTTGTTAAGTTCCAATAAATCAAAAAAGTGGAGAATAAGAGAAATACACTAACCCAAATATTGATAAAGTGAAGTATTAAGAAAAAGGGAGAGACGAGGCAATTTGTAGAGTAGGGGCCATCGTTGACACTAGTTGGCGTACTGGTCATTGGAAATAAGTTTTATTGGAGATAGAGCAACTATCAATTTAGTTAAGTATTTTATTTTTTAATTCCTTTTATAGTTTGTTAATTGGTTTTTGAATGCTTATGTTTAATTAGTATTTGAACTAAAAAATTTATATAAAAACTACAATAAATTTTTTTATAGACATTTTTATAATAAAGATATAACCTAAAATAATAAATAATTCTTTAAATGATAAATTATGAGTAGATGCTATCATTGTGGAAGGGAAACAGATGAGTTGTATTTTTGTGAAGATTGCCAACATTATTACTGTCGTTTTCATAAGGAACCGATTGATCATGAGTGTAAACTCAAACAAGAAGAAATCGCGGTTGAACAAAACCAACAGAGTCAATATAATAGAGAAGTTTCTTCCTATTCTCAGAGTAATTATAATCTTTCTCCTTCTGGAACCCAATCAACTTCACAAATGCAAGAAAAGCCGCAAGAGTTTATATGGTATAGAAGGGAAAGAAACATTCCTGAAAACGCATTTGATCCTGATTCTGGAATTGAATTTAAAGGTATATTATTTGCCCATAAGTCAGAAATCCTTCATTTTCTTATTGGGGGGATATTGATCTATCTAATTGGACTATTAGGATTTTATAATCCCCAAACTCAAGAAATATTAAATACTCTCGGCTATGGATGGATTATCTTTATGGTTGCAGGAATTTATACAACCGCTTTTCTTTTTCACGAATTAGGACATCGTCAAGTTGCCATCCATTATGGACTTCAGAGTAAATTTCGACTTTTAAAGTTTGGAATGATAATAACGGTATTCGGATTTTTGATGGGATTGATTTCATTAGTTTCGGGATCCGCCGCTCTACCCGCTTTAGCGCTTCCCGGGGCGGTTGTGGTATTAGGGTTAGATACAATAGATAAGCGGACTGGATTAACCAAAGCTGCTGGACCTTTCATCAATCTTGTTTACGGTATTATTTTATTAACAGCATCCTTCTTTATTCCTGTTTTTCCGGTTAATTATTTTATTGGCATTTCTGCATCAATTAACTTCATGCTCGGTGCGTTTAATTTAATCCCCCTTGGAATATTAGATGGCAAAGCTATTTTTCAGTGGAGAAAGTCTGTATATTTTATCCTTATGTCGATTATGATTGTTCTGCTTATAACGAATTATATAATAATATATCTCCCCCCCGAAACAAATCCATATTATATCTATTATTAATTTAAAATCTTCATAATTTATCATTATAAAATTTAAATAAAAAGAAATATGAGGGATCCATCTTTTTATTAATATAATACTATTGAATTGAAAATTTCCAAATCTTACATTTAATTTATTAAAGAAATAATTCATAGAGGTAAAAAATTAGTGGTATATTGCGAATTTTGTGGCAAAGAAATTGGGTATCTACCCTTTAAATGCAAATATTGTGGTGGAACCTTTTGTAAGGAGCATCGTCTCCCCGAGAATCATGCATGTTCGTTTGATAAAAAACATGTTCCTACAACTCCAAGCCCTAGTAGGTCAGAAGGATCTAAAAATAAGACCTATAAGCCCATTAAATCTAATGGAGCTCCAAATATTGATAGATTATTACGTCGTCAAAAAAGGAAAAAGAGACGAGCCAGAAACATCTTCAACCAAAGCATGGGAGGAGGGATGTATTCCTTTTCTATAGCAACATATCTTATTATGGCTATTTTTATCAGTTCTATTGTCGCATTATTTATTCCTCAATTCACTTGTTTAAGTTATAATAGTTTCTTTGGTTTTTACTTATGGACCTTTATTACAGCTCCGTTCGTTAATTATTCGACCAACTATTTTGGTATCTTCTTTCTTTTAATCTTGATATTATTATTTTATAATATAATTAAAATAATAGAATTACGATTTGGACCAAAGTTCCTATTAGGATTATTTTTATTTTCTTGTTTAGTAGCGGGAGTAACTTTTTTCCTCTTATTAATTCCTGTGCAATTTATTTACTCGCCTTTGATTGTTGATACAATATATGTGGGTCTAGCCTATTCAGGACTTTTGGGCATTATTTCATTTTTAATTTTTTCCAGTCTTAATCAAGAAATGACTTTTCTTCTATTTTTTATTCCAATACGTATGAAGGGAAAAACTATATTGCTGCTATTAATTCTTTTAAGACTTATTCCGGCATTATTAAATGGATTATTTGATCCATATTACTTTTTGATTTACCTTCTTATGTATATCCCTGATTTAGGCGGAATTCTTGGGTCGTATATAATTTTCAGATATAAGACAAGACAAAAAGTTAGATTATATTAATAATCAAAAGAAGTCATAATGAATAAAGAAGTAATACCTTTTTCTGATAAGTATATGAATTCAAAATTAGATTTAAAAAATGGTCGAATTAAACCATAAAAAATAATTCCTTTATTTCATTTAGTCATTTAAAAATCATTATTTAAATATTTTAGATGAAAAAGATGTCTCCAAATGAAGATGTAGGAAAAATAATTGAACTAAACGAGGATTTAATTAGAAATAACGATAGATTGGCGGAGCAAAATAAAAAAGTATTTATGGATCACAATATACGATCTTTTGATATAGTGGGCGCTATTGGAGCAGGTAAAACATCTATCTTGGAAGAAATAGTCAAAAGGATTTCTAAAAATAAAAATATACTTGTTATTAATGGGGATGTAGCGACAAGAGTAGATGCCGATAGAATTGAAAAGGGTGGTGCAAAAGCAATTCAGATTAATACGGCTCGAGAATGCGCACTTAATTCCTACCATATTTCCCAAGTACTCAAAAATATTGATATAGAAAACTATGAAGTTGTATTGATAGAAAATGTGGGAAATTTGATTTGCCCCTCTGATTTCATATTGGGAGTAGAAACAAGAATTGTGGTTGTTTCGATTACCGAGGGAGAATGGGTTGTAAGAAAACACCCCTTACTATTTAAAATGTCTGATATTGCTGTGATTAATAAAATCGATCTTATGGATGTAATAGATGTAGATCTTGGAAAAATGGTAGATGATGCATTGGAGATAAACCCTGAACTTAAAGTTTTCACAACAAGTGTCGCAACTGGTGAAAATATTGATGAATTAATGGAGGCTATGAATCTAGATAAATAAAGATTATAAGATATATAACATATAAGAAATTAAGAAAATGTCAATTGAGAGAGTATATAATATAGAATTACAAAAACTAATAGATCAGATAGTAAAAGTCTATATTGATGTAAAAAAGTTTTTTGTTGGAACATTAAAAGGCGTCTCTAAGGACTTAGATTTAATCCTTGCAGATGCAAAAAACGAGAAAAATCAATCTTTTCCACAGATATTGATTAATCATACTTATTATCAATATGTTGTCATGGAGGAAGAACCATTTCCGATGCAAGCATTAGCCGATAGAATAGCAACAATTTTTTCCAAAGGACATGTACAATTCAAAGAGGAACAAAACCTAATATCAATATTAAACGGGAAGATCGTTGTAGATGAGAACGGCGTTCGCGGAGAAGGTCCCTCCGCTCGTAGAGTTAAAAAAATTTATGATCAATTCAAAATGGATTTAGAATAAATTTCAATTTTATTTTCTATTTTATTATTTTTTACGATCTAAGAACTTTGAGAAGATTTTGTA
>SDNL01000132.1 GCA_004524365.1 Promethearchaeota archaeon | reverse complement strand
TCTGAATCCCAATCAAAGACGTCCGAAGATTTATCAGATAAAAACATTATCTATCCCAGATACAGTCAATTTAAAATATATGAAATATTAGCAGAAAGAATAATGATTGACTCCCATTTCAAAAAATTGCTGAAAGAACGAAAAATTGAACAATGCAATGATGGATATATTTTGTCTTAGGTCATAAATATGGATTTATCAATAATATCCTCCATAACATTAGATTAAGATTATGAACTTAAAACTGAAATAAGATTTACAAATGCGTTTATTTTATTCATTAAATTCATTCCTATTTTCGATAAATAGTTTGTTTTATAATTGACACTGACATCAACGGGAGGAAATCTCATCTTGGAATCTCTATTCATTCTAACATAATCCTTAAATGTTTTACTTTCCACATCGATTCCAAAATAATCACTATATAATTCATTTAAACAGCCCGGAGAAATTATTATCGGTTCTGACCAGAAAGAAACATTGCTGTGAGAAGAACTCTGAGTAATAAGTAATTTTAATGAATAAAGAAAACTTTTTAGGAGATCAATTCCCGTTTCCTGAGGATTTCCTACATCCCAAAAGAATCTTAGAGGTATCTGATATTTATTCATTAAATCCATTAAATTTTCTAAATCTTTATTAGAAAAATCAAAGGAGGTGTCGAAATGTCCATAAAGGCTGTTAAATTTTTTTCGATACGATTCAGAAAAAGAACGGACGCTAAACCAAATCATGGATTTTTCTAAATTATAAGTTTTGGCAAAATCATATAAAAATTTCTCACTTATCGGTAGACGCCAAATCTCTAAGTCAGCATGAAGATCCAAATTTTCTTGGCGCAAGAGTTTGTGAATCTCCATGAAATATTTTTCTGTACCGGGATATACGCCATGTCCGTAAAAAACTCCCTTGACTTCACTTACTTCCATAAGTTCTTTAATATCATCTACAACGCGAGAAGGAGACCTAAAAATTGTATATTTTCGATTATTGATAATTTTACTAGAGTGTGAGCCTCCCCCGCAGTTAATACAGTTAAAAGGGCATCCTCTAGCCATTTCCACAGGCCAAGGAGTATGCATTATTTCATAATTATAATTGATATATTCCTTCCAATGATCTAAGAATCTAACTTTTGCGAAATTTAGATTATTAATGTTTTCAGCAACATAGGAAATTCCATTGTCATGGATATTTCCACTATTTCTATAAATCAAATTTTCTACGCGTTCTAAAGAATTTAAATGTCTAAGTAATTGTATAATTGGTTCTTCGGCATCTCCTTGAATAATTGCATCAACAAAATCATAATTTTCCATAATTTCGTTTGCATAATATGTTGCGGTATATCCCCCTAATAGAGTAAAGCAATCGGGGAGCTGGTGCTTAATTAGCTTTAATATATCTAAGCCTCCAGCACTATGTAAAACCCAGTGGAGGTCAACACCTACGACTTTTGGATTTAACTGAGTTAAGTATTTAATGAGAGAAAAATCTGGATTTAATAGTATTTCAAGAGGATAATTTATTATTTTTACATTAAATCCTTTTCTATGTAATAAATCTGCCATACCAAATAACCCCATTGGCATCATTATATAAGAACTACGAGCTTTAACGTTCGACGATAAGTATTCCAAATTTCGGGGCGGATGGATGAAGATTATGTCATAATTTTTCATTTTATTAGAAACCTTGAAGAATATAATCTTGAAATTTTAAATAATTTAACAATTTTTTATATCTGACAAAGAAAATAATTAATATAATATAAATAAAAAAATCTTTTTGGTAAATCAAAGAGGGGGATAATTTTTCATGAGGCGAAATTCTTTTTTTATTTTGATGACCCATTTTACCACAATACAAAAACAAAGAATTTGATTTTCCCTCCATTTTTAATTTCCCCATTAACAATGATTTGAATTATAATTTTATTATATTCAGCTAATACCCATTTGTTCAAAAGCTTTTTCCATAAAGGGCTTAAATTGAGGCGGAACTCTTTGTCTAAATGCTTGAATTAAATCTGCTTGATTAATTGTATCACTTTGTCTTATTCTTGCATTTTCTTCGGTTTGGGCCTTGACAGCTGCTTTAGATAACTCTTTAATATCTTTAGGAAAGTTTTGAGTGAATTTTGTAAACATTTGTTCTACTCTGGGATCCCATTTAACTTCTTTTAGTTCTCTAGCAAATTTACTGGTTTTCAATGCTTTTCTGTGTTTTTTAATAGCATTCAGATAAATATTTGCCATTTCTTCATCAATGGTAATTGCCTTATCTACCCACTTCGCACAATACTTACATTCATCACAATTCTTCGATGCATCACATCCCTCCTCAACAAAATAATCCATAAATCCATCGAGAGCTTTTGAATCGATGTTAATCATTTTAGATTGATCCGTATTTATCGCAGACCAGGAATAGAATTCTGGTACAGCTTTTATTTCCTCATCAGATTTCAAGATAAAATCACTATGAAACTCTTCGGTCGTCTTATTGCTTAAGACAATGGAGTCAATTATATCAGCTAAATTGGATGGACTTTTTCGATTCCAATATGATTCAACTACACGCATGATCCATTCGGTATTTTGATGGCGACCAGAGAGTTTATAGATATCTATTCCTATCTCATCGTAAAATTTAAGATCCTCAGGTCTAATAAAACAAGATTTCATGATTTCAACAGGATCGGAAAGCTTCTTCTCATTACATTGCATTTTACATGGTTGTAAGGCCCAATATCGCCACGCCTTTTTTATTGACGAAGTATTGGAATTATATCCCAAAATACTGTAATGATATGTACGATAGTGACATCTTCTAAGGTCCGCAAGATTTGGGATAATTACTAATGGGATATCAACGGCCCTGCGTATAGCGTTTAACACTTTAAAGTCCCGATTAATTTCAAGACTTAAATTAATAGCATCTGCACCCATCTTTTCAAATCTCTGAGCAATTTCCACAGAATCCACTCCAGTTACTACTGAAACACCTAATTTTAGTTCTGGAAACTGCTCAATTACTATTTCCATTAAGTAAGGATTAGCGATATGAACACTGTCAACACCAATATCAACCAACCATTGGAGATAGTTTAAAATTTTTCGATGGTATTTTGGGTCGAATTCTAAATTACCCATATTGGGGGCGTTCAATACATATGAAAAGCTACTTCCATATTCGTGAGTTTTTTTAATAAATTGAGTAGCTTTTTCTTCAGAGACTTTAGGTATAATAAGAGCAGGTCTACCATGTCCAACTGGAGAGGTATGCATTGCCCCATAAAAGTCATAAATAGGTATATCTTTAGTCTTATCTAATAAATCAAGATCCCAATTACAGGGGACCATCAATTTCATTTTTTTTTCCATAATATTTTCACTTTTTCTATCTTTATACTAATTTTGCTTTATTTTCATTATGAGTCCAAGGAAGTCTTAGAACTCTCAATAAAAAAAAATAAAGCCTCTTAAATTCGATTTTTTGCATATCAGATTAACTTTCAGTAAGTTTAGAATGAACCTTTTTATTAAGTGGTAGTAAAGGAGCACACTTCATCAATTTATCCATATCACCGCTTATATTGTATTTTTCGGTCATACTTACTTGTATTGCGTTAATTTCACCCGAGTTAACCATTTTTATCGTATTAAAGTCAGTCGTATGAATCATTTTAGGAATATTATCGTTAGAAAATTCACCCATACCCCATTCTATTCCGTTTTTAGTAAAAAATTGCCAATAATTCATCTCTGGTTTATCTGAAAGATGGAACTGAAAGACTAAAGGGGCCACTGGTTCCAATAATCCCTTTAAATTCGGGAGTTCATTATATACTTTCATATATCGCTCAAGATATTCTTTCCATTCCTCCTCGGTATTGAGTTTATTTTCGGATGAGATATAATCTTCTTGCGTTTCTTCGCTTGGAGTCCCATATGGCATTGATTTAATTTTCTCTAATTCTTCTTTATCCTTTAGATATTTTAACGGATCAATTTGCTGTTCAATTAGAAAATCAATAAGGTCGTGTTTAAATGTTTTAGGAATTAATCGAATAATTATAGAAATTACTAACTCCCGACTGATCTCTTTTAATTCTTTTTTTTCAGCTGTTCTCTCTGTGGTGTGCATAATTGCTTTATTTGCTGCTTCTTTCATCCCGTCTGGGATAAGTGTCATAGTTTTTTGTAAAAAATCCTTAGCATCTGAAGTCCAAGTAATACCAAAATAAGAATCCGAATCTTTCGGATCAATAGGGGGTTTTAGCTTTCTTTCATCAGCGGGGATAAACATTTCGCCATAATTTAGATAATCTAAAAGATAAGCCATATAATTCTTATAGAGCTCAGCATTTTCTTCTGAAGGAATATTATATGCTTTATTTACGAAATTATAACAATATGTACAGGAAACACCGCAATTCTCAGCACATTTTGCACCATCAAAAGGCATATTTTCAAGAAGAGTCTCTAAGTTTGATGCTTCCAATTTAGCATTAAAATCCGGAATGCTCAACATTATTCCGGCATCATCTGGATATCCGCCAACCTTTTCTTGCTTGGAAGCATATTCAGAAAACTGACCCCCTGCTAATTCTAAGGGATCAGCAACAAACGAATAGCCATTTAATATTTTTCCCATATTATCATTATATGATTTTTTATGGTACGCATCTAATACTCGGGCTAACCATTCTGTTGCATATCTTCGTCCCGAAATCTTAAAATAGTCAATACCAATATCAATATATTTATCAATATCCGAAGGATGAATCCATTTACACATTATCAATTGCTCGGGGTGAAACGCCTTTTGATTTTGACATGCCATACTTGACCAATCGTTATAATATGCTTCCAAAACATCATGATCTTGGCTTGCATGGGAACATTCGTTATAATGAAAGAAGCGAAACGGACATTCATTAAGGCAACAATCGTTGGTCAAAACTTCAATATCACAGTTTACCGAACTAACAATTTCCTTTAGTAGAGGAAAGTTTCTGGTTAACATAATAGATAAAGTTAAGACCCCATCTTCACCAATAATTTCTTGCCACTTTAAGGCTCGGGAAAGAGAATTAACCTCTGAAATAACGGATACCTTAAGTTTTAATTTAGGATGATACGTTTTAGCAAATTTAGCGAGATATGGGTCCGCAATCG
>SDNL01000131.1 GCA_004524365.1 Promethearchaeota archaeon | reverse complement strand
AGATTTCTCTCCGTTCAATATTGGCGTCTCACCTGAAGATCTTTACTGGTCTCAATATGCACAAGTGATCGCTTTAGAAATGAATTCTGATCCTAATGGTAATAGTGTTCCTGGTGGAGCCTATGCTGTCGATGCATCTAATGATCTTTATAAGATGACGGTATATGTAGATGAAGTGTATGTGGACGATGAACATGAAGGCTGGTTAATGGGCGACGGGGAAATGTACTTGAAACTCTGGATTGGTGAAGCTTATTTCCCAAGTTGCGCCGCAGGCGGCGATTTGAATGATAATCACTTGGATAAGATCGATGATGCCGGAGATGATACCAAGAGTGCTGGTTCCGGAGATGCAATCGATTGGAATAATCAGCATTTTGCATTATTTTCATACGATTCCTATTCCAAAGTTAGAGTCCAAATGTCAGAATCCGATTCAACATCGGGCGACGACGATTATCCTGCATTCCAATGGTGGTGGACTCCTTCCCAATGGCATGGTTATGTAAATAATGGATGGTATTGGAGTGGAAGCCGCTATGATGTAGGTGATTGCCGATATACGATCTGGTTTAGAATTGATAGTGTATATTAAACCGATTAATTAAATAAGTAAAAACAATTACTTTCTCTTTTTTTTTATTTTTATTATTAGTTTTCTCAATTAAAAAGCTAATTTTAAATAAAGAAGAGAAAAAAACGAATTTGATTATCTTGGATTAAGCTTTACTCTACCTACTTATAAATTCTTGAACTTTTTTAACAAATTCTTCAATTTTCGGTTCTTGACCGGGTTCTGGAGGACCTTTTGTCTTTCCCACGTCTTGTATCTTAAATGCCAGATGTTCTGGGAGGATGTTCTTGGCAACATTATTTTCCTTAAGAATTTCGCTCATTTTAGCCTTTGAATCATCCCAAGGTGTCATATGTGTATAATATGTTGCTGCTTTTTCAATTGGAGAATTTAACTCCTTCCCAATCTTTTGGACAAATTTAGAGATAGTTCGATCAGGTTTGTCAAATGTAATTCTTGATCCCACTATCAGTAAATCTGGAGGATTATTACTGATATCTTTTGGTTTTATTTTCTTAACTTCGTCAGCCCTAAGTTCGTAATTATCTTTGAATTTTGAGGCTATATCTTCACATACTTGTTTGCAAGTACCGGTTTTTGAATGATAGATCAGCCAAACATTTACCATAATTGATCAACTGTTGATTTTTCCATTTTGAATTTTTATTGAGTTTCAGAAGGAATGAAGCATGATGAGAATATAAACCTTTCCTTTTTAATATCTTTAAATTTCTTTATCTAATAGCTAGGTGATTAGATACTTATGATTAAGAATCTAATAAATAAATAAGGCAGTAAGATGGCTATCCTATGTTTTATTAATGATTTTCTTCCATTTCATTACCAAGGATTAAAAAAATGATACTCATACAAAGATTTATATATTAAAATATCAACTTTTATTATACAGCTAATAATATGTACTAGTTGTAAATTCAATACTAATTAAAAAAGTAAAAAACAAAAAGTGATAAAAAATGGGCGAAGTATATAAATCAGTTGAGTTAGTTGGCACAAGTAAGCAGAATTGGGCAGATGCAGTTAAGAATGCCTATATGGAGGCTAAGAAAACATTACGTGGTATTCGAAATATCTCAATAATTCAATCTGATGTTAAAGTAAAGGAAGATGAAGACCTTTTAGTTTACCGTGTACGTTGTCAAGTTAATTTCGAAATTGAAAAATAATTCAATTTTTATTCTTAAATTCTTAATTTTTTTTTCTTTCTAATACTTATCTTGTTAGAAATATATGATAGATTTTATACATCCTACATTATAAGACTTTCTCTGGTGGCACATATTCCATATTGAATGCGTCTGCAACACCTTTACAAGTTATTTTTCCTTTATATACATTTAATCCTCGTCTAAGCACTCTATCATTTTTAAGTGCGCTTTCAACGCCATTATTGGCAATCTCTTGTGCATACTCTATAGTAGAATTGGTTAAAGCAATTGAACTTGAGCGTGGGAATGTTCCTGGCATATTTGCCACGCAATAATAAATTTTTCCCAGCTTTTTAAAAGTGGGATCTGAATGGTATGTGGGAGTACTGCCATAAATACATCCTCCTTGATCGATAGCAATATCAACAATGACGGCCCCTTCTCTCATACTTGCTACTAATTCTTTATCTACTAAGATTGGTGCTCGTGCTCCAGTGAGCAATACTGCACCGATCAGAATATCTGCATTTTTTACATATTTTTTAATGGTATGCTTAGAAGATTTTATAACAGATACGTTAGGCGGTAAAATATCTGTAAGCTCCCGAATCCTTCCATCATCAATTTCTAAAAGAATAACTTGGGCGCCTAAACCTGCTGCCATTAGTGCTGCACCTTTACCGGCGGTTCCTCCACCAATAATTACCACATTTCCTGGTTCAAGACCTGGAAGATGGCAAATTAATTTTCCAATTCCTCCCTTGTGTCGTGATAGAAGATATGTACCAAGTACTGGTGCCATTCTTCCCGCAACTTCACTCATAGGATCAAGAAGAGGTAATCTTCCGTTATCTAATTGGACAGTCTCATACGCAATACCAATGACATTTTTTTCAAGCAATCCTAAGGTAAGATGTTCATTTGCCGCAAGATGTAAATAGGTAAAGAGGATTTGCTCATCTTTAAAAAGATCGATCTCTTCATCTAAAGGTTCTTTAATCTTCAGAATCATATCCGCACTATCAAACACCTTTTTATGAGAATCGATAATTTTGGCGCCGTTTTCTTCGTATTGATGGTTTGAAAACCCGCTTCCTACTCCAGCATCCTTTTCAATATAAATTTCATGTCCGGCGTGAATAAATTCTAATAAATTACCAGGAGTAATTGAGACACGAAATTCCTCAGGTTTTATTTCTTTTGGAATCCCTATTTTCATTTAAAATCATCCACTTTTTCATAGTAATGTATTCATATTAATTTCTAATTAATTGAAATCTTTTCACATACTTATACATAAATTAAAATCTTAAAAATATAAAAATATATTAGTTCTTCCCAACAAAGATGGGAAATCTTTCCCTAGTCAAGCATTTTAACAATTAATTAATCTTTAATAATTATTCTTTTTTAGTGGTTTTCATAAATAGGATTATAGATTAAATATTAGGTATAATTATAATGCCTTCTGTAGATAAAAAAAAAGTGAAAGTGTTCTTTAAAAAGGTACGAAAAGAAGCAGAAATTCCAAGTGCACTTAACCCCGGAGATGCAGGGGCAGATGCGAGGATTATGGGATTTAAAAAGATTCAAAAAGCTGGTGTGGAAAAAAAACTCATAGACATAGAGTTAGATGAATATACGCTAAAACCGTTAGAACGAGTTGCATGTCCATTAGGATTTTCGACAGCTATTCCACAAGGATATTATTTCAAAGTAGTTCCACGAAGTGGCTTGGCACTCTGGGAGGGCCTTACTATTTTAAACACGCCGGGAACTATTGATGCCGGCTACCGCAATGAGTGGATGGCAATTGTTGCTAATGTTTCTAATAAAGAAGTAAGGTTGAGAAAAGGAGAACGAATATGTCAAATTATATTATGTAAATTACCCGAATATGAGGTAGTCAAAACCGATGAATTGCCAGATTCAGAACGGGGATTAGGAGGGTTCGGTTCCACAGGTAAAAAATAAATAGAATTTTTGATTTGAATACAATTCTTTTTCCATTTGAGATATTTTTCTTAATTCTTATACCAAACTAATTCAAATAAGGATCCTTTCTCATTTTTTTTATACCTAAAATCTCCATTGTATCTATCCATAATTTTTTCTACAATTGTTAAACCTTTTAATTCCCTTTGTTTTTTCCTATTCTGGAAGTGGGAATTTATAGTTGCTTGAGATAATCCTTGGCCATAATCTTGTATCATTATTTTTTTTGAATCATTACCGTTAATAAGAGTTATATCCACTTTTGGAGTCTCGGTATGCTTAAATGCATTCCTTATTAATTCTTTGAGAGCAAGAGTTAAGAATTCATCTGCTTTAACAGTAATTGTGCCATCAACATTAATAGTTTTAGATTCATTAAGATCTATCTCTTCGATAATCTTCCTAGGTTCAATTTTATGAAATTGCTTTTCTTGGGTGATTAAATTTTCCAATTTCGTTATATGTTTAATTGAATCGATTGAATTGTTTAAATAAGGTAAAAGCTCTTTTTCGAAATCCTCTGGTAGCTCGGATGATATTTTTTTCACATCTAAAAACCCCTTAATGAAAGTGAGATTATTAGCAATGTCATGGCGAACCGTTGTGGATAATAATTTCAAATTATTCCTTTGCTCCTTTATTTTTTCTTGTGCTTTCTTTAAAAGCTCATTTTTATATATAAGTTCAAGATGGGCATCAACAGAAACTTTCATTTCTCGCATTAAATCCTTCCTCTCTTTAGAATAATCTCTTGATTTTTTATCAACCACACAGATAGTTCCAAATACATCACCTGTAGGCCATTCCAATGGAAATCCAAGATAGGAGATAAGTCCGTGCCCCTTAGCTTCGACACCATCTTTGTGGTGGGGATCTTCGTAAGCGTTGATAACATGATGCATTGCTTTACTGCTTATAGTAATTTCACAATATGTACCAAAAATCTCTTCTTTATAATTTCGGGGGATTGGATTATCATCGTTATTACTGCTTATAATTGCTTCAAGATAAGGTAAATCAACTTTCATTATAACTGCAGTAGGTACATCCATTAAACTAGCTAATGCATCAATAAGTCTCTGCCATTTTTCCATTATGGATTCAGGAACTATTAACTTTTTAATTAATTCTTCATTCATAATTTAATCAGTTATATTAGTTTATATTTTATAGTAGTGTTCTCTTAAGAACAATCTAATCTAAAGATAAGTTAATTTTATTTAAATTTAAGTATATAATAGGATAAGGATTTAATTCAAAATGAGTATTTAAAATAAAAACTTTTAGTTTTTTTTAATGTTTCCCTATCTCTAAATTATTATATAATTAATTATTATTTTATATTCGATCTCAATATTAAAATAAGAATAGATCATTTGAGTTTAAAAAATAATTTTTAAGTGGTGATATCATATCGCGTATATTTTTTTTCTTAATTGTAACGCTTGTAACACTCAATTTGTTCTCAGTGAACTGAATCGGGGTTGGATCGACGAAAAAGGTAATTT
>SDNL01000022.1 GCA_004524365.1 Promethearchaeota archaeon | reverse complement strand
TTTTATCTTAAGTTTAGTAATTAATTATAAAATTTTCTTATTTAAATGTTTAAAGATACTCTAATATATATGTAGATTTTATAAGCATTTTTATAGTTTACTTAGATTTCTTTTTTTCTCTTGATTGACTTTTTCTATAGCCTCGACCACTAGTTTTACACTCTCGGGATTTAAATGAATAATATCGAAAGATATTTCTATTACTGCTAAGAAATAGGATACTTATAAAAAAGAAATAGGTGAGAGAAGAGAATTATCGAAAATAAGAATCTGATTTATCCTTTTTTTGAGGAGATGGTGGTTTTATAAAACTATTCTGCTTTTGTTTAAATTTGTCGATCATATCTTCCATCTCTTCTACTTTCTTATCTAATTCCGAATAATCCATATCGATATTCAAATATTTTTTTAGCAAGGCGACTAAATTTTTAGATGCGTTTGGATCTAAATTAATCATCTGAAGTGGCATAGTTTCTGACAAAAGGCAAATTCCTGGGGCATATCCGTTATTTCCGGCCCATGCGGGAAGAATTCCATTCGCGCCCGCAACAACACCTTTTTCCATAATCTTTGTATTTTCGAATTCTAAAAAGGAATTGACGATATTTTCATCTGTACCAGAAATATGGATTAATGATTGTTCATTGTCTTCACTAACCATCGCCCCCATACTAATATACATCTTAATCTTCCCGGTAGTTAACTCATCTAATTTCTCACAAAATTTCCGAGAAAATTCAAAAACTCCTTCTGAGGACTTAGGTTGATAATCCGCTGTCAGAATAAAGAGATCTTGAGATTCTCGTTTGGCATAATGCACCTTAGCTGTTGGAATTTCAAGTTTTCCATTTTCGACAGAACTTTTAGGGGGGAAATCAGAGTATTGTATAGTTAAAAAAAGTTTTGCATCAATAGAATCCCGGATGGCGGTTAATGCAATCTTTCCAACCAGTCCAATCCCCGGCCAACCAATTAGTATAATTGGGTCGTGCAACTCATCAAGATCAAGTTCAAATTCTTTCTGAAAATTTATATACATTATCTTTAAATTATAAATTTTTCATATCTCAAATAAGTTATTAAAAATTTTGAATATCTTAAATCTTACATCTCTGAATAGATTCTTTTAAAGAAATGAAAGATTAGAGGATAAAGTCCAAGGATTCACCGCACTTGGGACAATATGGCTGTCTTCCACTAATTTGTGCTCCACAGAAAGGACAATACATCCCTTCTTTTAGTTGAAATGACTCTCTTGGTTTTATTTCTCTCTCTCCCATAGGATAATGGATGTGGGATTCTTTCTTATATTCTTTAAGGTCCTCTGTAAATTGGGACGTTAATAAGCACACTAAGAGGGGACAAAACAGTAATGCTCGTGCAATTCCCCCCAAGGATTCATATAAAATTAACATTCCATAATTTCCCGTCGTTATCCAGTATGCATAAGTCTCATAATCGATATTCCATATTAAATCAATGATACTTCCGAATGCGATATCTATGATTAAATGAATTGAGATGAAAGGAATAAGAAAGATTAGAATCTTTTTAAAGAATGAGCCGATTTTCCAACTTTTTTTAATAAATTCCGAACCCTCATATTCGCTTATATTATATGTAAAGATTAAATAGATGAACAATCCAAACACGACAAATAAACCAACAGACATAAAAGGTCCCAAGATTAAAAGTACGATAATTAATTTATAATTTAATGCTTTCTTAATATCTTCTGTTAAATCTGCGTCTTGACCTGTGAATTTTTTGTATAAATGATATGCAACTAATGAAATCCCGCACATCTCAAATGTAAAAAGAATCATATTTTCTAAGAGTAAGGCTATGAGTGTTACAAGAAAATATTGAATTATAATAGAGAGATCTGCGCTAGTGATATCTGAAAAATCCTCAGATGCTAACAATTTATTATATACGGCATTGACATATGGTTCCATATTAATCGCTATGGCTTCTAACTCCGTTGTTAATAGGATATTTACAATAATGGGAACCATAGAAAAGAGAAATAATGGGAGAACAATTTTAATATAATTATTTCTTAATAGAATTAACCCGTCTCTAATAATGTCAAGAATTCCCCTTTTATCTGAAGAATCTCTAAATAAACTCATAGTTTATAACTATAATTTTTTTATTAATTTATAATTTCTTGTTAATTTACCTAATACTTACATAGATCTATTTTAATAGTAACTAAAGGGTTATTTTCTACTTATCGCATTCATATCGTATGCAATTGGAGCCTTCTTAGATGCAGCAGTTGAAGGTGGAGGATATGTTCTTTTAATTATTACCCGTCTAATTCTAATCTCAAGCGCGATAGAGTGGTATTTTGGGTTTATCCTTCCAGATGTTATAAAAAATATGTTTATCAAGGAAGAAAAAATTAAAGAATAAATCAAGCTTTTTTATTTTTTATTTTTAATTTTTAATTTTGTTTTTATTCTTAATCTAACTATTTTTTCTGAAATTCTTATTTTATTGTTGATCATATTATTAGAGTAATATCACTGAAATATCACAGCCATATTACAGTTTTTCTTAAAGGTTAATTCTATTTTATGTTTAAGAATAAAAAATTAATCACATGTAATAAAAAATGATTACACAAAGGTTCCAAGATACATCTACGATTAAAATAAGCCTATTGGGGTTTCCAGCAGTCGGAAAAACTACAATGACAAAAATGATGGCGCAGAGACAAGTTTCAAAGAAATATATCCCCACAGCAGGTTTTGATCTTAAAACAGTAAAATTTGGTCCATATAAATTAAAAATTTGGGATTTTGGGGGTCAAAAGAATTATCTTAAAAAATATCTGGAAAATTTTGTAGTTGGCTCTGATCTAATATTTATTGTCACAGATTCAACCCCAAGGAATGTACTCAGTTCAAGAGAGTTAATAGACCATGCAAAAGAGTTAATGGGAGAGGATTGTCCAATCATAGCCATTGCTAATAAACAAGACTTATGCAAGGTTGACGGGCGAATGAATTATAAGAGGGTAGAAAATGTACTCCATACCAAAACGATTGGATTAACCGCTATTGATTCCGATGAACGAAACCGATTAATAAGTCTAATTCATGAAGAATTGCATCAAGTTTTAGTAAGGAGGGGTTTAAAAGAATGAATTTTAATGAAAATGATATGTTTGGAGCAGCATTAATTGGTTTTGATATGATTGATGGGCCCTTTCTCAAATGGGAGAAGCAATTTGATAAAAATGCCGATTTTATTAATATTGATGATTTTGCCCTAAATTTTTACTTATCATTCCGAGCTGGGAATACCGAAAAGACCCCAAGAGCAATAGTATATGATAACTTCTCTATTTTTGCTTTTCCAAGAAACCTAGAATTGTGCTGTTTGTTTATGAAACCAAAAGGAATTAAAACAAACATAGAGAGATTAAACAAAATTGCAAATAGAATAATTGTTGATATGGAGGACGATGAAGACGATAAAAAAGAGATAACTGAAGATTCAAATGAAAATACAAGAGAAGAGATCAAACGGTTAATTATAAATTTGTTAAATGATACTGAGATGTCAACTCCTGAATTGAGACGATACTTTAAACTTAACAATTCCGAGATCTGGCAGCTGATGTCAGATTTGGAAGATTCCCAAAAAATTAAGCGAACACGGAAGAAGGGTCGAGCACAATTGTGGACCGCTAAATAAAAAATTTATATTTTTATCCTTATTTATACTTTTTCTTAGATGTTCTACCATTTTATAACTTATATGACTAATTCTCATTTCGTTTAAGTATTTAAAAGTAGAGAGAGGAAAAATAACATGTATATTTCCTCAAATATTATATAATATTTTAATATTCAATTCCTTCTAATTTCCTGTAGGTCCAATCTCTTTCCTTGGTAATCATTCTAGAAAACATCATATAACAAATATCATAGAGATCTTTATCTTGATTAGCCATTGTAATGTAGCGTAAAATGTGATTGATTATAAAGATGGCAATCAATTCTATATGATAACTACCTATCTTTTCCAAATTCTCTCCAGAATATTTAAGATCTAACTCTTTTGCTTTAATATCATACATAATTTCAATAAATACTTCCGGAAATACTTCTTTTCTAAATGACCAATTTCCGTTTGATATTGACACTTCTGCACCAATAAATTCTGCTAAAGGTTCTTTATCATCTTCCTTTAATAGTTCAAAAGGCTTTTTTCTTTGTTTAAGTACTTTTTTCATTAATTTTGTTATTTGGTTGTATGACTTTTCATAAGGGTCTTTATTTTTGAATTGGCGTTCAAAGAAATCAAAAAGAATATCTATATAGGTGGCGATATCTTCACCTGGAATCCAATGAACTCTCTCTCCTGAAAATAAAAACCTGAATTCAGCTTCTACATCTCCAAATTCATCTCCAAAATATGTATAGGATAAATGAATATTTGCTTCAGGAAAAAATTGTTTTGTAATCGTCCAGTCCTCACTAAATCCAATATCATCCATAATTGCACCAAAATCTTCTTGAACAACCCGTTCAATCTCCTCAAGAGGTCTATCAATGAAAAATTCAATATTGGCATTACTAATATCATTCAATTCTTTTTCATGTGGACCTCGCACCCCTGTTGCATCGATTTGCCCTACGGTGTAAAAAGTCCTCTTATTTTCTGTCATTTTTACATACGATTTAGATTTATTTATTAATTCTTATTTTATTTAATTCGCAATTACTTTAATTTCTAATTAAAACAAACATCCAAGTAATTTAGATCTCTTGTTTATAATTTATTAGATTAATCGTTATATTTTTATCAGAACTTAAATGTTTGAAAATTATGAAAGAAAAAACTTGTAGGGTTATTAAAGAATATTATGCATCAACATCGGATCCGATTATTCTTAAAAAAGGAGACTTATTAGAAGTAGAAAATAGAGAAACTGATTGGAAAGGATGGATTTATGGCAAAAATAAACAAGGAAAAGAAGGTTGGATACCGAAACACTATCTACAAATAGACAAAAAGAGAAATCAAGCAAGAACACTTAAGGATTATAACGCTATCGAATTGAATGTTAGCAAAGGTGAAATTTTTATCATTAAGTTTGAAGAGAGTGGATGGATTTGGGTTTATAATGAATCCCGTAAAGCAGGATGGATTCCATTAGAAAATGTTGAAATAATATAAAGGGTAAAGATTAATTAAAATAAGAGTAGATCTAGTTTTAAGGATTAAAATGAATTGAAAGCATAAAGAGAAATAAGGAGAGCAAATATAATAGAATTCTGGGGAGAATTATAATTTTACTCTTACCTTAAATCTCTATCTAATATAAGGAAAAATCCCTTCTTAATGTTTTGATTTTCATATACATTATTATGTGTTTAAATCATATTTTTATAATTTTAATTAGAAGCATTCTAATCTTCGTGAAAGGGCTATAAGCGTACAAAACGTATATTGATTAAAAATAAGAATCAGGTAATAGTAATCATAAACCTTTCATTTTTTGGATTTCTTTTTTCTAACAGAGATTATTTCATTATCTTTTAAAAATTGAATATCGACTGGAAAAGCTTACGAGATCGTACGTACAAGCCCCCTGAATTGCTGATCGGCACGCTTTACGGGACAAAAGAACTCGAGGCAGATACCAACATCATTCTGGAAATTCATACCTATAACTCAGACACCACACGGCAATTACTATATGTAGGGATGACCCGCTCCAGGAATAGATTAGTTTTAACGCCAAGTAAATCGACTGAGTCTACAGAAGTTATCGAGAAATTCAAGGCTTCACTTGATAATTCTACAGACGGGCCATAAGTAAGCGCCCATAAATATATATCCATTCTATTAGGTTTGAATAATTCAATTTGGAATGAGAAAAAAATGACATTTCCCAAAAATTTATAATTATGGAGTTCTATTTTATTAATTTAAAAGAACCTTTGAAAAAGGTGAAAAAATTACGGTGAAGACTGAAATTAGGAAAGTAGATTCTCAAGGTAGAATCGTGTTGCCCTATAAGTGGAATAATCAAGCTATGAACAGTGGTGAATAAGGGAAAAATGAAGGAATGTCAAATTAATGAGTACCTTTCCTTGCGTTTCCAAGATGGAAGAACACAAATATACATAGATAACAAACATTTTCTTGCCGGGACGTACCTTCTTTATAAAATCGGGGGTCAACAGAGATCTGCTTCCGCATATGACGATGGGAAGGAGATCAAGTATATCGATGATAACACCGAAATTAGTAAATATTATCGCAGAAATCACGAATTTAGTGAGAGCCAATCAGAAACAGAAAAAGAAACAGAGGCAGAAACAAAAAGGAAAACAGAATTCTTGAGAGATTGTTCTACGGTTCAAGTGTGGGTGGAGCATGATTATGATTTTCGATTGTTGGATGCAAAGCTTGCTTTTTTGATTTTGAAGAAATTAACTGACTTAGGGGATTTAAAGGCCAGAAAAGTCTTCAGAACTGAAGTGATGAAAACATTGTCGAACGGAAATCCTCCGCTAAGAAAGTTTTTGCTAAAGCACCATTATACGGATTATTTAACGGAGGAGGAGTTACGATCGTGCAGTGATGTCTGGGTCGAGTATAAAGATAAAGTGATTCCGGTTATCGATAAGTATCTCTTATTAAAGGACAACGAAATCGAGGATCTTTCACAAGTAAATGGATTATTTAATGTTGATGGGCTTAAAGAACTAGATTTAGGCGGTAATAGAATTAAAGCTCTCCCAGAGAAGTTCGGCAACCTTAGCTCCCTTATTAAGTTATATTTATATAATAATAAACTTAGGGGACTCCCCAAGTCATTTGAAAACCTAACTTCACTTAAAGAGGTAAATCTTGGAGGGAATGACTTTCAATCTTTTCCAGAGTCTCTATTAAAGCTTAAATCAATCGAAACCTTGACATTATACGATCTAGAACTAAAAACATTACCCGAAGCAATCGGCGAATTGACTTCCCTTAAGATTTTAAATCTCTCGTATAATTTTCTTTCAACTCTTCCAGACTCGTTCGGAAACTTGAAAAACCTTGAATATTTAGATATTAATTGTTATTATGGGGCTTTAGAGCCTCACAAGCCATGCAATTGTATCAGAGAATTGCCCGAGTCTTTTAAGAATCTAGAATCTCTAATAAAGTTTGATTATAGTGGTAATAACTTAGGAAACATTCCCGAAACGGTATTTTCCCTTCCATCATTGGAAACCTTATCATTATATATGAATTCCATTCGGATCATTCCCGAGTCAATACGAAACTTAAAGTCGCTTCGGAACCTTGGGCTAACTCATAATGCACTTATTATGCTTCCAGACTCCATAGGAGAGTTAGAACATCTTAAAAAACTTGAATTAGCACGTAATAACCTCAGAAGTATCCCGGAATCGATTGGGAACTTAACTAATCTTCAAGAATTAGATCTAAATTCCAATAAACTGACCGATCTCCCAGAATCGATTGGGAACTTAACTAATCTTCAAGAATTAGATCTAAATTCCAATAAACTGACCGATCTCCCGAACTCATTATCAAATCTGATATCTCTCAAGAAACTGTTTTTAAGTAAATCCCATTTTAAAAATTTCTCAGAACCACTCCAGACATTAAGAAACCGAGGGGCTTTAATACGATTTATTTAAAAAATAGATCTTATAAATCATAATACTTATTTTTTTAAACTATATATCAAGAAGATTAATAGGTGATAACAATATGAAAAAGAATAAAACTGATAAAAATATGGAAACGGATAGAAGGAATGAGATAATTAGGAATCGTGAAGAAAAGAAAACAAAAGAAGAAGATAATGACTGGGATAAAAAAGAAAATGAAGAAAAAGACGAACACGATAACGATTTCCATGAAGAAGTTTATAAATCTTCTTAAATATGCTGGAGACTCATCATTTTTGATTCATAAATCCGTTTTCTTGGGTTTATAGGATTCTTAAATTATTTTGGGAATTTTCCTGGAAGAAGGATTTTTTCGACATGAAATAAAGTTGTTAGATCCTCTTTTCTGATAACCTAATTCTTTAGGAGTTAATTTAAAAAGTGATTGGATTATTTCATTTTCTTCAAAATATAAATATGTGTGGGATACGAATTAATAAGGCGTTAACGATAAAAGTGAGGGATATATGCCTCTAATATAAAAAGAAAAGAATGATTTAATCTGATAGATTTTGCTTCAAATTAAGATGCTTACTCACTTAGAATACGGTTTTTCCCTCCGATTAAATACTTTGTGAATTTAATCTTAGAGGGACAGACATATGAACATAAGCCACATTCTATACAATCTTCAACGTGGAGTTTTTTTAACATCTTTGCATTCCCTTTTTTCTCGGCCTCCATAATCATTTGAGGATAGATATCGACGGGGCATACAATATTACAATATCCGCATCTTATACAATCGAGCGGATCCGAATAAGGATCAGATTGTTCTTGAGTGAATGCTGTAATTCCAGATGTTGCTTTTAAAGTGGGGTAAGAAGAGTTAGGTATCGTGAAACCCATCATTAAAGAACCAAGGACAATTCTATTAAACTCTGTTGGTGAAATTCCAGCATAGTTTAGTATATGACTGATAGGTGTACCCATTCGCACCCATAAATTTTGTCCTCCCTTTTTTTCTGAGTATAATGTAAGTCCTCTAGAAACAAGCGGTTCGCCTTTTTCTATTGCTCTTGAAACTGCATAAGCAGTAGAGATATTATGGACTACTACGCCCACATCAGGCGGATATTTACCGCAAGGTACTTCCCTATTAAGAATTTCTTTGACCAATAGTTTTTCACTCCCAACAGAATAATTATGGTGAATTCTCGTAATTTCAATGTTATTTTCCTTTAGCAGGGTATCAAACTCTGCCAATTGTTCTTCATGTATTCTTGTAGCAAAGACAATTTTTTCAACCATAAGTATTTTCGCCATTATTATTATTCCACTTATGATTTCTTTTGGCTTTTCTTTCATTAGTCTGAAATCACATGCAATATTAGGGTCGCTTTCTTTAGCATTGATTATTAAGTGGGAGACTTTTTTATTAGGAGATAGCTTTACGTGCGTAGGAAACGCGGCCCCACCTAATCCCACTATTCCCGCCTCTCTAATTCTTTTTAAAAGCTCTTCTTTTGTAGCATCTTCAATCTGTATAGGATCTAAATTAGGTTTATCAGATTCACTTATAGTTTTAATCAGTATTGCGTTTTCTTTTTTTCCAGACCCTGGATGTTCCATCTTTTTTATTTCCATAATAGTACCTTCAACTGGACTGTGTACAGGAACTACCATGGGTCCTCCAGATTCATATTCTCCAATCTTCTGTCCATATTTTACTGATTCTCCTACCTCAACAATTGGTTTTGTTTCAACACCCATATTCTGCCTGAGAAATACTACCATTTTATCGGCTGGTGGCACTTTCTTGTATGGTTTATCGATAGCATCCATTTTCATATGGAGATCTAGCTTGAAACGTCCTTTTTCTTTAAAGTGATGACTTTCTTTTTCATCAGACTTTTCCCTAAATACCATAGTTATACACCTCCTTCTGATTCTTTATGACCATAGGGGGTTTTAATCACTATTTTGTCAAAGAATGGGGTTGCTATGTTTAAAATTAGTAATGCTATAACTGAACCTCCAAGTACATTAAAAAGTTGAAGAATAAATGTTAATATAGCAAGAATGATTCCAAAGATAATCTGAGAGTACACGGGCATCGGTGTAGATTGAGGTTCTGTAGCCATAAAAAAGATCAAAAAAATTACACTTCCTGTAAATACATGGAATGCAATTCTAAGTAGAGGATCTCCTCCCAAGATTAGCCCTATACTGATTGCTAATATTAACATAGTAACCAACGTTGAGACAATGATTCTCCATTTATATCTTAACCAATAAGCAGCAATTCCGCCCACTATAAGCACTAATACTCCACATGCTCCCCCTATCCAACCATGAGTTTGCCAAAATAGTAAACTCTGAGTCGCCGAGAGATCTCCCAGGAAGGGTAAACTTTCCCTCTGAAATATCCACATCGAATTTTTAAACCCTTCAGCGGTAAAAAGATTCAGTTCTAAGTGATGAGGGTGAAACAGTAGTCCACTCGCGAGAGGCTCTTCAAAGATATATATTAGGGATAATATTAAGAGAAATAATACTTTTGATGCAGCTGCAGGATTTAAATATTTTCTATCAACAAGCGTACCTTGACCATATTTAAATATTAAAACTGTCACAAATGCTACTCCAATAGTAACTTCAACGGGAGCTGCTATAGGCATAGCAAGACCAACAATCATACCAGCAACCATATGGGAAGTGGGGGATTTATATGTTATAGGCAAATCCTGCCACTTTTGATATGAAAAGATTATACTATGAACGATAAGTACGGTACCTAAAGCACTGATTATATGGATAAATGCGTCTACGCCCATAATTATCACAGATGCTACAGCTATTATAGATAACATCAAAAATGTTTTAAGCATGAGTTCATCTTTAGTAAATCCAAGATGTAAATAAGGCGGTTTAATGACTTCATATTCATTTAAAAATTGTTGTTTTTCCTCCATAGTTAGATGTTTATTATTAAAATTATTTAAATTTAACACTAATTTTTTAAAAATAGTCTTAATTTCTTTTTTTTATAGTAATAATAAAAAAGCTAAATTCAATCCTTAAAAAAGCAGACTTATAAACCTTCAAAAAATTTAAAAAAAGATAACATCAATAGAAAATATAAGGTCTTTATTCATCTTCATTAATCATCATATTTGGGGAGTAATAAAACAAACTTAGTACCTTTAGTATAATCCGCTTCAAGCTTATTTTCAATCCACATTTTACCATTAGAAAGATCTATTATCTTTTTTACAATTGATAATCCAATACCTAAACCTTTCTTAAGATTTTTTTTAGGTGAGAGGTTTCCTTCCATAATAAGGTTTTTCATAGAATCAGGTATTCCAACCCCATTATCTTCAATAGTTACTTTATAAAATTCTTGTTTATTATGATTATATTTTCCTATACGAATCTCAATATCTTTTCGGCTACTATCATTATGTTCTATCGTATTATTTAATAAATTCAGGATAGCTTCTTCAATAAAATTTGATGCGCTAACTAATATTGGCTCTTCGCTGTAATCAAAAGTTATACTAATATTTTCATTTTGGAATGTTTTCTTAAGTTTTTTAATTTGTTTTGTTAATAAATCAATTAGATCTATCGAAGTAGTTTGAGCAACACTTTCATGAATATTAGATAACCTTTGAATATTATGAATTAATCTCCCGCCTCGTTGGACTTGTTCCTTTAAGAATTCTACATTCTCTTTATTTATTCCTTCAGTAGTTTCTTCAAGTTGAGATAAACTTAAGTTAAGAACCGTTAAAATATTATTAAAATCATGGGTGACTAAATCTTGATAAAATTTAGCTTGTTTATATGCTTCCTTGTACTTTTGTTTCGATTTTTTTAATTTCTGGGCTGCAATTTTTTTTTCCGTAATATCAAAAAAAGTAATGATCGTTCCCTCGATCTGATCATCTTCGGTTATGTAAGGCATAATGTGCATAGTATACCATTTGTTAGATTTAGTTTGGACATCTTTCTCAATAGACTTTAAATTCTTTTCTACCTTTAACATGTCATTTATCAGGTTGTCATAGTTGAGTTTTGAGGAAATATCACTGATACTTCTTCCCACATCATTATCAATTAAATTAAATATTTCTTTGGCCTGCGGAGTAAATCTTTTTATCTCCAAATTTAAATCTAAAAATATAGTTGAATTTTGAGTACTTCTAATTAAGTTATTAAGATCATTATTTAATATAGTTAAATCTTCAATCTTATTTTCAAGTTCATTATTGACAGTTAATAATTCTTCATTAACCGATTGTAGTTCTTCTTTTGATGATTGTAATTCTTCATTTGTGCTTTTTAATTCTTCATTCGACGATTGAAATTCTTCATTAGTCGATTGTAATTCTTCATTTGTAGTTTCCAATTGTTGTATTGTAGATTTTAAATGAGCTCGAGTTGCTGATAATTCACTCTCAAGTTGATTTATTTTTTTTTGAGCCCTTTTATCAGTTATTTTTTCAAATTTGCTTTCTGTAAATTCAATAGGGTTGATTATACCTTCATCAAATACAATTAATAGCAATCCTTTAGTATCTCCTAGATGTTCTATGGGACGAACAATTATATTTATTCTTATTTTTTTTCCATTTGTTTTTACTTTAATATTTTCAAATTTAATTTCGGTTTTCATATTTCGGGATTTTTTAATCGCAGTAGTTAATATCGTATTTAGGTCCTCTCTAGCCATCCTAAGAATATTAAGGTCAGCTTTTCCTATTGTAGGTTCAAGATATTTTCCCGTTCTACCATGCGTGTATATAATCTCATTATTCGCATTTATAATTACACTTGAGGGAGAATACTCTTTTAGAATATAATCATTCATTAATTTCTTATAATTTATCTTTTCAACTCTTTGTTTCTCTGGTATAGAAGAATTCATTCTTATATTAAAATCAATTAGGGGCGGAAAGGGTCTAGAATATTTAGCGTTATGATTAGTGTATTTTTTTTTCTTAAAAATCTTTGATTTCCTATCTAATTCAGAGAATAAACTGGAAAATGAACTTATTGATTCAGAACTCCCAAGAAATAAAAAACCTTCTTTTTTAAGAGAATAATGAAATATTTTAATTATTTTTTTTTGGATATTGGGTTTTATGTATATTAAAAGATTTCTACAACTAATTAAATCTAAATCGGAAAAAGGCGGATCGATTATTATATTATGTACAGAAAATACAATCATATGTCGAATTTCTTTTTTCACCCTATAAGTACTATCTTCATGAATGAAATAATTTTTGAGATATTTGTCTGGGACATTAGTAGCAATATTCTCAGGAAAGACTCCCGATCTTGCTCGATTAATCGCATCCTCATTAGCATCACTTCCAAAAATCATAACTTTATTATTTTTCCCAACTCTATTCATATAATCTCTCAGTAAGATAGCAATAGTATACGCCTCTTCCCCAGTAGAACAGCCAACAACCCAAATTCTTATTACATCATCTTTGTCATCCTTATTGACTATTTTCGGAATTACAATTTCACTTAATTTCTTGAAAGAATCTTCATCCCTGAAAAAGTCTGTAACTCCAATTAAAACCTCAGAAAATAAGTTTTCCATTTCAGCAGGATGTGTCTCTAAAAAATGTGCATATTTCTTTATCTGTTTTATATGGTTTGCTGCCATTCGTTTTGATACTCTTCTACCCAACGTTGATTTTTTGTACACTAAAATTTCTTGTCCATTTACTCTTTCTAAAGATTGAAAAAGGTAATCTAAATTTTCTATAGTCTGCGGAGAGCTATTTTTGTTTGGATATGGTTTTACATAATCTTTTATATATCTTAGTATTTTAGTAGGGATTTCATCAGCGGGAAGAATATAATCGATCTTTATGTGAGAAATAGCACTCTTTAGCATGCCCGAATATTCTGCTTCTTTTGGATCTTGAACAATAGCAATACCCCCTTGGCCTTTAATATCTCTTAATCCCAACGTTCCATCTGTGCCCGTTCCAGATAATAGTACTCCAATTGATTTATTCTGTAAACTTTCTGCCATTGAACGGAAAAAAAAATCGATAGGTAATCTATGACCTCTTGGTTTTTCTGGATTTTCGATATGAAATCTATAACCTTTTAATTTTACATTTTTACCTGGAGGAACTATGTAAACGACATTTTTAGTTAACTTTTCTCTATCTTCTATAAATTTTACTCTTAATGGGATATATTTTGTTAGAATTGTGTGCAATTCAGATTGATGTTGTGGATCTAAATGTTTAACTATAACAAATGAAACCTCTGGGTTATCTGGAACATTTTTAAAGAACTTTTCTAAAAATCTAAGACTCCCAGCAGAACATCCAATTCCAATAATAGGAAATCCTATATTGGAAAGATCTTTTTTCGCTTCTTCATTTTCTGATGGATTTTTAGAATTCATTAAAATTACTTTTAGTGTTTTAAATATTAATTATAGATATAGATAATAAATATTTTCGTTATATTATATAAAATGAACTTCTTATTTATTAAAATTGATTAATAAGTCGTTATCCAAAATAACCATTTATATTCTCACAATTATAAGCTAGCTGGTTTTCATTTTTTTCTATGTTTCCTTTAAAATTTCATTCCGATCTACTCAAGGAATTTAAATTATTAATTTATAATAGTATTTAGAGAGAAAAAGTGGGAGAGACGGGATTCGAACCCGCGACCTCTAAGCCCCCAGCCTAGAATCATACCAAGCTAGACTACCCTCCCATAATTGGGACTTTTAATCATTTTGTTCACCAAAAGCAAAAAATATAATATATCTAATACAACCGTGAAGATATTAATGTGAATGTTTAATGATTAACTAACTGAGATAGATAATTATTCTTAAAAAATAAGGTTTTTTCACATCTAGAAATAATTAAATAATAAGCTTGAATAATAATATAATTGTGGTTGCCATAAATGAAAGGGATAAATAGTTGAAATCATGTTTTCAAATAATTATTATGATATCAGTCGCATAGAGTTTGTCCTGGAATATTATGATTTCTTTATTCTGGGTATTATTACAAGCATTTTCATTTTAGTGACTTTAATAGTTAGCGGAAAAATGATATATCGGGGAATTATCAAACATAATAAGTTAATTATTTACACGGGAATAGCTGCTTTTGGAGTAGGAGGATGTTGGTTTGGAGCGGGACTAAATTTCCTTTGTATAATCTTATTCAATATAATCCCGCCATGGGAAATATATTTTATCTTGCATGGGGGGATAGTCCCCTTCACGCTCACCTTTTGGATTGTTGCGACAACCGAATTGTTGATGTACAAGGAAAAAAACAGAGAAATCATAAAAGTTATTTCTGCTATTCTTGCAATCATTGTATTGATAATATATATCTATATTGTATTCACTAATCGTGATCTCATTGGAACCCCTATCTCTCCGATACAAGCGAGATTTGGTCCATTTAGCTTTATATATTTAAGCGGATTACTCGTAATATTCTTATTTTTCGGTGGAAATTTTGTAAAAGAATCTCTTACTGCAAAAGATTCTAAAATTAAATTAAAGGGTAAATATTTGGCAATATTCTTAATTATGTTTACTATTTCAAGTATTCTAGAAGTCTTCTTTCAAGAAACTTGGCTTCTTGCCATTGCACGTATCACAATTATGGTATCATCCATTTTTTTCTATTTTGGATTTTTAAAATAATTTGTTTCCAATATTTCGGACTTTTTAAAATAGAAATGATTTAAAAACAATCATTTATATTATAATAATTATTGAATTATAATTAAAGAGGGTTTAACTATAATATGGTGATGATAGAATGGTACCAAAATCCATTAGAATATATTCTTGAAAACACTGAGTTTCTTATCTTAGGGATTGCAACTCTTATATATGTGTTTGTAACTTTACTTATTAGTGGGAAAATGGTATATAGAGGAGCAAAAAGTAAAAATAGGTCAATTATCTATATGGGTATTTCTTATTTTGGGTTAGGTTCTTGTTGGTTTGGTGTATGCTTAAATTTTTTATTTGTATTAATGTTTAATATGATTCCTTATTGGGAATTGCATTTTTTATTACATGGTGCAATAGCTCCCATAGCGCTAATATTTTGGATAGCTGCAATGACAGAATTGCTCATGTATAGAGAGGAATTAAGAGATATAATATTAATTTTTGCCACAATCTTAGCATTTACTGCAGAATCAATATATATCATCATCGTTTTCACCAATATAGATCTATTAGGAACCCCAGTTGCGCCGATCCAAGTAGATTATGGAATTTTTAGCTATATATATTTAACCACTTTATTATCTATATTTTTATTTTTTGGATTGATGTTTGTAAAGGAATCTCTTACGGCAAGTGGCCCAGGAATCAGACTTAAAGGAAGACTTTTAGCGGCATCATTTTTACTCTTTACAATTGCGAGTTTTTTAGAGGTTTTTTTTGAGGATATTTGGATTTTTATTGTTGCAAGAATTATTGTAATGACTTCAGCAATTTTTTTTTACATCGCATTTTTGAAATAACCTTTTTTCAATATCTTTCATTTATCACGATATGAGATCAAGAAAGCCTTTTTTGATTTTTTGGCGGCAATATTTTGATAAAAAATTAACGAGGAGCGACGGGAGACGCCTTCCAAAAGATTTAGCAATAGATAAAATAACCATTGAAGAAATTGCTCAAGCCGCAAATCGATTAGGATATCAAGTACAGATAGAAACCTATTTACAATATCCTCGCCGATGGTGGGAAGACCCAGGCCGTGTCCTCATAAACACTCAAGGAAAGAAAAAATCAAAAGTAATTAAAGAAATAGCCAAAGAAATCAAAAAGAAAAGAGGATAAATAAATATAATGCACGAATTTGCCTTCGCTCGCAAAATTTGTAGAATTGCAGAAGAAACGGCTCAAAAGTATAACGCTCAGAGAATTACAAAAATTTATCTAGAAATTGGAGAATTAACCCTTATAATCCCCGACTTGTTAAAAAAATCATTTGAAATGGCGACCACAGGGACAATGGCAGAGGGGGCCGAATTAGATATTAAAATGACTCCAGGAAAAATTAAATGTAGAGATTGCGGTAAAATCTCAGATGTCGAAATTACAGAAGAAGCTCAATTAACCGGACTTCAACTATTTCAATGTAGAAATTGCCAAAGTAAGAATACAGAAGTGATAGAAGGGAAAAAAGTAAATATCAAAAACCTCAAAATCCAAGAAGCATAAATAAAATCAAAACGATAACAATAAAAAAAGCGTTATATTAATAAGCCGTTTAGAATTCCTTGCTGACCAGGACGACTCGTAATCCTAACTTTTCCGAGTTCTGTTTCTACAACTGCTCCTTTTGTCAAAACATGTCTTCGATTTAGATCTTTGGAAGCTAAATTTTCTTCAAATCCTAATATCTCAACATTCTTGGTTTCATTTGTAGTAGGATCCGTCACATTGATGTGGTCGGCAGAAAATAACTTAAGTTTTTCATTCCCGCCCATTGTTCTTTGTCGTTTTATCCTTTTCTCGCCGATGGTCGTATCAATCGGATGTCTTTCAAGTTCTCTTTTCCTTTTTTTGCGAGATCGTCTGTATTTTTTACCCGTATATTTTCTTCGACTTCTCGCTTGCCAACGTGCCATTTTAAATAATCTCTGTAAAATAAATATTATTGATCTTTATAATATATCATTTCTTTAAAATTTTTTTAGAGATTAGATATAATTTTATCTATTTATTAAAAATAGCATTATTTTATAATTTTAACTCCTCTCTTTTCTAAGGTTTTAATGGAGTCTGGAATTTTCTTGATTGAATTACTATCTATACGGAGAGTTTCAAGTGAATATAGCTGGGATATTGTTGGGGGAATTGATGATATAGAGTTGTTTTCTAAATAGAGAGCTTTAAGTGAAACAAGATTACCAATTGACTCAGGGAGTGACTGAATCTTATTGTTACTCAAGCTTAAATATTCAAGTGATTTTAATCTTGTCATTCTCTCAGGGATATTAGAGATCTGATTTCCTACCAACCATAAGGTTTTAAGTGAAGAGAGATTTCCAATCGATTTTGGAAGGGTCTCGAGAGAGTTCCAGCCTAGGTCTAAAAATTCGAGATTCTTCAGATTATCTATTGATTCGGGAAGATTTTTCAAATTATTCACATAACATCCTAATATTTTAAGTTTTGTAAGATTACCTATTTCCTCGGGGAGTGTCATAATCTTATTAGATCTCAAATCGAGTTCATATAATGATCTGAGTCTCTTTAGAGAATCGGGGAATTTTCTCAATCCTAACTTAAAAAGACCAATTCCAGTCACTCGCCCTTCGGAAGTGATAAATTCCATTTTATTTTCCTCTTTAATTTCTTGGACTCTCGAAAACTCACCTCCTATTGACAATTCTAACTCTTTAAGCACTTGGACATCGGATTTAATAATCTTAACTCCCCGGAAAGACTCATAATTGGATTTATTCATCATATAATGGTTTTTAATTAATATAAAGTGAATAACTCATTTTGCTATAAATAATATATTCAAGCACCAATTTAAGAATTTTCGAAATACATAAAATGAAAATTTTTAGATTTCCAAACCTTAAAGAATCATCAATTTCTTACTCTCATAATATTGACAATTTTAATAGGTTAACGTAGTTTATTTAATATATGGTCTTAGGTTATTTTGGCTTAGTACTCCACGGACATATCCCGTGGTGTAAGAAATCTGGAGTATGGCCAGCAGGCGAAGAATGGTTAATGGAGGCGATGGCAGAAACATATATTCCTTTTCTAAATGTTTTAAGAGAGTTGAAAGAGAAGGGAATTAAAACGGGAATTACGGTTAATATAACTCCAATTCTAGCTGAGCAATTAGCGGATGAATATATGAAACAGCGTTTTACAGAATACATGGAGGATCTTATTCGAAGAGCAAAAGAGGATATTTCTCGTTTTGGAAATCAATCTCAAAGGAAAAAAATCGCACAATTCCATCTTGACCGATTAGAAAGAGTATTAAATACATTTTATCATAACTATTATCGAGATCTATTAGGAACTTTTAAATGGCTCCAAGAAGAAGGAATGGTTGAGCTAATAACTTGCGCCGCAACTCATGGCTTTCTGCCATTATTCAGATATGATTCGGGCATTTTTTCACAAATCCAGACCGCTGTAGATACCCATAAAAAGTTTTTTGATACACATCCTAAAGGAATTTGGCTCCCTGAATGTGCATATCGGCCAAAAGAATATAGAGATGGAGAATTGAGGGAGAGCATCGATTATTGGCTTAATAATTCGGGTATAAAATACTTTTTTGTAGATACTCATGGGATTTTGGATGATGAAATATTAGAAGAGCATAATTCATATGGTCTTACTCCAAATTTTGGCTACAATCTACAAACGGGAGTATCCGTTTTTGGACGTAATCAAAAATCGAGTAGACAAGTATGGGACGCAGATATTGGATATCCAGGAGATCAATTTTATCGAGAATTTCATAAAAAGGACGCTGATTCAGGACTTCATTATTGGCGAATCACTGGAAAAAAGATAGATAAAGAACATAAAGAATTATATGAAATTGAAAAAGCAAAAGAAAAAATACAATCTCATAGTCAACATTTTATCTCTATTATGGAAGAAGAATTAAAATCATTTCATGAACAACACAATATGGAAGCTATCATCGCTTCTCCCTATGATTTTGAACTATATGGACATTGGTGGATGGAAGGAATCGATTGGTTAAAAAATGTATTTGAATTAATTAGTCAAAATGAAAATATTAAAATGATTACTTTTTCGGAGTATATTCATAAATATAAGGAACACTTCTCAACAATTAAAATGAAACAAAGCACTTGGGGTAAAGGAGGTCACTTTGAGGTTTGGGATAATCCTGAACATCGGTGGATTTGGCCTTATATTAATTCCTCCATTAAGGAATTTGAGAGGGTATTAGAAAAAATTCATTCTCCGAAGGCATGGGAAAAAGAAGTTCTACAACAGACCGCAAGAGAGCTTTTATTGATGGAAGGGAGTGATTGGCCATTCTTATTATACACAAAGCAAGCGAAAGAATATGCAAATAAGCGATTTCATCATCATCACCAGCGTTTCAATAAACTCATCTGGCAAGCGAAAGACTTTAGTGAACCACATAGACTTCCCAAAAACGAGCTTAACCAGATAAAATCAATTGATTCTTGTTTTCCAGATCTAAATATAGATTATTTTAGAAAGAGAGAGAATTAATTAAACTTAATTT
>SDNL01000130.1 GCA_004524365.1 Promethearchaeota archaeon | reverse complement strand
TCGTTGGAACATTCTTAGGGATTCCTCTTTCAGGATCTCATATGTTAGTTGCATCTCTTATTGGTTTAGCGAAAGCAAGAAGAGCGCCTCAAAAAGGGGGTATATGGAGGATTGTAATTATTTGGATACTCACTTTTCCAATGGCAGCTATTTTAGCAATTTTATTATACTTTCCACTTAATTTAATTATATAATAAAATTTTTTCTTTTTTTTCTTGAACCCTTGCTAAAGATTAGAATTAGAATCTTAGAAATTATTTAAGGGTGAAAATTAGTCTTTTATAGCCAAAAATGCTATTCTGGGCAATTGTTTTGAATAACATTGTTAATTCTATGTAAAATGGTTTTAGTACCTTTTGTTTTATATATATCCATCAATTCTCTATATGAAACTGTTCTGTTTTTTATAGCAGATAAATAAGCTAAAAGGGCGGTTGCAACCGCTTGCCTTGCTTGTTGTGGAGTAAACTCAGGTTTCTTATCATTTAAAATGCAATCAGTAAAGTATGTGTCTTCTATACGGGCTGAAATTTCATAATATTTAGGAAAAGGCTCATGCTCAATTTCTGGTTCAAACCAAATATCTTTATTTTTTCCCATTGCCTCATAAGTAGAATTAATTTGAACTGGATTTTCCCACATATGATTTTCTATGATTGTTCCCTTTGTACCATATACTTCCAAAGAGTTTGTTGGAGGAGATATCACGGTGAAACTAAGAATTATGTCTACTATAGTTCCCTTCTTATATTTCAGATAAACCATCGCATTATCTTCAGCCTTTGCTTCAAGGGTAGTGCATTGTTTAGTTATCCAGCTATAAGCAGAATCCACGTTATCATTCAATATCCACTGAATTGTCGCAAATTTATGTACTCCCATATCCATAAGAGAACCTCCTCCTGCTTTTATAGGATCCCCTTTCCATAAATCGGGATCCATTAAACCTGGTATTTCATTTACTCCTTCATATGCTCGAATTAAAAATATATCTCCTAGTAATCCTTGTCGTACCGCATCTGCGATATATTTGTGAGCGGGCAGAAATCGATGATTTTCTGCAATCATGAATTTTACACCAGCATTTTCAGTTGTATTTATCATGTTATCGCATTCCTCTAAAGTTCTTGCCATCGGTTTTTCGCAGAGCACATGTTTTCCCGCTTTCGCGGCTCTTATAACGAATTCTTCATGTAGAAAATGAGGGACCATTATCAAAACAGCATCTATATCGCTTTTCAGGAATTCATCATAATCCATATAATATTCCATGTTATAGATTCTTGAAGCTTTTTTGAGTTTTCGTTCGTCTATATCAAATGCGGAGATAAATTTTATTTTATCATTATATCTCGCACCTGCACTATGAAACATCCAAGCTCCACCCAAACCAGCTATACCATACTTAATATATTCCATAATTTACCATTAGGCTTAAAAACAAATAAATTTTATTAAAACCTAAAAAGGAAAAGAAAAAGAAAAGTAAATTAAAATTTTAAATTGTATTTTAAATAACATTCAATTAATTACTAATTTTAATGTATGATAGCATAGAATTTTTTAAAAAAAAGGTCAAAAAAATGGAACCCATAGGATATAGAAAAGATAAAGCAAAAGAAGCTCTTGAAAAAAATGGCTTAGATCTCCTTATCGCTTCGACTCCCGTTAATGTGTTTTATACTACTGGTCTACCAGTTACTCATGTAGCACCAAATCCCATCTTGTACGTACTAAAAAACCAATACCCTTTTTTATCAATGATTAAAGCAGATGGAGAAGAAAGCGCAATAATTTGGTCACTATATGATAGTGTCGAAGAGTTTTCGTGGATTGATCCAAGCGAAGTTTTTCGGATTGGGAGTATGGAAGCTGCTATTAAAATGCTGACTAACAAAATCAAAGAATGGGATTTGGAGAAAAAAAAGATTGGTGTTGAATCTTTGATGCCAAGATACCAATCAGAAACTTTAAGAAAAGACTTCCCAGATGCGACTATTATAGACGCAGATGATGCGTTTCTCGATATGCGTTTGATAAAAACAGATGAGGAAATTAAGAGAATTAAAAAATCAACTGAAGTTGCCGAAAAGGCTATTCAAGCATGTATTAATGCCACTGAATTAAATATTAAGGACACAGAATTATTAAAAATAGCACGAAAAACAATTGTGGATGAAGGCGCATGGGGATGGGATCATTTGACTATGAATATAGGTCCCTCAGATCCTGAGGCTCCAGGATTAGGAATTCCCGTAACTCCAAATGATATTGTTAGATTTGATTTTGGAGCTGTATGGGAGGGATATATTTCAGATGTGAGTAGAGGAGTTGTTGTAGGAGAAGAGCCTGAAAAAGCTAAGAAAGCCTTAGACTATATGATCCAAGTTCAAGACTTTTGCGTTGATAATATTAAGCCCGGCGTGATGCCGAAAGTATTGGCAGATGATGCACAGAAATATCTTAAAGAATTAACTAAAAGAGGATTCTATTTAATAACTGGTCATCATATTGGATTAGAATGTGAAGAGGCTCACATGTTTAGTCCAATGTCTTCAATGGATATTCCATTTGAAAAAAATATGGTATTAGACATCGAAGTATGGTTAAATGTTAGGGGGCAAGGATTAGTTGGAGTTGAGGATTGTTATCGAGTTACTGATACCGGCTGTGAAAGATTATCCTCATTAGATAGACCTACAGTAGTAAAATAATTTATATTTTTTTTTATAATCTATATTTAAAGTTAAATTTGTTTGAATTAATTCAAAATAATTGAAAAATGAGAGTTAGAGATAAAGTTTGTGTTTTAACAGGGGCAGCTTCCGGAATTGGAAGAGCAACAGCTAAGCTGTTCGCAGATGAAGGTGCATTTTTAGTTATTTCAGATATTGATGAAAATGGATTAAAAGAAACGTATAATCTGCTTGCTAAAGTTAAAGAGAGGGTCTCATTCATGAAAATAGACGTGAGAGAACCTAAAGAAGTAAAGAAAATGATCCAATTCACGATTGAAAAATATGGAAAAATTGACGTTTTAATTGTGAATGCTGGAGTGGTAAGGGTTGGACCTATTGATGAATTTTCCGATGAAGATTATGACTTGTTAATAAATGTAAATCTTAAAGGGACTTATTATACATGTAAATATGCAATCCCTTATTTTAAAAAGCAAGAATTTGGATCAATTATAACACTCGCCTCAGTGGCGGCTCATATTGGTCAAGCAAATCATGCAAATTACTGCTCAACCAAGGCAGGAGTATTGGGTTTCACTAAAGCTTTGGCATTAGATATGGCTCCTTACAATGTTCGAGTAAATAGTGTTTCCCCAGGGGCAACTGATACTCCGATGCTTCAAAGCGATGTAGCAAAACAAGCTAAAGATCGATGTGTTGATTATGATACTGTTAAGAGAGAATTCGAAGAAGAGGGGGTCTTAGGAAGGTGGGCTAAACCAGAAGAGATCGCAACAGGAATCCTATTCTTGGCTACTGATGATGCTTCTTACATGACAGGAGCGGATTTACGAATGGATGGGGGTTGGACAACCCGTTAATGTAATTGAAAATAATTCTTTTTTCTATTTTCAAAATTTATTCGTTTTAATGAAAAATATTAATAATTAAAAATATAAAATACCTCTATAGGATAATTAAACCTATTACATTGTCATTCCGCCATCAATTGACAAACTTGCGCCAGTTGTAAATTCATTTTTTACTAGGAATAATACTCCCTCCGCGATTTCCTCTGGTTTTCCTAAACGTCCCGTTTTTTGCCTCGCAATAAAATCTTTTCGAGCTTTTTCTGGATTATCAAACTTGCTTAGTCTCCTAGCAAGTGAAGGAGTATCTGTAGTGCCAGGACAAATTGCATTAACTCTTATTCCATTATCAATATAATCAGCTGCCATCGCTCTTGTTAAAGAGAGAACCGCGCCTTTAGAGGCTGTATAAGCAGCTCTATTCTTTACTCCGGTAAATGCAACCGAAGAAGAATTATTGATAATTGTCCCTTTTGAATTTTTAAGATGTGGAATTGCATATTTTGAAACCAAATAAATGCCTCTTACATTAACCGCCATTGTTTTATCCCAATCCTCTATGGTAATTCTGTCAACACTTCCTGGTAGAACAATCCCGGCATTGTTAAATAAAATATCTAACTCTCCAAATTTTTCAATAGTTTGATCTACAATTTTTTTAGCTTCATCCTCTTTAGATACATCTGCTTGAACGAATATTGCTTTTCCACCACTATTATTAATTTCATTTGCGACCCTTAACGCTGATTTTGATAAAGAATTTAAAACCACCTTAATTCCATTTTCAGCAAATAGTTTCGCGGTAGCCTCTCCAATGCCAGCACCTGATCCTGTAATAATTGCTACTTTATTTTTTAACTCCATTTTATCTATCTAACCTTGTTAAATTATATTAAAATAATCTGATACTATAACCCTAAGATTTCTCTTCCTTCTGAAGGAGTTGCTACTTCTCGACCCATTTCCTCGCTTATTTTCTTCATCCTTTTTACTATTTCCGCATTATTTTTAGCTGGTATGCCTTTTTTAATATAAGGATAATCTTCAGTCCCTACTCTAACATTTCCACCTTTAGATATTGCTAAAGTTGCAATTTTTGTTTGTTGATCGCCCATAATACTTACGGTATGAACCGAATTCTCTGGCATATATTTTATTCGATGTAGATATTCATCTGCAGTTGGGGGAGACCATGTACCACCGGGCCAATTAAAGAAAAGAGTTAATATATTGGGAGGTTCAACTAAATGCTTATCAATCAAGTAATTAAGATTCCAAAAAGATCCTGTATGCCATACTTCCCACTCGGGCTTAATTCCATAATTTTTACAAATTTCGCAATATTCTTTTAATTCATCAAGAGGATGAAGTTTATTCACACTCAATTGAGTAAAATGTTCATCATGATGATTGAGAATAATTGACATCATATCAGGTCTAGATTCAATATCTCCCTTTCGTTCTGAAATATTATCACTTGACATTCCTGCTTGAATTAATATATCACACCTTTCTCGTATTCTTTTAACTGTCTCAATCTCTTTACCTCTGGGTAAATGAACATGTGCAATTGTAGCTCCTGCTTCATAACATTGATAAACATCCTCAATAAGGGCATCTAAAGTTTCCGCCCAATTTTTGCATTCTGGATAAATCCAACTATTTGCAGTTGTAGCTGTTAAGACCATTTTATTATAATTTTCCAT
>SDNL01000021.1 GCA_004524365.1 Promethearchaeota archaeon | reverse complement strand
TCAACTCCTGCTGGAGTTCCAAGCATTCCAAACATTTGAGTTGTAAATGAGCTGTTAACTGCCTCAACCATTTCCTTAACTGCTTCATCAAGCTTTTCCGGATTAGATGCTTCATAGCTTCTCTTAGGACCTCTAACTGCTATTGCTTTCAACTTTTTAGAACCCATAACCGCGCCCATACCAGTTCGGCCGGCAGATTTATCTTCCGATAGAATAGTTGCAAATTTGATCAAGTTTTCTCCTGCTTGACCAATACATGCCACTCGTGTTAAATTTGAACCCGTTTCTTCTTTTAATATATCATGAGTTTCTAATGCCCCTTTTCCCCATAGGTGTGATGCATCCTTTATTTTTGCCCCATCTTCTGTGATATGTAAATAAACCGGATTTTTCGATACCCCCTTTATAATAATTCCATCATACCCCGCTTTTTTTAACTCGGGACCAAAATAACCTCCGCAATTTGCCTCTCCCCATATTTTTGTAAGTGGAGATTTGGCGCAAACAGAAAAACGACCACTTGCAGGAGCGCGAGATCCGCATAAAGGACCGTTCATAAACATTAAAATATTTTCCGGACCTAATGGATCAGTATCTTTATCGATTTTATCGTATAAATATCTAACCGCATACCCAGTTGCTCCTAAAAACTTTTCTGCTATATATTCATTTAAATCTATTTCTTTTATTTCTTTAATATCTAAAGAAATTTCTAATAATTTCCCAATAAATCCCTTCATATCTAACCTTTTGAATTTTAAATTTTTTATAATTGTATTAGATAAACGTTATTAAAATCATTCAATTATTCTTTGCAACTTAAAAACTGTATTGTTGCATTAATATTGAAAGTATAATAATAAAAAAGGTTTTATATTAATAATTCTAAGATTTACACCGAATTAAGCTTCTTTTTGTAATAGTCTTGCGATGATTAAAAAATTATAAGATTAGTGAATCTTTAAATGAAATCTTAATATTAATCCCCTAGTTAATGATTCTTAGGAATTATTTGAAACACATATTAAAATTAAAAGAATTGTAATAAATATTAACCGCCAACAATAGGTGGAAAAATAGAAATATTATCATTTTCTTTAATTTTTGTTTGTAATCCTAATAAAAAGCGTATCTCTCTACCATTAATAAGGATTGTAACCCATTTTTTAAGAGTTTGATTATCTCTCATAATGTGATTTTTAATATCATATAGAGTAAATAACTTATTTAACAGATCTAGTACATTGGAACCCTTTTCAACTTGTAGACTAATCTGATTTTTGATTCCGACTATATCTTTTAAATGTGCAAAGAACCTTATAGTTATATTCATGATAAAAAAAATATGAAAATAAAGAAATTATTCAATTAGTCCTTCTTTTCTCATACGTGCTATCTCTTCTTCTCTTAGTTCCTTCTTATAAAGTTTCATAACCATAGTTAATGGCAATTCGTCCCTGAATTCAACATATTTAGGAACAGCATAAGGTTTTACTTTATCTTTTAAATAATCAATGAAATCTTCTTCTGATATCTTTCCTTTATATTGATCTCTAAGCTTTATAAATGCCTTAACTCTTTCGCTCCCCGGTCTTTCGGGATCTGGGATTCCAACAACACCAGCGATATCCACCGCCTCATGCTCATGCAGTATATCATCTATTACTCTACTGTAGACCTTATTTCCGCTAACATTAATCATATCTTTAATACGATCAACTACTTTAAAATAACCATCTTTATCCATTTCCACAATATCTCCCATCGGAAGCCAACCATCTTCTTTTAAACCCTTACCTGGTTCAGGCCAATATCCTTTCATAACTTGAGGGCCTTTTACCCAGAGTTCTCCTCGTGAACCAATAGGTAATACCTCTCCAGTTGGAGGATCTACGATCTTTACCTCAGTATCCGGAAGTGGGACGCCTACGCCTCTTTTGACTTCCTTCATAAATCCTGTCACTTTAGATAATGCTGAAATGTTAACAGTTGCCCCTCCAGAAGTCTCCGTTGCTCCATAACCCTCTCCCATAGGGACACCTGATTTTTTTTCAAATTGTTGGGCTAAATCTGGAGGTAATGCTGCCGCTGCGGAATAATAAAATATTTGTCCCTTTTTCAAATCCATTTTTGAAAAATAAGTATAATGTGTTGGTACTGCAAATACCATAAAAGGACGTTTTTCATTAATAACATCAATAATTTTTGGGATATCTCTAGGATCCATTAAAAACATTTTTAATGCCCATGAAATGCTCGCATGAATCGCCCAATGACCGTACATATGAAATACTGGAACACAAATAGTGGTTGCTCCTTTCCCAATGACCCCTGATTTTAAAGGATCCATCATCCAATGAATTGTTTGGATTACATTAGAAGTTAAATTATAATGTGTGAGCATAGTTCCTTTTGGAAGTCCTGTTGTTCCACCTGTAAATGGCAATAATGCTATATCTTCCTTAGCATTGATTTCAACAATTTCAGTATGAGGATCATATTTTTCTAATAAATTATCTAATAAAAAATAATTTTCTCTCCCAATTGACTCCATTTCAGGATATTTGTAATCGGGAAAGAGTTTAGTTGGAGCATAAATGACAATATTAAGATCTGTCTCTGGCTTTATTTCATTTATTCTTTCTAATCGTCTATATGAACATAGTACAATTTTTGCGTCGCTTTCATTAATTTCATAAAGTAAATCATCAGCCTTATGCAAAATACTTAAGGGGACATGAATTGCACCGATCTTCATTGCGGCATAGTCTGCAATAATGAATTCGGGGCAGGATGGAAAGACTGTAGCCACGGGGTCTCCCTTTTCCACACCCAAATCTAATAGGGCGGATGCTAGTTTATCAACTTTTAATTTTAAGTCCTTATAAGTCATCTCTTCATCTGCATATACTATAGCAATATTATCTGCATATTTTTCGACCGTATCCTCAAGAAACTTATAAACATTCATTTCTGGATAGGGTTCCATTGAATGTTTCAGTTTAAAAGGTCCAATCATATAACTTTTTAACCATGGTTTTTCTTGATAACTCATTATTCTCTCATTTTTAAATTTATTTAATTGATTTTAATAAAAAAAAAGTTAAAAAAAAAAAGTTTAATAAATCATACTGACATATTTTTCTAAACCTAGTTCTTCCATTTTTTCTTTTGAAGGTTTTCCATTACTATCCCATCCCCGAAATGCATAATAAGCGTCTAACATTGGTTCAAGATTAACAGTATGACCTGCTGCTGGTCCTTCGGGGAGAGGTTCTTCTAATAATCTTGGAGGTAATTTATCATCCTTTCTTGAGAATCCTTCTCTTATAAGATATATACGTTCTAAATTGTAAATTCTTTCACCTGTTTTTCTAAAATCTTCAGTGGTAAATTCAAAACCCAATAATTTTGAGATAAGAGAAGCCCAATCATCCGCAGTTAGAACCATTCCCATAAACTTACAGCCACCTATTGCGTCAAAGATTCCAAAAGCATCTTCAAAATTCTTAACAATTTCAGCCTTCTCTGGTATTTCTTGAAGTGGATCCCCCACGTCAGCCTCTTCAACAATCATAAATGGCATTGCTAAAAATGCAGGTCCTTCTATATAAGCTGTGATGTGATCACCACCTCTATTGGCAGTCACGTATGCTAAACCTGTTATTTTAGCAGCTCTACTGTCATAACAAGGAAGTTCCAAACCTTTTACATGCATAGCAAACTTTTCAGAACCTTTATTGAGTTTTTCTGAAATAATTTTTGTACCTTCTGCCAATAAATCTCCTATCCCCTCTCGTTTCGTGATTTTATCTAATAGATCTATTACTAAATCTGGATTGTTCCAATTAAATTCAATTCCTCCAGTATGATCTTTAGTTAAAATTCCCTTCTCAAAACATTCTATAGCAAATCCAATCGTATTGCCAGCTGAAATTGTATCTAATCCATACTCATTACATTTAAAATGAGCATATGTAATAGCATTTAAATCATCAATACCTGTCATCGTACCTAATGCCCCAATCGACTCATATTCTGGTCCTTCCCCTTTACTTTCATATTTTCCTTCCTTAATTTCAGCAACTCTCCCACAAGCAATTGGACATGCAAAACAAGGTTTTCTATCAACTAAAATTGTCTCATTAATAGCTGTTCCATTAATACTATCTGCATTTTCGAATACACCTGTTTGCCAATTCCTTGTAGGTAATCCTCCCTTAACATTGACTAAATCGAGCATAGTAGCGGTTCCATATACTTCCAATGTCATTTTCAAAAGACTCTGATTTACCCAATCAAAACGTTTCTTAGCTTCTTCCTTATATTCTTCTGGATCAGCAATTGCTATTTTTTCTTTACCATATGAAACAATTGCTTTTAAATTTTTAGAACCCATAACAGCTCCAACGCCGCATCTACCTGCAGCTCTTCCATAATATGGTTCATCTGCATCATTAATTATAGCAGCATATTTAACTAAATTTTCTCCAGCAGGTCCAATACAAGAGACATTATAAAACTTTCCATGAGCATCTTTGAGAATCCTCGTTGTCTCAGATGTATTTTTACCCCAGATATCAGAAGCATCTAATAATTTTGCGGTTCCATTTTCAGTAAGCAGATATACTGGTTTTTCAGATTTCCCTTCAAAAATTACTCCATCAAATCCAGATCTTTTGAAGTCTCTCCCCCAAAATCCCGCAGAATTTGCTTGCCCCCACCCTCCCGTGAGAGGGGATTTGCAAACTACACTATATCTCCCTGTACTTGGAGATTTAGTTCCTGTTAAAGGTCCTGTCATAAATATTAATTTATTTTCGGATCCTAATGGATCGATTCCTTTCTCAGTTTCATTAATTAAATACCAAGTTGCTAAACCAGCACCCCCCAAAAAGTCTCTTAAAACTTCCTCATCTGGAAACTCTTCACTTATTTCTCCAGTAGATAAATTAACTCTAAGTATCTTACCCATATATCCATACATTTGCTTATTCCCTTTTTTTAGGTTTTATTTATTTTATAAAATCTTATAAGTTGGTTTAGTTTTTAAACTTAATGAGAAGAATTCAAAAAGCGATATGTCTAATGGGAAATAAGGTTAAAAAAAATCGAAAAAAATAAGAATAAAAAAAATAAAGAATTTAAATTAAGTTCCAATTTACAATATCTTTAAGCGTCCCTTCCCGTGCGTCTTTTGGTCTTAAATTTGCTCTTACCCTTGCCCCTGTGAAATCTCTTTCGGAATCATTTGATTTAATTACACCTAATAATGCACCGTCTGTTTTATCAATATCAATCATTGCCATTATTTTCGGTTCAGGCAATTTCTTTCCATGGGCATTTAACTTTGCGACAGTAAATAATCGCACTGTTCCTTCAGCAGGTACTTCCATCCAATTTTCCTCAGGAATCTCGATAAAACAATCTTCACAATACAATCTTGGGGGAAACAATACTTTTCCACATTCATCACATTTGGTCGCCAAAAAACTGTCATTTTGCATAATATGCTTGAAAAATTTATCTCCTGCTACGCCGTTTGGATATAAGTAATCTGCTTGCATATTTCCACGCCAATGAAGTGGGGCTGTTGGGTCAGTCTGCTTTTCTAAAAATGTCATTTATTCTCCACCTCCTAATGGTTTGAAATATTTTATATCATTAATGGAACCTTCACGTTCGTCCTCTGGTTTCCACACTGCCTTTACTTTCATACCAATATGTATCTCATCTTTACTCATTTCTCCGAAGTAGTGCATAAAACCCATTGGTTTAGGATATGCTTCATCAATGGAAATGACTCCAATTAAAATTGGTTCTTCTATTCGATTTGCGTTAGGGTCCAAATATGAAACTGAATAGGTATTGATCGTACCGGTATCCTTTAACTCTACCCAATCTTCAGTGGGACCATAACAATATTCACAGAAACTTCGTGGTGGCACGATCAGTCGGTTACACTTATGACAATGGACTCCTAAGATTTTCCCCTCCTTAAGACCTTGTAGAAATTTACTCATCGCATTCCCTAAACTCCATGCGTATTGAATTTCCGGTTCCCACCATGTATAAGTAATCTTTTTATCACGGATATCAGATGTTCTTACGTGGGTTCCGGGGGCATATTTAGGGTATGTCGGCTTTTCTTCTTTTCTATTTTCCATTTTCTTCACCTCCTACCTCCTCATAACCATTACTGTTGCCATTTGCATAATATCGCCCCAAGCTTGACCTACGCCAATTCTTGGGTCACCTGGAATCTGTCTCTTTCCTGCTTTTCCAGCTAACTGCCAATATAATTCGCATACCTTTTGTCCCATAGTGGCTGCGATTGGATTACCAACACCAAGTAAACCACCTGATGGACATATAGGTAAATCTCCATCTCTCTGGGTCACTCCCTCTCGTGTAAGGATAGGTGCTTCACCCTTATCACATAAGAGTAAACCCTCCATATGATGAAGCTCCTTATAATCAAATGGGTCATATGGTTCTGCAAAATCTATATCTTTTCGAGGATTCGAAATTCCTGCCATCTTATAGGCCATTCGAGCTGCTTTTGCGACATATCTCGGAAAATATAGGTCTCGATTAGTCCACATTGTACTATCAATGTTCCATCCTACGCCATCAATCCATATAGGATTATCAGTGTATTGCCTTGCGACATCTTCTGAAACAAAGATTAATGCTGCTGCACCATCACTAGGAGGACTAATATCTAGGCGTTGGACTGGCCATGCCATCATTTCTGAATTTAAAACATCATCTACAGTAATATTAGGATCAGCTAATTGTGCACAAGGGTGACCAACTGCATTTCGTTTGTTCTTTACTGCTACTCGTGCTATATCTTCCTTTTTAATATTATGAACAGTCATATAGCGATTCATTTCCATTGCAAACAACCAAACCAGATTAGGGTTTAATGGGCGATCAAGTATCGGGTCCCATATATGTCGAAATGCGGTTTGTGGATGTGGGTAACACGATCCCATTTTCTCTTCCGCCACAACTAGACATACATCTGCTACTCCCGAAGCAACATGCCACCATCCAGCAATCGGTGCAAATACTCCAGTTCCTCCACCATTGAAAACTCTTACGTATGGTTTTCCTGCTCCAGCGGCACCATCCAATAGATTTTCGCCTTTCATATGGATTCCATCGAATGCATCGGGTGCGGTTCCCATCACGACCATATCTAAATCTTTCTTCTGAATTCCTGCATCTTCCATTGCCATTTTAGACGCTAAGAACGATAGTTCTTTCCCTGTTTCTTTTAAACGTCGTCGAAACAAGGTCATCCCAGCGCCAATAACAGCTACATCTTTTTTAATCATTTTGATAACACCTCCTAACCCCTCCTAAATATTGCCACAGCTCCGCTTCCTGATGGAAGTCCACGCCATGCTTGAGCTAATCCAACTTCAGCATCTGGAACTTGTCGCTTACCTGCATGTCCCCGAAGTTGCATTATAATTTCAAGAGATTTCTGTAATCCCGTCGCTTCTAGGCAATTTCCCACACCTAAAGAACCTCCAGAGGGATTAATTGGTAAATCTCCTTCAATTTCTGTAACACCTTCTTTGAGTAAGGTTTTGGCTTCACCTTTCCTTGCTAAACCAAGTGCTTCAAGATGCTGCAACTCCTTATAGGTAAATCGATCATCAATTTCGGCAAGATCAATTTCTTTAGTTGGCTGTACAATATCTGCCATCTTATAAGCCATCTCAGCAGACTTTCTTGCATATTCCGCCTCCATTCCTCGTGTAGATAGCCAAGGAGTCTCAGAACTCCAACCAAATCCTTCTAAATAGATGGGTTCGATTCCTAAATCTTTCGCAATATTTTCATTGGCTAGAACAAAACAAACCGCACCATCAACATTAGGACTAATATCCATTCGTTTTAATGGTTTAAAGCAATATTCAGACTTCATTACATGGTCTGCGGATATTTTTGCTTCATAGGCAGCATACGGATTTAAAAACGCATTCTTTTTATTCTTTACAGCAACTTCGGCACATTCTTCCTCTGTCGTGCCAGTCGTTTTAAGAAAATGTTGCATTTCCAATCCAGCTAAAAAGTAGGGATGAACTCTATCTGTTTCATCCGAACTTCCCACCAATGGTTTCGGATTTTCTTCTGGATATGATGGTAATCCCGCATAATTTGGTCTTTCAACGGGACCAGAAACCGGTCGATCATAGATTGGATCCATTGCATGAAGAACAACATCTCCGTAAGTCAATAAATCAGAAACTTTGCTATGAGCTTCAATTGAAACCACATCCATTAAACCAGTTTGAATTTGCATAGCGGCATTTCCTAATCCGTAAATACCATCACCACAAACTGTACAGCATGGGCGAAGAAGTGCACCTACTTGGTCAGGGACAAATTCATCAAAAATGCTGAAACCTTCCCAATAGTCCTCAGCACATGTAATAAAGCTATCAATATCTCTCCGCGGGTCAACTCCCGCGTCTACATAGGCTTTTTGGCATGCTTCATACATTATATCTTTCCATTCCATATCTGGCGTTATAGGATTGAAGTTCGTAAATCCAATACCTATAACGCAAACTTTTGTCATTTTGTTTTCACATCACTTTTTGACAATATTATTTTTGATAAAAAATGTGTTTATAATTTATTAATTAATATGGGAAATTAATAAAGTTTATTACTAAAGTTGTGGATTAATTTTAATTTAAAAAGAATTTCCATTACTTTTTACAATCAGAAAACTATATAAATAAGTTAAGTATTTTAAATTATTACAAGTATGTATAGATTTAAAGAAAAAAAGTGATATAGGATGCCAAAACAAATCAAATTTATCTATAAAGAAGAGTACTGGTTTATCAGTGCCTTTATTAATACAAATAAGAAGATTAAAATAGCAAAGATTGTTGAAAAACTGAACGATCTTGTGAAAAAAAGGATTATTAATATAACTGCTAAAGATGCATATCGAAAAGAATATGCCAAAGATTTAGTTAAAATGGCAAAAAATATTTCTTTAAAATGTAGATGGGTTCAGTATATTCCCAATTTTCCATATTATAACGAGAATATGGATAAATTCTTTGATATGTTAGGATATTTTTACTTTGAAGTTGAATATTTTAAAGATACCCCCCAAAAAAAGACTGAAATTGAACCACACCTCCTCCAGCAGATTCCATACCTTATACTTGCAGAATTGAAAAAAAATCGAAATGACTTTTTGGATAATGGAGTATATTTTGATCTGGAAAGTCCAATATATATATTCGCAATATCCGATAAAACTGACCCCTCCGATATTGAGTGGTATGAGGAAACGGTAAAGGATTATAAAAATAATCTTTCCGCTTGGACTGTGTTGTATTCTGGGCAATGGGAAGACTATTCTCCACGACTCTTCGAGGAACGTGTTAAAAATAATTTATCAAATAGACTCTCTGAACTACATTATATAAATAGGAACTCTGGGTTTGTTTATATGCAAGAACAAAACTATAAAAAACACTTTGAAGAATATATGATTGATAATGTGCTAAAACCTTCAGCTGAAATAAGGGCAATAATGTTTTCACTGAGAGAAATAAACAATTCGTTGGATATTGTATTTTTGAATACGCATTCTGAGGGAATAATTAATATAGAAAAATTAGAGGATAAAATAAAAAATCTTCGATTTTTACGGGGAATTCTTCAAAATACACTAAGTAGAATATATAATGAACTTGATTATAACAGAAGACAGCATTATACATCAGTTTTAAAACATCTCGTAGAGAAGTTTGATCTAAAAGGTGTAAAGGAGAGATTGAATAATAAATTCGATCTTCTTTATGATACAATTCAAGAAATTTATCAAAAACAAGTCCAGGCGGATCAAGAAGAAACAGAAAAAGCACTCAACATACTTAATTTTCTCTTAGGCGCTGGAATTCTAGCAGATTTAGTTGAACTTATAATGGTCGCTTTAAGCCTAAATTCTGGCGATTTTCCAGCAATATTCTTGAATAGCATTTTTGCAATAATAATTTCAGGTGTTTTAGCATTTGCAATAATTTACTATGTTTTCGTTAGAATCAAGATTAAGAGAGAAAGAGCAAAAAAAACCGTTGATGGAATTATTCTAAATAATGATAAGACTAAAATTATCTTAATTAAACGGAAGTATCCTCCATTTCAGGGGCATTATGCTTTGCCAGGGGGATTCATTAATAGAGGAGAAACACCAGAAGATGCGTTGGAGCGGGAGATGAGCGAGGAGACCAATTTAGATGTATCAATTATAGAGAAAGTGGGGTATTATGACGAATCTGGTCGTGATCCACGGGGTGAAGTTCATTCGACAGCATTCCTTTGTAAAGTGAAAGGAAATGAAAATGCCTTAGGCGGTTCTGATGCCTTGTCTGCCGAATTTATACCAATAAACAAATTAAAAGAGATTAAATTGGCATTTGATCATCGGGAGATGCTTGAAGATGCTGGAATAATCAAAAAAGACTCCATATTCGATTAAATTCTTAGAATTATTTCAACAAAACCTCTAAAAACCCTTTTTCCTTAATGATAATTTCTTAAAAAATCATTTTTTTCAATTAAAAAAACTTTTAGATTTAAAATTCAAATGAAATAGCTGATTAAATGCCAATAAGAAAGTTAAACCATAATCAATACGACAATGGAACGTTTAGAATTAAAGAAGATGGTAAGATAAAAGGATTGACTTATGGAATAATAGTAGTTAATAAGCATGAGTTATTTGGGCTTATAGAATGTATTGATCTTATCGAATCGGCATATCCTATTCCTCAAAATTTACGAGAACGTGTTGAAAATCGATTATTACCCCGGTTTTATGAGATTCAAGATATCGTTTCATCAGATTTATCCCTTCCAGAACAATTAAAAATTGAAATTTCAAATATTAACTATAATGATATTATTTATGGTTTAGAATCATCATCAATTTGTAAATTATTAAGAGATAAAGGATTCAATCCTTCAGAGATGATAATAAAAGTAAAAGAAATCACATTTAGAAAATATCTGTAAAAATTGAGAACTTTATACTTATTTAGTTTTGATAAAGATAAAAAATAAAATAAAAAGAAAATTAAGTTAATTTTGTTCGAATTCTGGCGCAATATATTGGGTAGGAATAACTCTATCAAATTCCTCCAAAATTGCATCTCGAGCTTGGTGCCATAAAGTAGAAATTTTATCCCTTGCAAGTTCTGGATTCTTAAATTTCTTAATATCCCGAATTTTATCAAACTCTTCGTAAATCGATTTAAGACTTTCTACAGGATAGTATCCTCCTACATTTTTAAATAACATTCGAAGATGATCAATGGAGACTGATATTGCTAATACAATTTCTCTATACTGATCTTCTGTGGGATTTTCAATTTCTGCATATTCAATAGCCTTTCTACCCGTTTCTGCTAATTTTGGCCATATTCCTCTCAATGAACTGATATAGCTTGCCCGTTTCTGAAACCCGCGAGTTAAGAGAGCCGCTGGAATAGCGACAATAAAGGGGATTAGACTAAGAAATTCATCGGTGAGATCTGGAATGGCAAAAAAAATTACAATACTAACTATAATTGCGATTGAATATACTAATACAACGAAAAAGAGAAGCCTTCGTAAGTCTTTTTTCTTCATTATCCTTTTTACCAATTTTTTTTTATAACCAAAATAAGATGAAGGGATTTAAATATATTTCTAGTCTTAAAAGGAAGAAATAAATTTTATAAATCTTATAATGTAATTTGTATATATTAAAGAAAATATGTGATTAAAAATGGATACTAGGTTAAGTGAGTTTAGGCCAATAAGAATTCAAAGATATGTTCCAGAATTAGATTTGTTGAATAATCCATTACTTAGGTCGAATGAGAAAGAGTTTTTAGCTGACTTTTATGATTTTTTGGAAGAGGAGCTCGATGAGGATTTAAGAAGATTAGAAGAATTAAATTATTTGATTGAAGAACCCATTCAAAATAAAAAAAAGGAAATTGTCGTTCAAATTATTAAAAAACTTTCCAAAAATGGCTATTATAGTACTTTAATGCAAGAAGAAAATGATTATGGAATTGGGCGCATTATGAAGAATGCTCTAATTGCCTATGCATTATGTGGTGGAAGATGGTCAGACTATTCTGAGAGATATATAGCGGGAAATTGGAGTGTTGAGATGACCCGACTTGCTGGGGGCACTCTTTATTGTAACCCTGTAGATTATAAAGCAAATCAATTTCAGAGGGAAAAGTTTCTTAAGCCTGTTGCTGTTGATGGACAGATAGGTGCATCAGCAATGACTGAGTTTAACGCAGGAAGCGATATATTTAGTATGGAAAACAGATTGATTGAAGACGGTGATGATATAATTATAAAGGGAAAAAAAGTATTCATCACCAATGGAATGATCGCAAACTATATCATAGTATATGGGAGATTAAATAATGGACAACTGGGGGCAGTTCTTATTGATACTGAAGACCAACAATTGAATAACTTTCGTGCAACAAGAGTGCATACCTATGGAATGAGAGATGCTTTTGTAAGTCGTTTAATATTTGATAGAGTAAAGGTTCCTAAAGAAAATCTTCTTCATGGACATGGTTTAGATATAATGTTTCATCAATTAACTGAGGAAAGATTGATTATCAGCGCAGAAGCTTTGGGAGATGCGATGAAAAAATTACAATATTCGCATACTTGGGCGTTAAATAGGGAACAATTTGATAATCGTCTTCATAAATACCAAGTAATTAGATTTCCAATTTCAGAAAACATCCGAGAATTAAATTTATTGATTTCTGCTCTAATAGAATATGCTCGTGAATTAGATGCACGACCCGAATTGGGAGGTTCTAAATTAATGGCCGCTAATACGATGGGACTGAAGATTGAAACCACCGAACTCGCATTTCAGAGCAGCATCCATTGTTTTCGAACAATGGGGGGAAGAGGATTCATACGGCAATATTCTAATCAAATAGGACTGCTTGATCCCTATTGTATGATTCATGGGGGAGGTTCCAACTATGTCTTAGAAGATAGCGAATCCCGAAGATTCTTCAAAACCAAACCTACACAAAGGAAAAAGGATATAATTCCTAAAATCGATAAAATTTTTCCAGAGAATAGGTAATTGTATTTGAATATAATAATAAATTATTGGAGTATATAATTATAAATTATTAAAGGATTTAACTTAGATCAAATAATGTATCAATCATCTATTCGCTACGGTTCCGGATTTGATATAACGGATATTATTGATAAGTATAAGGGAAAAGAATTAGAAGATTTATTTGAAAATAAAGAAATTATTACAAACGGATTGGGAGAGTTTTTGGAACTGACATGGGAATGTGAAAAGATTTCGAGTAAAATAAATCTTCAAAAAACTAAGAAGAATACGATTAAAAATTTAAAAACTGTCTATAATATTGGTAAAAATACTGAAAGGCAATTAAAACGTCGAGGAGTAAAAACATTATTTGATTTGAAGGGTCATTTGAGGTTTGGCAAATCTGCTAGAGAAGTTATTCAGCAGATAAAAACAAAAAACTTTAATGCTCTTTCAGAAAATAGATATTTATATGATTTAGATACTTCTTTTTGTTTCAATATTGAAGATTTACTCTTTATCGATTTAGAAACCTTAGGAGTATATGATAGTCAGATTATCATTGTAGGAATTGGTTATTATGATGAAAAGGGCATATACCAAATCAAAGAATATTTTGCTCGAACGTTAGAAGAAGAAATTGCCATCTGCGACCATTTGAGAAATGAAGTTTTACCCCTCTTTAAATGTTTTGTTTCATATAATGGAAAAAGTTTTGATATCCCTTTTTTGGCCAATCGTTATTTATACTATTTTGATGATAATCCCATGATAACCGAAAATGATATACCTTATAAGGATGCAAACACAAAATTCGGACATATCGATTTATATCATAATTGTCGTCGTATGTTTAAGGGAGATTTTCCAAATTATCAGCTCACTACAATCGAAGAAGAATTGCTACATTGGGAAAGGGAAAATGAACTTCCCAGTTACTTGGTCGGGATGTGTTATAGGAAATACATGAAAGATTCTCATAAGTATATTGGATTGATTAAGGAAATTATTGACCATAATTACTTTGATATTTATTCAATGCCCTTAATTTTAAATGAGTTACTCAAGATTTAAATAAATAATCTTTTATTTAGGACGGGGAGACTTCAATCAGATTATAAACGGTCGAATAATAATTTTTTAATTGAAATTAAAAAATATGCGAAAAAGGATATAATTCTATGAAATATCAAAAAAGAAATCAATTTGATGTCACTTTTGAGACATATAAAACAATTCAGAATAAATTAGATCTTTGCAAGAATTCTTTAAAAGATAAGAGAGTATTTTTAGCTATTGATGGGTTTATTGATTCTCTATATTCAGCAGTTAAGACTCGCAGAGATTTGGACGATTGGAATAATTTTAATACCATTAAAGCGTTTGCAGAGCGAATAATATCCTTTGCAGGCAGTTCTGGTAATATAGAATTAATTTTAAAGAAACAAACTTCGGGAGGATTTGTTCCAAATAATGCTAAGGCATTAAACGCACTTGAGATCAATTTATTTTTATTAGGTGCCTTAGGACATCCAAATATTAAACAAAGCTTTGAAGAATTAAATAAAAATAAATCTATTAAAATAAAATCGATAACCAATCCTGGAAAAACATATGGGTTGGAATTTAATGATGGAAAAGTTATGTTATCTGACTTAGAAAACCTTTATAAGATTAAATGGGAAAATCTCATCCAAATAATATCTGAGGAAGAAATTATAAAGGAAATGGAAGGCTCCGATATAATTGGATTCGGATATTGGGCAATTATTCCCGAAATGACGGATATATGGACTCAACTGCTAAATCGGATTTTACCATCCATAAAAACAGCAAACAAAAAGATCTTTTTTATCGATTTAGCCGACGTAAAAAAGCGTGAATCGAAAGATATTCTTGAAATGTTAAAAATTCTCCAAAAAATAGATGAATCTATACCAGTTCTATTGAGTCTTAATGATCAAGAAGCGATAGATCTTTCAAAAACCTTAGAAGATGTGAAAAGGATCAACCCAAATAAGAAAAGTTTTGAAGATTTCATAGATGCTGGGAGAAGAATAAATAAAAACTTGGGATTATCCTATTTAATCATACATTCGCCACACTTTGCTACTTGCACGCTTAAAAATATCGAAAAGCACTATTGGGTTACCGAAGGATTTACAAAGGAGCCCTCCTATACTGTTTCTGCGGGAGACCACTTTAATTCAGGGATGCTGGGAGGGTTATTATGTAATTTAAGCCCTCCAGAAGCTTTATTAATGGGAAATGCTTTAACTGCGATTTTTGTAAGAACGGGTATTTCTCCCGATTTTATACAATTAAAGAAGTTTATTAATAATTATATGACCTATATTTATGATGATTTACCAACTTTAATATGAAATTTATATGAATAAAAGCTTCCCTTCCTTTTTCTCTTTCTATAAATTACAAAGATAAATTATTTATTGAGTTGAAATTTTAAAAATTTGATAAATATGAGTTTAGAAAAGAAGTTATTTAGTCATGATTGGAATTTAAAACATCGAAAGGATATAATTGAACGATTAAAATCGACCGAGTATGATGTTATCGTTATAGGGGGCGGTATTACGGGAGCAGGAATAGCCCGAGAAGGTGTTATGAGAGGATTAAAGGTTGCATTAATCGAAATGCAAGATTTTTCCGCAGGCACGTCTTCAAGGAGTTCAAAATTAGCACACGGAGGGATTAGATATCTTGCTCATGGAGATATGGATTTAGTAAAGGAGGCCACAACAGAAAGAAATTGGATGCTGGCTCATATTCCCCATCTGCTCAGACCTATTCCCTTTTTATTTGTCGCATGGGAAGGGTCAAGCTATAAAATTCGAGATATTAAGGGAGCAACAAAGATTTATGATTTTCTAAGCGATAAAGGAGAAGAATTTAAAAATTATAAACAACGAGAGATAATTTCGCAAGAAGAGGTTATTAAAAGAGAACCTGAGATAAGAAAGGAGGGAAATAATGGGGGCGTAATTTATTATGATAATAATGTTGATGATGCACGTTTAACTATTGAAACATTAAAAGAAGCAGTTATAAGAGGAGCAGATGTACTGAGTTATTGTGAGGTATTTGATTATATTATAGACGAAGGAAAAATTAAGGGAGTCAAATGCAAGGATATTGAAGGGGAGGACGTATTTGAAGTAAAGGGAACATTAGTTGTGAATGCAACAGGCATCTGGACAGACGATTTATTAGATGCATATCCCGAAGAAATGCCAAAACCTCTGATACGACCCACCAAAGGAGTTCATCTCGTTTATAGAAGATCTGATGTAAAAAATAAAATGGCAACTATTATATTCTCAATAGATGACGAGAGAGCCTTTTTTGTTTTACCTCGTGGTGATTTTACAATAATAGGGACTACAGATACTGATTATAATAATGAGTTATCCAATCCTTTCTGTGATGAGGATGATGCTGATTACTTGACTCGTTCAGTGAAATATTACTTTCCTTCAGCAGAATTAGATTATGATGAAAATCTACTCTCTACATATGCAGGTATTAGACCTTTAGTTAAGGAAAAAGGAGTTTCGGAAAGTGATGTATCCCGAAAACATGTTATTTTCTTTAATAAAAATGGATTGCTAACCATAGCTGGAGGAAAGTTAACCACATGGAGAAAAATGGCAGAAGATCTATTCCAAAAGGTAGTAGAACATAATCTCTTCCAAGATATAGATCAGGAAGAGGGATTCTCAAAACAAATGTTTAAAATTGGCCTCCAAGAAGATGATTGGAAAAAGGCATTAGAAGAGTATTCACTTGATTTGGATGATGATATTGCCAATCATCTTTATCAACAATATGGTAGGGGAGCATTGAAAATTTTGGAACTAATTCAAAATGATAAAACATTAAAAGAGAGAATCATCCCAGAAAACAATTTCATAAAGGGAGAGATTTTATATACTCTCAAATATGAATTAACAACCCATTTAATTGATATATTTTGCCGACGTACAGAAATGAGTCTTTTTATTGATCATAGGAAGTCCGATGAAGCGGCCCAGAAAGTGGCAGATATAATGGCTGAAGAATATAACTGGTCTGAAGACAAAAAAGAAGATGAGATACTTAGATATCTAGAGTATATAAGTGATTGTGTTTCCTTTATTTAATCTATTCCTTTTTTTTGAGAATGGACTATAAAAAATATATAAAAAAAAGTAATATATTAATCATAACTAAACAAATTTAATGTGATTATAACATGTTATCTCAAACATTAGTTGATATAGTTTTGGAGCAAATAGGATATTTAGGTTCCTTCTTTCTATTCTTAATGGGTGCCTATTGGCTAGCTATGGGAATTTATGAATGGAAGATTAAGCGAAAATCATTTACCTCTACTAAAACAGAGGAATGGGACTTTGAAATCACAATATTTTTCAAAATATTAGTTTATATTGGATTCATAATAGGATTAGTAAGTATTGTTGCTGGAGTAGCTCAGTTAGTTATGGGGGTACCTCCAAGTATTGCGTTTAAATCTAATTGGGGTGAAGTGTATAATCTTTTTACTGCAGTTTTACTAATCATATTAGGAGTATTTACATTTCTTAAGCCTCTAAGTGATTTACCCATTGCTTCAGTGGTGGGAATCCTCGCAGCATCCTTAGTAACTATACTTGTAGCTATTCTAATTCCTGAAAGCGCAAAGCAAATAATTGCTTTATTCATAGACCCAAAATGGTTCTTCATAATATTCTTTATAATCTTATTCGCTATTGTTGCCGTTGTAGTCAAGTTCTACATTGGAGCATTGATGTGGATTTCAAAATTGATTTCATGGCCACCTTTAGCAATTATAGCGGCAGCTTTGAGTTTCGTTCAAGCATTCTTGCTTACGTTTATAGGAATCTCTATATTTTAATATAATTTTTTTATTCTTTCTTATTTTTCTTAAAAGTTAAAAGAAAGAAAATCGAGAACCAGAACTTCTTTTTATTTCACCAATAAAATGCTTTTCTAAATTATAAAAGCAATTTTTACATTTTTTATCATCGGTAATATTAATTGTACTGAGATTAAACCCACTACGTTCAATAATTAATTCTCCACAGTTAGGGCAATAAGAATTATTTCCTTTGTCATGTCGTAGATTACCAACGTAAGGGTAATGTAAACCTGTTTCTTTTGCAATATTATATGCCATATCAAGAGTTTGAAATGGTGTTCGTTTATTTGAAGGTTGCTTATAATCAGGATGATATGCACTAAAATGTAACGGTGTGTCATTACCTAAATTGTCAGAGACCCAATTGCATAATTTTTTAATATCTCCTTCTTGATCATTCCAGTCAGGAATTATTAAATTGGTGATCTCGACATGAATTCCGTTGTTTTTAAATCGTTTTGCCGTGTCTAACACAGGTTGAACTGAAGGAGCACCGCAAATCTTTTTATAAAACTCATCTGTCATTCCTTTAATATCTATATTTGCAGCACCAATTCCTACATCAATCAATTCTTTTGAGGCCTCTGGAGTGGAAAACCCATTTGTTACTAAGATTGTTTTAATATCCTCTTTATTTAGAAGGCTTGCAGTATCTATTATCCATTCGTGCCAAATTAAAGGTTCATTATAAGTATAAGCAAGTGTTTTAGCTCCACTGTTAACAACTCTTTTTACTAAATCCTCTGGTGACATTTCAACTAACGACATTTTTCTGTCTTTATAATCTTCAAATTCATAATGACCCTCATTTCCATTTTCATTTGGTGTTGCTTGACTAATAGACCAATTCTGGCAATTTCGGCAGCGGAATGAACAACCAATCGATGCAATTGAATAGGCAGTATGTCCAGACCAATAATTATAAAGTGGCTTTTTCTCGATAGGATCCAGACTCCCTTTAGAAATTAAGCTTCCATATATCAATGTATAAAACTCTCCATCAATATTTTTACGTGTACGACACATACCTACATTACCAGGTGCTACTTTACATTCTTGAGCGCATACATGACATTGGATTATTTCATTATCCAATTTTTCCCATAATCTTGCTTTATGTTTCATATTTTAATTCCTCTTGTGAATTTTTTATTCTCTCTCCAATCTTTCATTAAATATAAAAATAAGCGTATTTTTTAACTGAATTGCGAAAGAAGTCCCTTCCCTTTAGGGATGGGATGAATTTCGCATCGCAAGGTTTACTAAGTTAAGGGACTCCTTGCTTTTAAATACTTGGGTTCCCCTATGGTAACCAATGAAAGGTGAATAGAAAGTGCAATTAAGTCAAAAAATTCGGATCAATCCCACGGAAGAGCAATTACAAGTCCTTTGGGATGTATCGGAAAAATGTCGTTTGATGTACAATTTCGCCCTTTCGGAACGCATTGAAAATTGGAAAGCACAAAAAGAAAAACCAAAGAACAAGAGGAACTACATTACTTACACCCAACAACAAAACGAATTACCGGAAATCAAGCGAAAATATCCAGAATATACATGGGTCTATTCCAAAGTGCTCCAAATGATATTGCGAAAACTTGATGGAAATTATAAATCCTTCTTTAGTTTATGGCAAAACGGAGATACGAACGCAAGACCACCGAAATACAAGGGAAAAGACTTTTTCACTACCCTATGCTATAATCAGAGCGGATTCAAGATTGAAAAGAATACCATTGCATTTTCTCACAAACATCCTTCCAAAACACCCCTCACATTTGACATCTCCCATTACCCATTAAAAGAAGAAGCTGAGGCGGTAAAGCAAGTTGAGCTATTTACCAGAAAAGGCAGATGGTTCGTATCCATCACCTACGAGATACCAGAACCAGAATATGCGGATAACGGGAAGTATCAAGCCATCGACCTCGGAGTTTCC
>SDNL01000129.1 GCA_004524365.1 Promethearchaeota archaeon | reverse complement strand
TATCAAGATTATTATCATACACTGTAACATTAATTAATGGAGGAGTGTTACTTTTCGAATTATTAGATGGAGAATTTACAACTAATTTGGGAAATGAATCATCACCATCATCCCATATAGGATAATTATCCTTTGAGTTTGCTGATCCTGTTATATTATAGGGAATGTCACCAATCCCATCATCATTTAAATCATATCCAAATTCTCCGTAATCATCCCAAAAATTCCCAATTGTACCATTATCCCAAATATTATTATTTCCATAATCGTTTGCATTTATCGTATTATTTACAAATTCATTATCATAAAAATTATTTTGAATAGAACTCGAATGAGTTATATTGATTCCGAAAAAGGAATTATGTAATATTTTTATATTGGTAAAGTTGTTTTTTACACAATCGTTATCTAAAATTATCCCAAACTTATTATAGGTAAGATTTATGAGGTTTAGTGTAATATTAGAACAATCTGATAATTTGATTCCCCCACCTCGATTAAATTCACAATTAATATCAACAAGAGTACCATTATTGCTGTCTTTTATTATTATTGCAGGGAATTTCGCAGAAGAATTATAAAATGTACAATTTTGGATTTTAAAAAATACATCCTGTGAGTCGTTAATAAAAAGACAATAACTAGTATTTTTACCATTGATACTGATATCCTTAATAGTATACGGGTCATCGAATTCTCCTGTTCCTGAACACCAATTATAAGCTTCAACAGTCTCAGACCAATTGCCATCTATGAATATTGGTTTTACATTTTCATTCGATGTTCTCAAATTTGAATAAAATTCTGGAGTTCTAGAATTTGTCTGATCGATATTTTCTTTGGATGTGAATAATAAGATAAAGCAGAAAAAAGTTAAAAAAAATAGAAAAATAATTCTATTCTGTTTAGTCTTTCTAAATTTCACTTGGGAACTCATTCTGACACTCCAATATTATATTACAATTTGAATTTTGCTAAATAAAATAAAAAAAAATGAACTTGGTTTATTACTCCAGTGGTAAGTTAGCAATTTAATTGGATTTCACCAATTAATAACTCTTTAATAAGTATAGAAAATCATTATAAGTTGATATAAAAATATTTGTTTTCTCATTTTTTTCATTTGAAAAAGAAGAAAAGGGAAAAAATGCAATATTAAATGAAATCTATGGAATTTTTTATTTCATTTTTTGGAAAAGTCTATATCTTTTAAGATAAATTCTATTTAATCTTTCTTATATACGTATTAAGAAGAAATGATATTTTTATAATTATTTGTATAAAATTTTTTTAAGACTGAAGTTTTGGATTTTTTTAAAAAAAGAAGTAAATGAATCGTTATTAAATATATTTTTGTATCGTTTTTTTTAGCATGGGAGTATTTTCGATTAAATTTACAATTATTTATAGCTTCTGGAAAACCTTTCATTAGAAATTGAATCAGATAAACATTTTATGGAAGCTTCACTTTTTCAAAAAATTTATATATATGATTATCATCATAAATTATTGAAATTCAACTAGCGAATATTTAAAGGTGATGTTTTAAAAATACCCTTAAATTGATATGCAATGGAAATAGACTACAGCAATAAAAGATATCCATTAATTCTTGCTGGGATTATGTTATTGCTAATAGTATCAATATTCATCGCATTCGCATCGGGAATTGATGAAAAAATTTTCTTTTTCAATAAAGATCAACTCGAACAAAAAGGAGTATCTTATCAAATGAAAGAGAAAAATCAGATAGATCTTTTATCTGATCCATCCAATATATATCTGGAGTGTGACAACGTGCAAATAGATCAATATACTCATGAATCTTTTGCAGTTGAACCAGGTTATGTTAAATTGATTGATGATAATTTAGAAGGACCATTACCTATTTGTCTCACCCCAGAATGGGCTGAAGGTAAATACTTACTATATGAAGTTAAGGGTGGTTATGACTTAACTGGTGGTATGCTTACTGTCTCACAATATGACAATATAGTTAAAAATCCATGCACCGGTCAATGGGTTGGCTGGTCATTAGATTGGAATTATCTCGGATGGGATTGCGAATCTGATGAATGTTGTGTTGAATTATGGAATGTCACATTTGATACATCCTGTGACAATTCTGTATGTTTAGATAGTACTTCTGATCCAGATGGACAACAGCATCCAGAAAAATATGTAGATTTTGAAATTAAAACGACCTGGCAAGGTTGTGAGTTTGATCACATATTAGCACATGAACGTCATGTTCCAGAAATCCCCAATTCCCGAATTAATTAATAATTATTTCGCCAGTTGAATGCAATAATTATTGATATACTTTTACGTTTGCTGGGTGATCGACCTTGATCTAAAACTTATGATTAACCTCGATCACTGGTTTATTAATAACTTTCTTCTATTCTTTTTATTCTTTAAAAATCCTATTTTTATTATTATTATTAAGATTCCTAAATTGGTTAATATGAGAGGGAAAGTTATTCTTTTATCCATTTTTAAATCTCCTTTCCGTAACTCACACTATTATTAAAACTCAATGCTTATGAGATCAATTAATTTTAAATACAAAGTTTTAATAAAATTTACTTAATGTGATCCAATTTCATTCAGTCTGTAAATGATTCAAAGATTAGAAGATATAAAAGGTATAAGTAAAGCCACTGCTGAAAATTTGAGAAATGCGGGCATTCATTCTATTAAGGAATTAGCTCAGATTAATATAGATGATTTGTCAAAAATTAAAGGAATTCCTCGGAAATCTGCTGAGAAATATATTAAAACAGCAAAAAGTTTGACAAGAACTTTAAGTCAAAATGAAGAACAATATATAATCAATAGTGTTATATCAAAATCTAAATCTCAAAACACCTATAAAACTATAAAGATACCGGAAGAATATAGAAATCATAAAAAAATCCAAAATTTACCAGAACCGTGGTTTCCTTTAGAATATATGCAAAAAATACGTTTTTATCATCATAAAATTAAGGACTTAGAAGTGGAGCTAGAAAGAATAGAATTAAATTGTACTATGGAGGAGCTTAAACAATTTATCAAATATATTAAATTATTAAACGTAAATTATAAAACCCACAGCCAAATAAAAATTCTCAAGGAATTAGAATTAACACCCAAATTTTATGATCCTATCGAACAGAAAGAAATTGAAATTTGGGATATCATGTTTGAATGTTCTCGTGCTTTATGGGTTCTAGCAAATTTGTATAATAAATTTTCTAAAAAATTTGAAAACGCAAACGATTTAAATAATTCCATTATTGCGATGGTGGAGTGTAGTAGAGCATATAAAACAGCATCATATTTTAGTAGAGCATGTACTCGTCAAGAATATCTCGGATCTTCTTTAAATCCTGAAGAACTTGAATTTAAATCAGAAGAAGCTAGATTAATAGCTCAAAGCAAAGTCGCTATGCGAGAAGAAAATAAAAGAAACTTTTTTTATTCATCAAAATTATATTCTGGACTTAGCACATTATCACAAAGACTATTACATCTGAAAGAATATCGTCCTAAAAAATATCAAAAAATTAGAGCACAATATAATTATGATATGGGAAAAGCGTGTTTTTTAAAATCAAGAGGAATATCAGTATTGGATTCATATAGAAATCAAGAAAGGAAGAGAAAACTTCAAGAGAAAGCTAATTATTATTTTTACCAAGCAGAAGAGATTTGGGAAGATATTTTAGATAATATAGAAAACTTAACCGATGAAGAAAGACAAAATTTACAAATAAATTTATCAATAGTGAACGAAAATATTCTGGAAAATGATGTTGAAATAATTGATAAAGATATCGCTTTTACTATTCAAGATCCAGAACCAATAATTATTATCCCTGAAAACATAGCCTATATGATCCCCCGTACAATAGAATTCTTAACAAAATATCCAACAAAGATTCTGGAATTTAAGAGGTATAAAAATTATCAAGATTTTAAAAGAGAAACAGATCTAAGATTAAATAAAATAGAAAAACTGAATAACAAAAAAGCCGCAATTGGTCGAATGATTAAGGAATTAAAAACATTATATGAAAATAATGATATTAATATCAATAATTTTTCTGCTTTATTGGAGAAATATTTAACCAAGTTTGAGATGATTGAAACTGCTATCAACAAATTAGAAGCTATCTATAAAGAAGATGATAGAGATAAGAACTTTTCTAAAAAAATGTAATTTCTTTTCATTAATTCAAATCAAGTCTTATATTAGTTCGTTTTATTAATATCTTTCCTACTAATCATTTAAAATAAGATTATAAGGTTAAAAATATATTTATGTTAATAATATGTTGAATGTATGAAAGTTCATTTTAAATCTACAAAAAAACATTATTTATATTATTTACTCATAATTGTGGTTTTTATAATTTTTTTTCTCGATAGAATATTAGCTATCTGGTTAGGTTTTATATTTATAGTTATTATTTTTGCCTTGCATTTCCCGTCTCTTTCTTTCAAATCAAGATTAGTCAATTATATGAAAAAAAATAGAGTTGTGTATGATAAAATAATCGCTAAAAAATTTAAGCGTACTGTTGAGGAAATCCAAGAAAAGATGGCAGATTTATCAAAAAAGAATCATAAAAAGGATTGGTTGATCTCAAATTTAAATAATCGTTATGTTTTTTACAATAAAGATGTAGTTGAAACAATTATTGATTTATATAATCTTGGAATGAATGAAAAACAAATTTTTGAGAGAATAAAAAAAGATACAGAAGTAAAAACCAGAGCAGAAATAAGAGCTATTGAAGACATTTTAATAAGACAAAAAAGAATTCAAAAAAGAAGAGATCGTTTTAATAGAAAAAATTCCAAAGAATAAGAATTCTTAGAATCTTTAATTATTTAAATTCTTTTAAAAATAAGTTAATATACTATTTGGTATAATTTATTTCACCAGAATCTTTTAGCTCATTCCTTAGATTTAAATTTAACATTTTCTCGTAAAATATTCGAATCTCCTTCTTGCTTAATAAAATTGAAGCTGCTTCAGCATTTTCTTTAACATGCTTTTCTTGAAATGCTTTGGGTATCGTTATTATATTTTTATGATTTATTAACCAAGCAATTGCGATTTGCTGAATGGTTGCATTATGTTTTTCTGCAATCTTTTCAAGTTTGGAGTTAATTGAACCTTCAATATCAGTAAGACCCTTATGTCCTAAGGGTGAATAGGCCGTCATTGTAATATTTTCTTTTTGATAGTATGGAAGGGAATGATAAATGTGTTTCTGCTCAACTATATTTGCTTTTAGCTGGTTATTCACTAATTCTTCTTTTTTA
>SDNL01000128.1 GCA_004524365.1 Promethearchaeota archaeon | reverse complement strand
TAAGTGTCCTCGAGATAGTCAATTTTATAACCTAATATTAAATATTTAAAACGTAAAAAAATAAATTTGAATCAGTTTAATATCAAATATGTTAGAAAATTTAAATATTTTGGGATTTAGTTCTCTTTCTTAAGGAGCTCTATAGAAAGATTTCAATATTTTAAATACTATAAAATATTATTCAACATTAAGTTTTTTACCTAAAATAAAAAGAATCGAGAAAAGATAAATGAAAAAAATTGGAATTATAGATTCTTGCGTAGAAACTCCAGAAGAGCTCATACTCTCGGGGGGTTTTATACCATATAGATTATTTGGAGATTCATCATTATCACCGCTAAAAGCAGATGAACATTTACCTCCAACTCATTGCGTCTGGGCAAGGAATATCTTAGAGCAAGGTCTTCAAGGTCTCCCAGATGATATCATGGGAATAGTTTCTACTCACGGATGCGATTGTATGAATAGGCAATTTGATATTTGGCTGGATAGTGTAGATATGGAGTTTATGTATTTTCTTAATTCTCCATTAAAGAGGAATGCTGCTGCAAAAAAATTCTTCATTCAAGATATGAAAGAATTAATTAGACAAATAGAGGAACATTATAATGTCAAAATTACCGATGAAAAAATTAGAGAGAATATTCAATTGATGAATAAGATCCGTGCTTTGCTGAAGGAGATTTCCGAGTTTCGCACAAAAATGAAAATAAAATACTCAGAACTTCATGAGCTTATTAAAAAAGTGCAAACTATAGACAAACAAGAGGCTTTAAACATATTAGAAGAGAAATTGAAGGATGTTAAATCAAGGCCCTCAATCAAAGAGAATGAATTAAAAAATATCCTACTAACAGGTTCGGGATTAGATGATACTGATTTTATTATGAATTTGGAGAATGCAGGATTTCATATTGTTATTGATGATTTATGTATAGGAACTCATTATTTCTGGGAACAAGCTGATGAAGGAGCAGATCCATTAGAATCAATTGCTAATTATCATTTTAAAAAGCCGATTTATTCCGCAAAGGTTCCCTCTCATCAAAGATATAACTTTATTGAGCAATTAATCGATACATATGAAGTAAAGGGAGTTATAAATCTAGCCGAAAAGTTTTGTGAATCCATTTTGTACGATCATCCTTTTATGAACAAAAAATTAAAAGAAAAAGGAGTACCATATCTATTTTTAGAAAAGGAATATAATACTGAAGCATATAAACAGTTATCAACTCGTTTTGATGCTTTTTATGAAATAATATAATAGAGAGGAGAGAAAACATGTCAAATAGTCAGGAAAGAGAAAAAACGCAGCGAAAAAAATCAAAAATGCTTGATGCTACAAAATCATTGAAAAATATTATGGGTCGCCATTATTTAGCTATTGAACAAGCTTATCGAGATGGAAACCCTACCGCTTGGGCGACTTCGGGCTCACCTGTAGAACTTCTTTATGCAATGAAAGTTCAACCAATGTTGCCAGAAAATTCTGCCACGATGTCAGCTGCTCAACATATTTCAAAGGATTTAATTGAACTTGCCGAAACACAAGGGTTCTCTTATGATTTATGTTCATATTTTAAAACAAACATAGGGGCAGTCTCTAAAGGAATTAATACTTTTAAGGGGGGAATCAGAAAACCTACCTTCATGATGGCGACTGATGTCATTTGCGATACTCATGTTGATTGGTTTCAGACACAAGGTGAACGGATGAATGTTCCAGTCTATCTAATTGATGTCCCCCATATCGTTAGCAATGTAAATCAAAGACAATATCAATATTATAAGAAATATGTGGAAGAACAGCTCTGGGGTCTAATGGATTTCATTCAAGAACATACGGGGAATGAATTAGATATGGAACATGCGCGTAAAGTCGCAGAAAATTCATACAAGTTAAGTGAAGTATGGAGAGATATTTATGAGCTTAGAAAGAATATACCCTCCCCGATTTCTACGAAAGATACATTTGGTGGACTTTTTCCATTATTTACAATGCCGGGATTAAAGCCTCCCATAAAATTATATAAACGAATGTATAGAGAAGCAAAGGGAAGAGTAGATGCAGGAATTGGAGCTCTTCCCAATGAAGAATTCAGGTTGGGATTCGAAGGTATTCCTTTTTGGTATAATCTTAAATATTTTGCTATGTTGGAAAAATTTAATGCAATCATCGTTTACGAACCATATACATTTGCATTTGCCAAATTCTTTTCTAACCCATTCGAAGAAATAAGCAAGGAACGCTTATTAAAGGATCCTATCGAAGCTATGAGTTCCCTTATGTTGAGTTTTTGGTATATTTTTGACCTTGAAACGCGCGTTAAATGGTTCAAAAAAACTACTGAGGATTGGAAAATTGATGGATGGATATTGCATAATAATGTATCATGTAGACCAAATACCGCAACTATATATGATCTTAAGCGCCATTTACAAGACGACTATGATATTCCGTGTCTCATCATTGACGCAGATCAGAATGATCCTCGTAAGTTTAATGAGATTCAAGTATCGAACAGGATTGAAAGCTTTATTGAAATTCTAAGGAAAAGAAAGGAAACCTAACATCAATGGATCTAATAAATTGAATACGGCACTCGATGAATTTTAATAATATGATTTTTCCTTTTTTAACTTTAACTTTTTTTAAATATTCATGACTCTAAATATATGATTGAAATATTTAGTTTATAAGATAAAACGTCTTCCTTGAAGATTTAGCTGTTAAAAAAATAACGAGGAAAATTTATCATCAAGCGATTTGGTTAAATCTCCTAAAGTATCATCAATAAATGGTTTAAATTTCTCAAACTTACTAACTTCAGACGTATCCATGCCATCATAACGTTTAATAAATTCATCTAATATGTTTGTACATAAATCAATAATTCTCTTTTTATTTTTTTCAGAAATCTCTTTTCTGCGATCAAGAATAACATAAGAAAAGATTTTAGATGGTTTCGATGTATGGGGGGTTTTCATCTTCCCTTTTTTAAAAATCATAGAATATTTATTACTTTCAAAATATTCGACTGGTGACATAACACTTTCTGCATACTGTAACAAACTTGAAATTAGAGCACTCTTGGAGAGGCTGTCAAAATTCTTATCTCCAGATTTAGAGTATTTTTGAGAGAGAAGTGGAATTCCTTCTTTAACTATACCAATTTCATGTACACGCATTATATTATGTCCTTTTTTTATTAGAAAAATAGAACTTTATGGGCTTTTACATATTTTTATTCATTGGAAATTCATATTATCCAAGGTTGGCTATTAATAACCTTGAAATCAAAATTCTTAATTACTGGGATAAAAATTAATTAAAATATTTTATCTTTAAACGATTGAAATCGGGATTTAGTTAGTTCTTCTACTTTTTCATCAAAAAAGGACTTGAATTCTTCAAATTGAGACACATCCGTAAATGATTTTAGTTTTCCGTATTTTTGTCTGAATCTGATTATTATTTCCTCTAATAAGGGCTTTATAGCTTTTTCAAAAATCTTTCCAAAATTTTTTTCATTCTCTAAAATGATATATGCGTAAACATCTTCACTGTTTATCTGATCTTTTTTAAAAGTTATATGTTTTTTTTTCATCTCGAAATATTCTACTTGGTCGCTGAGCTTTTCTGCAAAGGCTAAAATACTTGAAATATAAGCACTTTTAAAAATATTTTGTTGCTCTTGTTCTTTCTCATTTTGGTTCCTATCCCTCTCAGATTCAGTATATCTTCTACTAACTAATGGGATACCCCCTGCAATTATTCCAACTTCGTGTATCTCATTAACATTCATTTTCTAAATTTATCCCCATAAATACTTTAATACAATAATAAAAATTCTTTTTTATATATATTATCATTTGGTATGAAAACATTTTTGATAATAAAAAGTTAATTTCAAGAAAAGTATGATACTTTAAGCAGGGGCAAGATTAAGGCGAAATATTAAACTAATATATTTTTCTTGATATTAATTAGAAATCCTCACATGTTGGTTGGGAGTTAATATAAGTATATGTTCACCTATTCTTCCCATTGAGCCCCCATTTTTACTCAAGAATGATTTAAGCTCATCAATAGCTGCTTTAAGCTCTAAAACTTGAAATTCTTTTTTTTTTAATAATTCTTTTACATTTAAAATAAGTATCTTACGGTCCATTAATTTTGTTTTAACATCCTTGATTTCCGAGAGCGAAGTCAAATCAAACTTTTGAATAAGAAAGCTCTGATATTGCTTAATACTTTCGCGAGAAAAACCTAATGTTTTCTCGGGGGAATCTAAGATCTCTTCCGATTTATCTTGATTTTTATTTCCAAATAAACCAACCATTTTTTTAATATTACCTCAACTAATCCATACTTTTCTTCTTATTTTAAATAGTGTTATATACAGATGTTATTTTGATGTTATTTGAATAATATGAAATTCATTCTCTTCTCTACTTACAAATGATTTAAATAGGTTAATTAATATTGTATTCATTAAAGAAACAATTGATTTGATTCTTCAATATGGATGAATTTGATAGCCTTTTTGCCCAAGGACATGCACTTGTTGAAGAGCAGATATGGGAAAAGGCAATAGAAAAGCTTGAAAAAGCAGCCAAATTGGATGATTCTTATTCAGAATTATGGTTTGACTTAGCTTATGCCTACGAATCTATTAATTATATTAGAAAGGCAATTCAATCTTATGAAAAGGCTTTAAAAATCGAACCCGATAATATCAGGATCCTGAATAATCTTGCAAATTGTTATCGAAAAATAGATGAATTTTCAAAAGCAGAAGATTGTTATAACAAAATTTTCGAAATTAATCCCGATAGTATAATAGGGTGGTTTTCCCGATCTGAGATGCTAAAACGGAAAGGAGATTTGGAAGGAGCGATTAACGGGGCTAAACATACATTAGAATTGGCTGAAGAGAAACAAGAAGCATATTTCTTAGCCGCAAGTCATTATAATCTAGCTTGTTATATGACTTTAAACGGTAAAAAAGAATTAGCAAAAAAACATCTTCAACAAGCAATTGATATTAACCCTAATTTGGAGCAGAATGCTAGGCAAGATCCTGATTTACAAGCCTTAAATTACTTTGCTTAGTTGTCTCTATCTTATTATTTTATTTTTTACTTATTTTAACAGAATTGTGTAAAGAAGTTCCTTCCCTTTAGGTAGGACAGGTTCATTGGGAAGGTTTGTCCAATTCTTAACCTATAAGGCGCGAAAAATGGGTAAAAGAGTAATAAGAATTGATGAATCCTATACCACGCAAACCTGTGCCAAATGCGGAACGAGAGTAACGCGTGAATTGTC
>SDNL01000020.1 GCA_004524365.1 Promethearchaeota archaeon | reverse complement strand
TGTCATTAAAATAAAAATTATCAGGTGGTTGTTTAACATGTCTACGGCGAGTTCTTCTTCCCATAATTCATCTCATATACAATTAATTCTATATTTTTCTATATATTTCTTTATCTTTCTATATGTATTAGTAATATGATACTACAAAAAATGACTGTTCCTAATACTAAATAATCATCGAAATCTTAAATAAATTTTTAATAAATATTCAAAATGAACTATTATGTGAACTATTTAAAGTTTTAGCTCATAAAATATAAAAAAGTTATATAAATCTTTTTCTACGATATTCCATTATTAATTGATATTAGGTATTTGGATTGTATTTGATTATATGGAAATGATTTAATATATATCATTTAAATTGAAGTTTAAATATAAATAGATCCAAATATTCTTAGAATATTAATATTAAAAATTAAAAATTTGAGTTAAATTATGGAAAAAAAACCATTTAAACCTCTTTATACTGGCGTCTTTTCTATTACCTATCTCATTCAAGGTATTAGTCAATCACTATTTACCACGGTTGTTCCGATCTATTTGGTTATTCAAATGGGTGCTGTAGGAGGCTCAGATATTGGTACATTAGGTACGATTGTCTTGTTACCATTTATTGTGAAATTTCTCTATGGAATGCTTTCTGATAAGTTTTCTCTGGGGAAATTTGGCAGAAGAAAACCGTGGATAATAGGCTCTTCCTTTTTAGCCGGCATTATTTGGGTTCTGATCCCTTTTATTGTATCAAAAGATAATGCTCTTATGCTATTTACCATTGGTGGACTTCTGATTTATTTGGGAATGGCTATTGCTGATACGGCTGTTGATGGACTTATTTTAGATAACTGCCCCAAGGAGCAGCTAGGAAGGGTTCAAGGGATATGTTGGGCTTTTAGATCAGTTGGAATTATTGCTGGCGGTCCTTTAATCGTTGCGATCTTTATTATACTAGAAATGCCTATTGAATGGGTATTTTTTGGCTATGGGATTGCTGTAATTGCCACTTCCTTCTTTATATTCTTGGTAAAGGAGATTCTCGTTATCGAAAATGTTAAAATTTTAGATAATTTAAAAACGGTATTTGGAAAGAGAAAAAATTGGACAGTGTTCTCCTTCGCACTCTTTAATGCCTTCGTGGATGGCGTGATCTTCTTGTTTGTCTCACTATTTATCCTCTTTCAAACGAATTATTTGACATTCACAGGGGGCGTAATTGACACTGGAGCTATAGAAGAAAGCGAGAATTTAATTATATATGGTGCGAATGCCTTTATTGCATTTATAATTGGTATTGGGGTGGTTATTGGAGCCATTATTGGGGGATATATAGCAGATTTCGTTTCACGTAAATTAGCATTCTATTCCTCAATGATAATTACAACTGTGTCTCTATTACTATTTATTATTCCATCTCCGTGGTGGGTATTACTTATATTTGCTCTTCTCGTAGGTTCTACTAATGGTTGGAGAAACTCAGGATTCTCCGCGATAGTCGGTCAAATATCTGCTCAATATCCGGAAGTGGACAGTACATATTACGCAACATGTAATTCTTTTGCGAATATAGGTACCGTTATCGGGCTGTTAATGACAACCCTAATTCTAGGGGTTTTAGAAGGCTTAGAATATTTTCTAATCTTCTCGGTTTTGTTTGTCTTTATGGCGTTGATTTCTAACCTTGGAATCATCCCATTTTTGTTTATGGATCCAGAAGAATACGAATTAGAATAGATTTCTAACCAAAGTTAAAATTCAATTAAATTTTGTCTCTTATTTTTTTTATTACTTAAATGTGATTCTTGTAATCATTACTTAGAATATATTTATGTTTCGTTATCATAAATTATAAATCTTTAAACTTCTTTAAATTATTACAATTCTTTAACTATTTTATTTTTGGTGTTTAAATATTAAGATTGAATATGCAAACAGGGTTGGAAGATTACCTAAATATATCTTCGCTCATATAGAGGAGTTAATTGCCGAAAAGAAGAAAGCGGGAGTTGATTTAATTAAGTTAGGAATTGGAGATCCCGACCTAACCACTCCCGATTTGATCGTTAATGAGATAATTAAGCAAGTTAAAGTCCCAGAAAATCAAAACTATCCAACAAGTATGGGTGAAGAAGATTATAGAAAGGCTGTTGCCAAATGGAATAAAGTCCGTTATGGTGTGGAGTTGGATTATGAGACAGAAGTATCCCATGTAATGGGGGGTAAAGAAGGCGTTGCAAACATTGCTCGCGCCTTTATCAATCCAGGAGATGTGGTCCTATGCCCTAATCCCGGTTATCCAGTATATGCGAATGGAGCTACCAAATTGTGCGACGGGAAACCTTTTCTTATGCCTCTTAAAAAAGAACATAATTTTCTTCCTGATTTGGAGTCCATAGAGAGTGATATTCTAAGGAAAGCTAAAATGATGTATTTAAATTACCCAAATAATCCAACTGGTGCTATTGCACCCCGAGATTACCTTAAGAAGGCAGTAGATTATGCAGAGGATTATAATTTTTTTATTGTATACGATAATCCATATTCTGAATTTACTTTTAACGATTATATTGCGCCAAGTATCCTTCAAATTAGCAAAGAACATGTAGAAATTAATAGTGCCTCAAAAATGTTTAATATGACGGGATTTAGATGTGGATGGATTGCTGGAAATTCATATATTGTGAAGGGACTTCGCAAAATTAAATCTCAAATCGATTCTGGTGGACCAAAATTTATTCAAAAAGGTGTCATCAAGGGACTAAGTGAATATAAATCTGAGAAAAAACCAGATATTATTCAAAAAAATATGGATATATATCAAGAACGGCGTGATGTCTTAGTGAAGGGATTGAATGATTTGGGATGGACCACAGATAAACCTCATGCTACATTTTACGTTTGGACTTTAGTCCCTGAACAATATAGCGAATTATCTAGCGCGAAATTCGTTGAGAAATTAATAAATATTGGAGTGATTCCTACCCCTGGATCTGGCTTCGGAGAATACGGCGAGGGATTTGTAAGATTTGCATTGACCCAACCAGTTGAGAGAATTAAAGAAGCACTAGAAAGAATCGAATCAATGTTATGAATAGATAACAACAAAAAGGAAAATAAATAAAAGAAATATTTACAATTATCTTTAAAAAAATTTTTTATTTTATTACCACGCTATTTTTTCATCTATATAGATTTCACCAGGGATAGCATAACGTGTATAATCTAAAAGATTAGCAAAGCTATTCTCCAAATCCTCTCCGTTCTTTTTATGAAATCTAATAATACTTTCTTGCTCAATCGTCATATTTTACCTCCTATTTGATATTTTTAATTTATTTTATCTCATAACAAGGAGAAGCATCGTAGACGACCCTTTTTTAAATTAAATTGTTATTTCTCAACCAAGAGAACAACCCGAAAAAATTAATCATCAGAAAAAGGTCAGTCGGAGATGCTCTCTTGCTTATAATAATAATAATACTACCTCTGCTAATACATCTACTAATAAAACAGATCTATTATAAGTGGTAGTATTTGAGATCATATAATTACTATTAATAATACCTTTATTCTATTTAAGTTTTATCGAAAGGAAACATTCGAGCCAATATTCAAATAATCATATAGACAATTAATTTAAAATATGTTCGAATATATGAACTAATCAATATAAGAAAAAGAAAAGAAATTTAAGAAATGAAGCAAAAAATAGTATTGATTGGGGCGGGGAGTACTTCATTTGGACCTTCAATGTTTTCAGATTTATATCAGAGTGAATTGTTGAAAGGCTCAACCGTAGTACTACATGATATAGATAAAGATAAACTAGAGATCATCTATGAACTATTGGAAAAGGAAAATGATATGGCTGGAAATTGGTTTGAGCTTGAAAGAACCACGGATAGGAAAAAAGCACTACAAGATGCAGATTTTATAATTAATTCGATTGAAGTGGGAAATCGTATGGAATTATGGTGGCAAGATTACGAAATTCCCCGCAAATATGGTTCAACTCAAATCTTAGGTGAGTGTGGGGGGCCTGGAGGAACTTTTCATGCTTTTAGAATTATCCCTCCGATTATTGAAATTGTCAAAGATGTTGAAAAAATTTGTCCTAATGCCTTCTTTATTAATTTTTCAAATCCTATGTCCCGTGTATGCTTGGCAATTAAAAGAGCAGTCGATATTGATTTTATAGGTTTATGTCATCAAATTCAATTCCTAGAAAATGATATCCCTCGTATGTTCGAGATGGAGCGAGGTGATATCCGAATGACGGTTGCTGGGTTGAATCATTTTGGATTCCTTCTGGATTTAAAAGATATAAAACATGATAAAAATATTATGGATGAATTTGATGAAAAAGCTATGGATTATTTTAAAGAGCATGAAGATGCTTTTGAATTTTCTACTTTAACTTTTGAAGTTTATGAACGTTTTGGCTATTTTCCACATCCTGGGGATAATCATTTAGGAGAATATCTTCAATTTGGGGAGGAATTTACAGAAACTCAAGATATGATAAATTGGATAAACAGAACAGATGATTATAATCAAGGAATCTATAAAAGAGTACTTCGATATCATAAACGGCTTAAAAAAGGAAGATATCCGAAGAAAGGTATGCTTTATAAGATGCCTTCTGGTGAGAGAGCCATTCCAATTATCGAAGCAATACTTAAGGACGAAAATTCATATGAATCCTCCGTGAATATTTCTAATGATGGAATCATTGAAAATTTACCACAAGATTTAGTTATTGAAGGACCAGTTAGAGTAGATAAACAGGGTGTTCGAGGCGTAAAATTGGGAAAAATTCCAAAAAATGTTGCTGCCCTCCTACGGATCGAGGCAACAATTCAAGATTTATGCGTAGAAGCAGTACTTAGAAAATCTAAAAAATATGCTCTTGCGGCTCTGGCAGTTGATCCTAATGTCGGAAGTTTCGAAATGGCAGAAAAAATTTTCTCAGAAATGACAAAAAAACAAGAAAAATACCTACCAGAATTTAATTAATACTTTCTTTTTTCTTGTGGGATATTTATAAGGATACTTAACAAAGAAGATTTTTTTAATACTGGACTACTTTTCTTTTTTATATAATTATTATTGATTTTCTATTGTATTTATTCAGTATAATACTTTATATAGATGATAAATAATGGAAACGAAATCCGATGAAAAATTAAAACGTATTACAGATTTATTATGGAAGATTTGGTGGTTTTCTCTTTACTTACTTATCATTCCTTCAATCGCACTTCTAATTTGTTATCTTGTTGCTTCATACCTCTCTCAAGATTATCTTTTTAGTATATTCCTTTCTATAATCTTTTTAATTTTTTGTCAGATTTTTTTCTATAAAATTTATGATAAATACAGAAACAATCCTTTTTTTAAGAATCATCGCAATAATTTGCTGAGTAGAATTAATATCTCCTTTCTTATTCCCATCTTCTCATTGGGGGTGTCTCTTATTCCATTAATTATAAATTCGAACGATTTATACTTTCAACTTTTTCCCCTTCTTTATTATACGATAATCAGTTTGAATATATTTTTTTATATCCGCTCGAAACCCATAGAAGGGTTTGATCTTGAAACTAAAGAGTTTTTTAGCCATCGCCTGGAAGAAGAATCCTTTGAAACACCAAAGGTTAGATATTGTTCAAAATGCGGAGAATTAATTAAAGGCGATCACTATTTTTGTCCAAATTGCGGTAACAAAATTAGAAGAAAGGAGCTTGAAGCGAAACAATTGCAAGATAAACACAGTGAAAAGAAACATTATAAAGCTTTAAAATTAAAAAAATCGCATAATTTAGTCATTCTTCTTACATATTTTATTAGTTCCGTCTCTCTTTTATTAAGTCTTCCTTTTGCTTCTATTTCAGTCGTAATTCTTTTTGTAATTTATGTTTCCTTATACTTCTATTCTATATTCAATACAAGAAGCCAAAGATCTTATTTCACGCAAGAAAACCTTGAAAAAGATATAGTAGAAAAAAAATTATTGAATTATAAAAAGACTTTTCTTATGTCATTTGAAAGCGTTATTTTTTGTCTAATTTTCATGATATCTAATATTTACTCAATATTAATTCAACTAAATATAATTAAAGTAATGTTAATAATAATTACATTAAATATTATCCTATTTTTCTCATATTTAAAATTAAGGATTATCTCAGTATTATATTATGCGAAGGAATTTAATGTAAAGGAGATAAAGTATAAAAAGAGTAATGGAATATTTTCAATAATTATCTACTCACTTATTTTTCTTCTTATCTTTCTTCTACAAGATTTAATGATTACTATTTTTGGTGTTGTTTCAATTGTTGGGCTATTTTGTATCAGTTATCTAGAACAAAAAAATAACTATATTGGTAAATCATTTATCCGCTTTTTATACTTAACGCTAGCATCTGTTATTTTTGGCCTGATTTCTTTCAGAATCATTCCTATATTCTTAAGTTTTTTTACTCTTAACTTTCAAATTATGACCTTCCTTATTTTATTTTATTTTTCTTTAGAGATTTTCAAATATTATAATGTTTTTACCAAAGAAAAGGTAATCCTTATTCAAAACCTCATTTCTGTAGTTCTTTTTTTCCTAATTGCCTATTCTATATATCCATTCTTATTAATCCAAGGCAATCTACTATTTAATATTTATATAGGGTTATTAATCTTTTTTCTTTCACTCTTATTATCGTTTTATCGGTTATATAATCGTTTTTTTAAGGAATCTGCAAAAAAACTATTTGCTAAAATTATCTTGATGAATTTTGCTATCATTGATTTATTTATCATATTTTTAATAGATGAATTTTTATTATCTGCTTTCATTACTTCTACAAATTTATTTATCATACTCATTTTTTCAATCATCCTATTCCTAATTCTTTTATCTAGTTTTATTGAACTTAATTCAAGATTTGAGATCATAGAAAATGCATTTGAATATTATTTCTATTTTATTTGGATTTTAATTCCCCTAATTTTTACATTAATTCTTTATCTGTCATATCTCAACACATTTTCTATTATATTCGGACTTCACATCTTTCTTATGGCATTATTCGCAGATATAATCTTGTTATGTTTTACTTTACAATATCAATTTAGATTTGGATTAAAATTAGGGAAAATCAGCTCAAAGAGCTGTAAAATTATAATAAACCTAAATGCATACGTAATTTCTTTTTCCTCCGCATCAATTATTTTTCTACTTACTTCACTCATACCGATACTTGATTATTTTACCATATTTTTTCTTTCCTTATTAACATTTACCCTGATTTTGAATCTATCATCTATTAGCGAATCATTTACCTCAAATAAAGCTCGATTAGTTATTAATTCTCTATTCTTATTCTATTTATCAATTATTGTTGCTCATCTTTTCTTCTTGATTTCAAAGGAATCTTCTTATTTTATTCATTTACCTCTTATTTCATTCACTTCTCTTTTGAATATATTATTGATTTATTTAAGAGCAAAACATGTAATTCAAAAAGCAATTAGAATTGCCTTATGGATCAATAATATATTTTTATCTTCCCTTCTCTTCAGTATTCCCTATATTGTCGCATTTGATCTTCTAACTTTAGGCTTTGAAGTTAATTTCATTACTACTTTAAATTTTAGTCTATTAATTTTATTTTTTGAAATAATAATATATTATTTAATTATCAGAAAGATTAACCCAACTTCTCAATTATTGACGCGTTTACTCCAATCAGAGGTTTTAATTGTTATAATACTAATGGGAACAACTATCTTCTATTATTCAATTATATTCATACCGGGATTACTTATGGGACTTTTAATTCCCTTAATATTGACTTCTGGATTTTTTTATCTTCCCCTACTCTTTTCTCAGAAAAAGGGATTATTTAACAAAAAGCTTATAGAATTTTTAATTTTGCTTAATACTCTTTTCTTAGGAGGATGTATTTTAAGTATTCCCTCTGTTTTTGGATTAGAATTAATTAAATTAGGTTTTGAAGTCTCTTTTCTCTATATTTTCATTTCCACCTTGCTTATTTTATTTTTATTAGGAAAAACAATAACTTATTTGGCTGATAAGATAATGATTCCTAAATTTTTGCATTCCTTTGTAAATTTAGAATTAATAATAAACTGGTCTCTCATTTCAATTTTTATTACATATGCGATTTATGAGGAAATAACGATATTATTTCTTATAAAACCTGATATTCTAGCTTGGAATCTTTTTATTATTCCCCTCTTAATCTTAATCTTCTTTTTCATCCATCTCTATAACATTATTCTTATCCGAAACTTGAAAACTTATTTTAGTGAAGATCTTGGAAGAGAATCTTTAAGTTATATTATTGATACTTTTCTCTCCTATTTCGTATTTATTACATTCTATGGAATAATAAGTTCGATATCCTTTATTCTAGCGTTTAATGTAGTTTATTTTAATATTCTGGCCTTCTTACCTAATATTTTAGAGATTTTTAACTTTATTCTCTTTTTTATTTTATTTTGGAGTTTATTAAATCCTCTAATGTTTAGAATTTTTAAAAATATCGAAATAAAGGGATCTATTCAGAGGAAATTGAATCAAATATCAATAATTTTAGTAGTTCTTGTGAGTATAGTTATTTTTATCGAATTATATTGGGCTATTTATCTTTTAGGAGCGGTTAGTTTGATCTATCCTATATCTATCTTTATATTTTCTATTATACTAATTGGAGTAGATTTATATCAAAATATTGAGTTATTTACCGAAGAATATGATTTTTTTAAGAGATTTTATTTAACATTTCTAAGGATACTTTCGATTTACTTTTGTATTTTATATATTGAGCCAATTCTTACTATTCCATTTATTATAATCTTAGATATTATTTTTGTCATTCAAAGACCTAGAAAACTAGCTATTAGATGGATATTATATTCCATTTTAAGTATCATAGGATTCATAAAAATGTATTTATTTTTTGAAAAATTGGACATCCTTCAATTAATAATAAAACTACCTTTCGGATTAAATATAATTTTATATTTAGTTAATTTTGTTGCGGTTTTAGGTTTTTCTATCATTTTTAATTTGAGAGAAAAGAACTTACAGGAGAAATTTACTTTTTATTCCACATTTTCCCTATTAACGTTTATCTTTTTAATGAGTTTTACCAATATTCTTCTCATTTATGCCATTACCATTTCAATCTTTCTATTTTTAATGTTTTTCGGAATAGATTATTATACCCGTGGGGATTATAAATATAAACTATTTCTTAAGCCTTGTCTTGTAATTTTCGTTTTCAATCTCGTAAGTTGGATATCCTATATGTTTCTTTTTACTGTTCCCGCTTTAAGCTTTTATAACAATATTTTAACCTTCTCATTAACTCTTATTTTTACCGCATTTACGATTATTATCCTTTATAATGATGTAGTTGAGCCTTTAAGAAAAATATTAATTATATTTTCTTGCTTTTCCCTTACTGTTTTCATTCCTACATTTATTTTTATCTTTTTTATCTCTTATCTTCAATTTAGCTTCACAGATCCCCTTTTAGTGATTATTTCATTAAATATAGCTTTTGTCTTATTCTATATTTCTCTTTCTATTTATTTCTGGGAGATATCGTGGAGAATATGGAAAACTGGATGGTATTTGTGGTTAATTATTCCCATAGTAAATTTCTATTTAATTAATAAATTGATTTTGGGAATCGATATTTATACCAATGCTGTTTCTTTCTTAGGAATGTTTGATTTAACCGGATCTTTCATAATAACCCTAATTCTATCCACATTATTTTATATTCCTGTTTTTTATTCAAAGCTTAAAAAGTATTTTTATGAAATTATTATTATAATTTGGGCAGAATCACTATCTCTTACATATTGGATTAGTCAGAATCTATTTTCGAATAATTTTTTTCTTTCAAATCTATTTTTTGGATTTTTATCAGTTCTTCTCATCGTTCCAATATTATGGAAACTAAAAAAATGGAAAATCATTTCCCTATTTTGGTTTTTATTATGTGCTCTAAATTGCGGCTTCCTTAGCTATTTTCTCTATCTGTTAAATTTCCTTTTAGAACTAATAATTTCAATTAATATTATCATAATTAGCGTGTTTATTATCATTTTCTCTCTCTTTCCAAATCTAAAAGAAAAGAGTTCGAGAATTCTATTAATCTTTTCTTACTTCTTAACACTTATTGGAGTATTCTTGCTATTATTTTTTATTTTATATAATATATTCTTGCATCCAATTATCTCAATGAATATCTCATTTATAATCATTTCAGGTGCTCTATTTACTTCAAAATATATAAAAGTAAATAAAATATATACTCATTTTGCAATATCTTTAATCTTTATCATAAATATTTCCAGTATAGTATTTTTCACTTTTAATATCCTTCCCAATATGACTCTATTCTCAATGTGTTTTGCAATCTCGACATTTTTCGGATCTTTACTATTATTCAATCACTTTGACATGATTATCAAGAGATTTGATTATAGATATATTTGGTTACCATTTGGCTTTAGTTTATCGCTTTCATTTACAATTCTTCTTTCTCTATTTATTCCATCCTTTATATTCTTTCTAGTTGGCTTTTTCATTTTAATAAATACAATATTTATCCAAAGAATTCTTTACAAGTTTAAACCCGCAATCATTTTTCTTTATCCTGTTTCTCTTTCATTTTTCTTGCTTGAAGCATTTATGTTTTTTAGCTTTCTCATAAATTACCTAGCTTTAATTTGGGTATTATCTTATATAACCCTTTACCAGATTTTTCTTAATGTATCTACTTATATAACTGAAAATGCTGAAAAAGACATAAAATCCTTTTATCAAGTATTTTTTAAGAATAAGAAAAATATTATCTTGATCAATATTTTGAGTTTTTTCCTTGAAGCATTATTATTTTCTTTACTTGTTTCAAATCTTAGTTTTGTGTTCATAATTTATCAATTAATTGAATTTTGGTTAATCTTTTCAGTTCTTTCCCTATTAATTCTCTATTATACTCATCATAATAATAAACTCATTAATTTTGAACATATTGAAATCATCATAGATATCGCGGGGGGATTCTTTTATACCATAATTCCTATTTTCTCAGCCATTTCAGCCGTTCTAATTTCATTGTCAATCACACTTGATATAACTAATATAATATTTATTTTCTTCTTTACATTCAGTTCTGTTATGTTTTTAGAAATCCTGATGGATAAATTATTCTTTAATTTTCTTTTATTGAAGAAAGAAAGTTATTATTCTCATACCAATATTCTTTATTTATTGGGATATCTAATTTATCTTGAAATTGATGTTGTATTCTTTCTTTTTATTATTAATTATCTCGGCATCTTTGAATCAATTCTTATATTACTCTTACCCTTGATTCCACTTTTTATAGTTGATATATTTAATGTTAAATTCTTGGGTCAGAGAATAGATTATTTGGCTTTAACTATTTTATCCTTTCTCTGTTCTACGGTGGGATTATTATTATTAATTTTTTATACTCCTCCTTTAACTATTTTGATTAAATTGTATGCTTTAGTTTTTATTTGTTCATTATTTATTACTAATCGACTTTATCTGAAATATAAAACGGTCATATTTCAGAAAAATTATAAGGAAGGTCGAATGGAAGAATTAAAAGAGCAAAGTTATCAGAAGTATTATAATATCAGACAAAATTTAATTGGAATTTCATTTTATATTTCTCTTATCTTTCTTATTCAAGACGCAGCATCTTTTCTAATCCCAGTCGAAATTTCCATTTTTTATATGTTTCTTATTAGTGCTCTATTATTTATTCTTTCTGAGTTTGATAAATACACCTTTAAATTTTTAGGACCTATTTCGGAATATATATCAACTGGCTCTTGGTTCTCTTTAGTTATTACTTCAAATATGTTTCTAATCTATCTATATATTTCATTTATTCCAGAATTATTTTTTACTGCATTTCCGTTATTAATCTTTTTAATAAGCACAGAATTAATTTATCTTTTTAAACTTTTAACATTTTGGACCTTCTTTGAGTCCTATTTTTCAAAAATATTAAAAGTATTAATTATAATTATTTATCTTAATTTTGTATCGATTCCTCTTTATTTCTTAACATTAACGTATATTCTTATTGATTTTAATCTTATTCTTCTCTCATTCATAATTATTATAATTATCTCAGAGTTAGACGAATTTATTGGAACGCGAATTATTTCCAATCGAAATTGGAAAAAATTGGTTTCATATACCACCTTTATCATCATTAATATGATTTCTATCGACGTTTTTCTCTTTTTAGAGATTTTAATAAAACCTATAATTCCTCTTTTTACAATTACAATAAATCTAAATATCTCACTGTTAACATTATTGATTTTTTATGCTCTATTTTTCAACACATTAAATCATCATTCTTTGTTAGCCTTTATTTCTTGGGCTTCAATTTTTATTACTTTTAGCTTGCTAATTTTTCAAATTACTTTATTCTTCAATTTTTTCCCTATAATTTTCACATCTACATCATTTAGTATTGCTCTTATCTTATATCCATTTATATATTTAATGGAAAAGATACGCAATCTCTTTAATTTTATTTTAGATAGAATTACAAGCTATTTTAGAAAAATCAATGCTCTTATTTCGAATATTTTTAACTATATTAAGAATCAAATTATTTCTCTTAAGAATTTAATTAAAAGAATAATTTTAGAATATTGGGTATATCTTTTAGCGATTATATGTGCGATATTGGGAATCTATCTTTCATTTTTACTCCTGTTCACTCTTCAGTTGGCATTTTTCAATTCGATTTTAATAGGGGCGGGAGTGGCTCTTTTTATTATGTTTTCCGTGTATTCCTACAAAAGTTCCATAGAAGATCCTAATAAGGCATTAAAATATAGGATGTTATATCTAAGTTCAATATGGACCGCAGTTTTGGGAATCATTTTTAACTTTTTAGATATTGAATTCTATATACTTGCACTTTTTCTTTCGTTGGTTATTTTAGGAGCGATTTTATTACCTTATATTTATTATTTAGAAAAACAAAAAGGAATATCAATAAGATGGAGGTTTTATTTAACCTTAACCTTCATATTAATCATAATTATAACTTTACTTCTGTTTTATTTTCAGATTATTACAGAAATATTTTGAAATTCCGAAAAATTATTAGACATAAAATCTAATACTTTATTATAGGTTTTTTTAATAAAACTTTTAGTGGGTAGAGATAATTATAAGACTTATTAAGTAAGTCGAAATGAATTATGAATAAAACAGAACAGCATACAACAGTATTTGGTTCATCATCGCCGACTGCCATTTTTAATTCCGAAGGAGAATTAGTTCATGCGAATAATTCTTTTTTGAAAATTTGGAATATCAATAATAAATCAGAGAAAAAAAAATTTAACCTCTTTCATAATTTTTTTCTATCTAATGATATTATAAAAAAATTAAGGCAGGGAGAAAACGTTAAGTATAAGCTAAAGATTAGCGCAAATCAGAAAACTCTCCCCGAACTTCAAAATTTTAGAGAGAATTATATACAATACTCTGATATCTCAATCTCTCCATTTAAATTGGATCCTACAAAAAAACAATCATATCTCATCCAAATGGAGGGAAATACGCAAGAAAAAGAATTAAATGATATAAGTTTAACTTTCTTTAATCTTTTTAAAATTCTCTGGTCCAATAGTAATGAGGGCGTGTTTATAATTAATGATAAATACAAAGTCCTTTATGTAAATAAAAAATCAAGTGAAATTCTCGATTTAAAAGTAATAAATATTTTAGGGGAAGATATAAGAACTTTCTTTAATAATTCCAATTTTGAAGCTCTTATCAAGAATGCAGAGAAAGTAAGTAGTGGAAATTTGGAAAAATATTCTGATTTTTCTATTAAAACCAAAGAAGGGAATATAAAAATTGTTAAAATAACATATTTAGAAACTCACGAAACAAGACTTGGAAAAAAGATATATATCCAAATTGTTGACATCACCGAAAAGAAAAGGACTCAACGAGAACTTGCAGAATCCGAGCAAAAATTTGAAATGTTAGGGAAACAGGATTTAATAAGTATAATAATTCTTCAAGATAATGAAATTAAATATGCGAATAAACATTTTTTAAAAGGGGTAGGATATACTCGTGAAGAGATTGAAAGTTGGAGTTTATTGGATATAATGAATATAGTCCATCCTGCTGATAGAGAATTAGTAGTTACCCAAGCACGGAAAAAGCAACGAGGTGATAAAGATGTCAAAAATAATTATGCATTTCGAGTTATACATAAAGACGGACATATTGTGTGGAGACAAGTTTATTCAAATACAATCAATTTCCAAGGTAGACCGGCGGTTTTAGCTACATTTATGGATATAACAGATTGGAAAAAAACTGAGAAACAATTGAAAGAATCGGAAGAAAAATTTAGAAAAATTGTTGATTCTATTCCTGATCTATTCTTTCTTGTAGCTAAAGATACTACTGTTTTAGATTATCAAGCGACGGGTGAAAGATTATATATGCCTCCAGAAGAATTTATGAATAAGCGAATGGCGAATCTTCTACCTCCTCCTTTAGGAGAAAAGGCACAAAAGGCTGTTTACAGAACTCTAAATACTCACAAATCTCAAATTCTTGAATATTCATTACCTATAAAAGAACATATTAGATACTTTGAAGCTAGATTATTCTATTACAGCGAAGAAGAAGCTGCAATTTTTATAAGAGATATTTCTGAGCGAAAAAGAGCAGAACAAATGATCAAAGAAGAAATCAAACGACTGAAAGAAATTGATCAAATGAGAAAAGATTTAATTTCAAGAGTTTCTCATGAGTTAAAAACACCATTAATGGCTATAAGTGGGGCTGTTGAATATATTTTGGAAATTTATGAAGAAACTATTAATAAAGAATCTTTAGAGCTTTTAGACATGATAGATTTGAATAAAGATCGTTTGCAAACATTAATCGATACTCTTCTTGATGTTTCAAAAATAAAAAATAAAAAGCTAAATCTCAATAAAACCCATTGTAATATATCTGAGATAATAAAAAAAGTGTGCAGAGAGATGGAGCCTATCCGAAAAGAACGAGAAATAGAAATAGGATTAAATATTCATGAAAATATTCAATTAAAAGTCGATAAAGTTAGAATATCGGAAGTTATAATGAATCTCCTTTCTAATGCTATAAAAAATACTCCTCCAGAAGGGTATATTACGATTAAAACTCGAAAATCTCGATTCAAGGTTGAGATTATTATTTCAGACACCGGTATAGGGTTAACGGAAAAAGAAAAAAGTAAAATATTCACAGAATTTGGAAAAATTGAGCGATATGGGGAGGGTTTAGAATACTTAGATATTTCTGGTTCTGGACTCGGACTTTATATATCTAATAAAATTATAGATTTACATAATGGTCATATTCAAGTAGAGTCTAAAGGGCGAAATAAGGGTTCTACCTTTAAAATTATATTACCTCGTGAGCGAAAGAAAGAGAAAATCGAATAGATTGATTAATTATTAAAAAAATAGATTTAAAGATTCTTTTTTTTCCATTCTTTTAAATAGTTCTGGAATTCTTCCTTTGAAATACCAAGAGAGTTTTTCTCAGATTTTTCTTCATTCTGAATCTTTTTATCCTCTTGATTTTTCTTTTTAGAATTTGCTCGCTCAGTTCCTCGAATGGATAATTCCCAATCATAAAACGAAGAAGCTGCTTTTGACATATCTTATTGATCAAAAACCAATCATTCTATTTAAAAAGAAAGAGGGTATTAATTTATTGATATATTGTATTAACCCTCCAATATGAAACTCTGCAAATCAGAAAAGCATGTGAAATATAATTATTACGATATATTTTCATTAAAGATAATCAAGGATTTACACCTTAAAGAAGGATAATACTCCCATTCTGATTATAGAGCTATACAGATAATTAATCAATTTTAATTCGATCTAAAGAATAATAATTTTTAATTTAATTATTAAAGAAACTGACCAATTTCACTCTGAATGGGATATTCAGTAAAGTTTTTTGTTAGAAATTTGTCAAGGTCATCCATATCAAATGGAAATAGGTTTTTAAATGCTCTTTTAAGTAATTCTAAATACTTTTGTTTATCATAATGATGTTTCTTTTTCTGATATAAATTTGTGAGTATAACTTTAGTTTGGGGAAAATCGGGCTCTGCATCAGCATTAAGAATAATATAGCGAATATTTTTTCCAGGTGTCATAATAAGCCCTGCTCGTTCTGCTTGCTTTGCTGCAACTGCTTGGTACGAATTCACCTTATACTGTGAGGGTTTTCGTGAAATTCGCTGACGAATACTAAGTTCTTCCCTTGAAAGCGTCCCATTTAGTATTTTCTTAGCATACTTAAGCAAACTTTTCTTGGCTTTTGGGATTTTGTTTTTGAATTCTTCTATTGAAACACAATTTTCAAATATTTTAATGAATTCCTTTTGTGCCGTTTTAATGATATTTGGAGCGTCTCGGCGCCGCATCTCGATTCCTCGCACCTTTATTGTACCGTTATCTTTTATTCCCCAATAATGATTCAGTGTGGGAATGTCAGGTTCTGCTTGGGAAGGTAGAAACGCGATGATATTATAAAACCCGTCCCAACTCATCGGAATATCCGTTTCCCTTGTAATTCTATTCGCAATTCTCTTTGTTACTTTTACAAACTCGTTTTTAGTTCTTCCTTGTATATCTTGTAGCCACATAGAATCAACAATTCCATGAATTACTTTACAACCATACTGTTCAGCAATTTCAGCTGATCTCATTAAAAATTCCCTTGCGAATGCACAAACTGTTTGATGAGCTTCGATTTTTCCAAAACGAGCATTTCTAAATCCTAAATACCCAAAACTTACTACTAAAATCCACTTTAATGCAATATCTGTAAATTTATATCGTGGATCGTTTGTTTCTCTTACATATTGTTTGCATTTCAACCGCTTTTCTAATACTAATCGAATTGACTTAGCAATGATCCCTTCTCGTTTTGAGCAGATGTGAAAGTCTAATCCCGGTACTTTAAGTGAGGTTCCATCATCTTTACAGCATTTACAATTTAACGTCTCAGATGAGACATTATAGTTTGCCATAATCGAAGGGTACATCGAGGAGAAGTCTAATTCCACGACTTGATCAAAGACTCCTATTATGGGTTCAAAAATATGTCCTCCTCGGTCTCCTTTAATAAGATCCATCCCTGTGGAAAAGTTTTCGGGATTTTTTTTGAATGGTGGAATTAAATGGTCCAACTTATATGCATTATAATATTGGATTGATTGAAGTGCCCCACCAATTGTGATGCGACATAATCGTTGCATTGGAACCCGTGAAAGTCGTGCAACTTCGATTACACCAGGAATGTTACCTTCGCTAAAATGTAAACTACCATATGATGTTGTATCGAGGTGATAGCGACCTGTGAGATAAACTTGAGTTTTTGAACGCCGTCGAATAATCCCATAGGACATATAATGACTTTCATCCCCGGATAATTCAAAAATACAATACTTTAATGGGGTTTTTGTGCGAGAAAAATACAGTTCATTCGAAAGATTATTGACAGATGCTCGGGTAGAAAGATATGGAAACAGGAATTCATCTCCCCCTTGGGTTAAAATGATATCGGGGTTTAATTTCTCGATAACTCGAGTTATAGCTTTTAAATTTTCCACCTCATCGGCTTTATCAATAATAATAGTCTTTTTCTTTTTGTTTCCATCTGCATTAGGAACATTCCAATCCTTGTCGTTCTGAATGATACTGACCTTCGCATATGCTAATGGTTCATTAAAGTATGGTTTAATTCCGCGCTGTTGCACCTTAATCTCTAACCATACTGCCGTTAAAGGTGGAAGATCATAAAATAATTTTTCATTATCATCCCTCAATTCAATATCAATTAATTGTGATGGATTCTGATCTTGATTCGGAGTTACTTTGAAATGACAGAAAGCAAGTGGGAATAAATCTTTTACATAAAAATACATTTGGGTAATAGGTAAATCCGTATTATATAGTGTAAACAGATCTAATTTCTCGATTTCATCAATTGTTGCTTTAAACTCTGAAGGGCTTTTCACTGAAATTCCAAAAACATTTGACTTTCGATGATCATCCAATGTTACATATTTCTTACAAATCCGTACTGAGCTTATTTGTGGATGATCAAGCAAGAAAGATCGCATTTGTTTCAAATCATAACTAATTCTATTTCTCGGGACAGCGTAAAATTCGGGATGAAATTTTTGAAAGGTTTTTATAACTCTTTGATCTTTTGATCGTTTTATCCATAGATATACTCCTCCTTTCGCGGTCGATACATCCAGTAACCATCCATTAAACTCCTTTTGTGTTCCCATTTTTATTTTAATTCACTTTTTGCCAATAGTTTCTTCTAGCTCTTTAATCTTGTTTTCTAATGCTCTAATCCTTTTTTCTTGTTCAATCGCAAATGAAATAAATAATACCTCTGAGAGCATAGGACGTCCCGCCATACTCCCTGCATCCGCATGGATTCGAGCAAAATTCATTAATTTGTCAAAAATTTCTTGTTCATTTGGACGAAGTGCACGTCTATAATCCTTCCAGCTTTCAATCTCTTTCTCCAATGCTGGACGGAACGAAATAACTGTTCTACCCATCGTTTAATCACCTAAAATTTTAAATATTTTTTTGTTACGCTTTTGTTTATAAAATCAAGATATAATTATAAAAGGAGAGAGATGGATAATTTAATGAAAAAATAATATTTTAATTAAAAAATAAAATGCTAATCAATTCTGTCAGAAAGGCAAAAAATCAATTTTAAATAACGAGAACTCTGAGATGGAATAGTTTTCTAAGAAAGTTATGTATAAGAAGTCAGAACTGGATAAAACTTTATCTATTAAACTTAAATGAAATTAAGAATTATAGAAAATTAGAAAAGAAAACCAATTATTGGAAGATCATCTATGAAGGTTAAATTACTCTCTATAACACCCAATGCCGAAAAAATAATTGAAAATGCGGGAAGAACCTCTTATCAATCATATGAAAAACAGACCGCTAATAGTTATAAAGGTTTTATCAAAATGCTGGTAAAAAGAGGGCATGGTTCTGTATTGGAGCATGCTTATGCCTCTTTCAGGATCTCTGGCGTATCTCGGGCTCTCACTCATCAGTTAGTTAGGCATCGAATGGCTTCATTTACCCAAAAGTCTCAGAGATATGTGAATGAATCCAATTTTAATTATATAGAGCCTGATGACATAAAAAATGACAAAAATGCGCATGAACTATACACAAATTTTATGGAAAATATCCGAACTCACTATAAACAATTAAGAGATTTGGGTATTAAAAAAGAAGATGCCCGTTTTATACTTCCTAATGCAACGGAATCCGAGCTTGTATTAACCGCAAATTTTAGGGAATTACGACATATGATTCAACTCCGGGGAGAAAAGGCAGCACAATGGGAGATACGTCGATTAGTTATTAAAATGCTTAAAATTCTTAAAGAAAAGGTTCCAAGCGTATTTCAGGATATGGAGATTGATGAAGAAAACGAAGTTATAACCATTAAGAAGTTATAAATTAACAATTTTTATAGGTTTAAGATAATGTATGCCGATTTGTTAAAAAAATTATTTGTTCCAAGGCAAAAAATATTAAATTATTATACGAATTACCACCTTTCTATGAACTCCATTAGGCAAAGGATTTGTTGGCGTTGCGGAACTGAATTGGAGTTCTGGGATTATTGCTCTCAATTTAATGACGATGAAATAGAACAAGCAATAACTTTATGGCAAGATGATCGTATCGAATTTTATTGTTGTGAATGTTTCAAGCTAAAGGAAACAGAACTTAAAAAGAAATCTAATGTAGAAGTCGTTTCGGATTCTTCTTCACATTCCAATAACTTTTAAATTTATTCTCTTATTTTATATTTATATTTCAGTTTTAACAATGGACTTTTTTTATAGCTAAATTATTGATTAATAATTGGAGGGAATATATTAGGTGATAAAAAAATAATTCAAGAAAAAGAAACATTAAAAAAGCATGCTCCTTGTGGAATTTATTGTCCAATGTGTCCTGGGGTAGATTTTTATAATTGCAGGGGTTGTAGAGCTGAGGGCGGCCAAGTTAAAGACTTTCCCGTATGTAAAACCTACGAATGTGTAACGGACAAAGGATTTACATTCTGCTTTGAATGTGAAGATTTTCCTTGTGAAAAATTGCAACCCATTGTCAATTTTGAAATCTT
>SDNL01000019.1 GCA_004524365.1 Promethearchaeota archaeon | reverse complement strand
AATTTTAAAAAATTGAAAGAATGGAAAACAATAGAAAAAAATAATTTATTTTTTAAGCATTGCTTGTCCACAACATGAAAATCCTTCCTCTGTGCACATTCCTTCTTCAGCACAGTCACATGCTTTAGAGACTGTTAGTTCTAATCCACATTCTTGGCATACAAACACATCTCCTTTTTTTAATTCTTCACAACTGACCATTTTATTTTTCACTTATTTTTAATATTTGTTAATCTTTTGAAAAAACGCTAATTAGATTTTTAAAGATATGCCTTATTTATTAAAAATTTGAGTGATGAATTTTTCTGACCATGCAAAAAATGAATATTTAACCTTTTTTTGAACGGCGAAAACGTGTTAAATATTAATATTACTTTTTGAAACCTCATTCATGTTTTGAACGGATTAACTTCCATAACCCCAAACGAAATATAATACCTATAAGAAAAATTTCAAGTAAAAATAGTATAAAAACCATTATTTTTTCTAATAAAATTACTTCTGAGAAAAGGATTTGTGTTAGAAACACCAAATGGACAATATAAATGGCAGAAACAACGCAAGTTCTTAAAATGAATTTTAAAGTATATTTTTGGTCCAATCCACTAATTTCTGAAAGTCTTATCGCTTCAATCGCATAATAAATACAAAATGGAATATTAAATCCGCTTACAAGTACAATATAATCTCTCTCCCATGGGTCCAAAATCAAATATGGTTTAAAAAGAATTGAGATTATCATTATCGCGATGCTAAACACGAAAATAATGGCACTCAAAGAAATTAAGCCTTCTTGAATCTCATCCAGATCTAATTTCATTTTATTAATTAGTTATTTAACTCTTTAGTTTTCAAAATTTATTTTAAGAATAGAAAAGGAATGTTTCCTTCTTTTAATAGAGATAAAGAAAAAAGAAAATTAAAAATAACTGAATTATTTCTTTAATATTTGTTTTTTATGTAAATTATATGCTTCTTTTTCTTTTAAAGCTTTTCTTTAATAAGACATTTTAGTAAATGGGGTTATAGAAATTGCTAAATAGTTTCAAAAAACTTTAAACTTTTATTTCCTTTTTCTATATATGTCAGATCTTTTAATGTATATAAAAGAAATGATTTCTGATTTGATATATGTAAATAGCGTGATTGCCACTGAATTGACCAAAATTACGGAAAATCTAGCAGCGATTCGTCATGGTGAGGATTTCATTAAAAAGAGTAAATGCATTCCAGAACATGAAGAAATAAACCGTTCTATCATGAATATTGTGAGAAAATATAAAAAAATGCCAAAAGATTATAAAAATCTTGAAAAGCATGTATTAGACCATGAAGATTAATATAAATCAATTGTTTAATTAATATCTTAATTAAATTAATAAAAGATCAAAAAGTAGGAAAATGGGGAATAAAAAAGATAGTTTCGACGAATTTGTGGATAATTTACAGCAACAGATTATTGAGGACGAATTAAAAGAATATAATGAATATATTGTAAATCTTTTTCATAATCCAAAAAACTGGGGAAAACCAGAAGATGGCGAATTTACAGTCGAAAAGGCATATAAAGGCCCATGCGGCGATACTATGCAGTTTTTCCTTAAAATTGAAGATGATGCAATTAAGGATGCTCATTTTCTAACCGACGGCTGTGGTGCCTCTGTAGCAACAGGAAGCCAAGCAACGCTTATGACAATAGGAAAATCATTAGATGAAGTACAAAATTTGACCCCCGAAGAGATTGATGAAGCCCTTCACGGATTGCCCGATGATCACAAACATTGTGCAGAATTAGCTGTAAGAACATTAAAAAAAGCGATAAAAAAATATAAGAAAAAAGAATCATAAGATTTAACTGAAGTTCAATACAAAAATAAAAAATGAGAAAGAATAAATATGAGTAAATTTGTCATAATTGGTCCTTCTTCACAAATTTTAGGTCTTCGGATTGCCCAGAGAATGGAACTTAAGTATATAAATACCTTTTTCAAAACTTTCCCAGATGGAGAGCATTATATCCGTCTAAATTTAGAAGATGAAAGTATTTTAAAAGGACAAGAAGTAATTATTGTCCAATCTACAAGCCCATCTGCGAGAAGCGATCAAAATGCCCGATTATTAGAATTACTTATGATAATTGATGCCGTTAAGAGGATAGGGGTAGCAAAAATCACTGTTGTGGTACCATATTTGGCGTATGCCAGACAAGATAAGGTATTTATGCCTGGTGAATCCGAATTTGCAAAGGCAGTACTGAGAATACTGAATTCTATGGAAATTAATGAGTTTTATGTGGTAGATATTCACGCTCCAGCTGTTCTTCAAGAATTAGAATGTAAAGCAGTAAATATTGACTCTATGAAAGCATTAGCAGATTATATTAAGTCATTGGGGACAGAAGATATTGTTGTTGTTTCTCCTGACGAAGGAGCTAGAGAACGCTCAAAGGCATTTGCACGTCATTTTGGAGAAGATGTACCGGTTGAAGTCTTCGAAAAGAAACGGGATGTCGAGACCGGAGACATTACTATGTCAGGCTCTTTAGATTTAAAAAATAAAGATGTCGTTATATCTGATGATATTATTGCTACAGGAGGTACAATGAGCAAGGCAATTCGGATCGCTAAAAAAAATGGAGCAAAAAAAGTATATGCTGTTGCAACTCATGCCCTTTTATTACAAAATGCAAAATATCGGATCATCGAAGCGGGAGCTGATATAATTATCGGCACAGATTCAATTGATAATGAAGCTGCGAAAGTTTCACTTGCAAAAACAATTGTAGATTATTTAGAATAATTCTTTATAATTTCAAACACTTTTTGTCTTGTTTTCTTTTTTAGTTTTTCTTCGGTTGAATCATTGTAGATTACGTAATCAGCATTATCTATTACTTTTTGTAAGCCAAAATTAATTTCTCTTTTATCTCGTTGCTTTAATTCTTCGAGAGTTGTAGGATCATCATCTCTATTTCTTTTTTTAATAATTTCAAATCTCTTTTCTTGACTTATTTTAATGGCAATTACAGGAAAAGTCCAGTATTGCTGGAAAAGCTCAACTTCCTTCAAGGAACGTAATCCATCTACAAAAACAACATTGCTTTTCTTTTGTTTTATTCTAGTCATACATAGTTTTGCGATAATGCCCTTTCCTTCTTTTTTCCGTAAATCAGATGCCACAAATCCTAAGTTTTTATCCGTTAACGGAAGACCGCGCTTTTTGGTTTCTTCCCGAATTATATCCCCCATAGTGACAATAGGTCCTAAATCATCTACTGCCTTTAAAGCAGTTGATTTTCCAGCCCCCGGTAAACTCACGAATCCCAGCACAATTTTAGCGGTCATAATAACTCATTATTTTTATTGGATAAAAAATATCTCATCTTGTCTTTGAGTAATATTTACTTCTATGACAATTATTTTTATAATTGTAAAATTTATATATAAAATAGTAGATATTGATAATGAAATAAATGAAGTCTTCTTTATAAAAAATATTCAATGATGATCATCTATATTTAGAGGATTAGCGTAAAGATATGAAACTATTTAAAAGTTCCGATGAAAAAAAAAAGAGTACTTATGAAGAGTCGTTGGAAAAATACCCAGAATTAATGAATTTCATTCATAATAAGAAAAGAAAAGAACATTTTATACAAAAAGAGCAAAATTTTATCCTCTATTGGGAAGCATACAAAAGAATTGTGGGATACGCGATCCGCTATGCAAATGATGAAATGAAATCAAAAGAATGGAGAGAAGTCTATGGAATTCTCATCGGTTCGGTTGAAGGGAGCTATATCCTTATTAAAGAAGCTATCCCTATGGTCTCTGGAGATAGAGCCGGAGTGGAATACGAAAATAAACAATATGTTGATATGGCTAATATTGATCATCGAATTTATGAGAAAGCAATTATAGATAAGGAAAACGATTTCATTATTGGATGGTGGCATACACATCCAGGTTTTGGTTTCTTTTACTCTCCCGTTGACACCTTGACGCATTTAGGATATCAATCAGTCAATTCGAATGCGATAGGATTAATCTTTGATCATACAAAGCTAGATAAAAAATCAACGGGTATAGCGGGACTCAGATTGAAAGATGTGAGTAAACCATCCATAAAGAGTCATCATTTACCATCCGATTATGAAATTGTTGAACTTATTTTTAAACCGGGAAAAGAACAATTCATTTCTGATATTTCTGAGCTTATCGATGATATAAAAAAGAATAAAGACAAAATAGATGATACGTTGAAATATATTAAAAATACTATAAAAAATAATGCAATTAAAAAATTAGAAGATCAATTTGGTTTGCTACCACAAAACAAAGGAGATCTCAGTAATAGGGATTCTTATACATGGGATACTGAGGAGGATTTTCCACAAGACCTCCCTACATTTCGTAAATTCTTGGAGGAAAAGGGTGAGCAATTCAAAGAAAGGCTCGATAAATTAAAGATTTCAGGAGATGTAAGTAAATATAAAAAAGAAAAAGTAAAGATTCAAAAAGAATTCAAAAAGGAATTGGAAGTGCCGAAAGATTTTTGTAAAACCATCATTCAAGATTATAAAGATAAGATTAAAGAAATAATCCGTTATTGGGATTATTTAGACTCTAGTGAGCGCTTAATGTGCGAGGAAATTCTAACTAAATTAACGAATTATGCTGAAACCCTTAGAGATATTACTATTAATGTTTTAAAGAAATGAAATAAGAGTAGATATTATTTTATAATAGAAATAAGAAAATTACATATCCAAACCATAATCTAACCGAAATCTTAACCTATAACTTTATAATTTACAAAGGTTTTAATATTTTGGACGATTTTACCTATATGAAACTTCTTTTAATTGGATTAAATTGCAAAAAGGATCTACAAAATGAATAACGGGATAATTAAGGTAAGGAAACGTACCGATAAAAACGATGCAATCAAGGATGCGATATTTTCTTTTGCCAATGGCAATAATAGCGTTATTATTAAAGGTGAAGGTAGAGAGATTTCAAGAGCAGTAGAAATTGCTGAAATTATTCGACATAGAATGTTCCCTTCAATTGAAATCTCAGATATTACATTAGGGAGCCGCCCCTTTTATAGAAAGGGAAAAAAGAGGAAGAAACGACAAAACAATTATAAAAATTTTGTAAGTCAAATTCAAATAGAAATATCAAAAAAGCTGTAAGAGTCAAAAATGACATTTGAAAAATTAGGACCACTCTTAGACGAAGAACGCACGACCGCAGTATGCGAGAAATGCTCAAACTATATCTATAAGCGGGTATACTATTCGGAGGATTCGGAGAATAAGAGAAAAGTGGTATTTGTTTGTAAAAATTGCCTAAAAAACAATTCGGATTAACCTGTTAATTTTTAGGATTTGACAGAAATCCTATAAGAAATCTTAGTAGTCGTAATGAAAAACTAAGTCCATATTAGGTTTGAATGGCAAATTTCAACTATTTCTAAAAAATAGAATAAAACAATAGGGGGGCTTATTCTTTCCTTGCTTGGCGTTTCTTTTCCAAGTTTGTTGCATAGCGGTCCCAGTTAAAGCTAAAGATAAAATACATCACTGTTATTGTAAATAAGAGTATAACTGCCTCTGTAATTATGGTGGAGGTATCATTCGATTCTAAGCCTGTTGCAATCAATCCTGCCTCTAAAAATAAGGGCCAACAGCAATATAAGAGCGTGGTCACGTTTTTCCCGAGCCAAGCGGGAATCAGGGTTTTCCATAGAGGATATTTACGCATCCCTATTGGAATAAATAAAATATCATCGGGAAGGGGGGTAAGAGCAAAAAGAAACACATAAAATGGTGTTCTGCTTTCATTTTTCAATATTAATCTACTAAATCCATTTAAATTTTTTAGTGATTCCAAATCTCGAGTTTCTTCTATTTTTTTCGCCCCCCAACCTAAAACATAGCCTGTTAATTCTCCGCATGCAGCACCCAATCCCCCAATAATTGCCAATCCTAAAATTTCAAACCAAAAATTTCCGCTCATGATAATTTGCTCAACAACAAGTCCCAGATTTTCGTATTTAATATAGACAGAATTTGAAAGAGTAAACAGCACGACAGGAAATGGTACGGGAAAGCCAATGGAAGCCGAACCTAAAAAACAAATTCCAAACGAGATTAAAAGAGCCCAGAAGTAATTTCCTCCCTCTGTTATTGTACTTAATGAGGTTCTCATATCAATTATAAAATCTTGAAAGGGGGGAACTAATAAAAACAGCATTATATATAAGAATACGGCAATATATATGATAAGAAAGACTAAATTCAAACGCTTATTGTGCGGCATAATTTTAGCTACTCTTTACTGTTTGTAATTGTGATATTTTGGTACTTAGACCATTCCTTGCCTTTAATATAGGAGAGAGATCGCTTACTACTTCCCCCATTTTGTTTACCTTATTTGGAAAGTTTTGATCTTCTAAGATGATCAATATTTCGTCAGTTTTTGGATTGTATACAATATCACCTTTCTCTAAATCACTTATTGCACTTTCATTAAGACCTTTGAAAATTTCAACCCCAGGAAGGGTCCAATATTTCTTTGATTTAAAAGAAAACCTTCCTCTAAGGACAAGTGGTAATTTTTGAAGAAACTTATCAATTGTTATAGGTGCTAAATGGCGCATAATTTTGGCTTTTAGGGCACCAATGCCATATAATTGTATTTTTATGAATATATTCATTGATGATTGAGACATTCGTTGATCATTGAAACCTATGTTTTTATTATGTAATAATAGATAATAAATAAATAATTTTAGATTTAAAAATTATTACTAAAAAGTTAATCTATCGTATATTGAATTTGCAAATATAAGTAATTTTATATTACCTAAAGATTTAAATATAGGATATTCTATAATTATTATAGACAGTAGGCAATCAATGGTTCAGAATAACGGATATACATTCAATAATTGAAATTTTATTTATTCGGGTATATACCAACGATTTTTTGTAAGGATCTGAAAAACAGCATACCCTCAACCATTTACACGAGACATTTTATTAATAACTATAATTTTCTCTATGAAAACTCATCCATTACTCCATAATTTTCATTATATAACTTAAATATAGTAAATCTCTTCCGGATATTTATCAGAACTCCGGTATATATGTTTATTGACAACTCATTGACTTAAGAGGTCAGAAACAACTGTAGGTTAGTGCTAAAAGAGTTATAAAGTTCAAAAAAAGTTTATATGTTCGAAAGGCCATCTTGAATCAAAAAATATCCGTTTAGATGCATTGAACTATGATTCAATGAAGCCTGCTGTCTACTTTTTTTATAATTCAATATACTTTAGATCATTTTTATAATCTAAATCATAGAAGTCATAATTTTTGTTAAAGGTTGTAATATAAATCTTCTTTCCTTGTTCTGAATATCGATTGAGTAAACGAGTAATTGAAGGGATATTTTTCAAATCGTGAATATTTGTTAAATCTTTAAGGGAGGAATAAGTAAATAGAAAGCAAGGATATAATTGCTTATACTTAATTGTGGGTTCTAAGTTGGAATGATTAATTTTTTCTATCTTTTCTAAAAAATTGGGGTTTGAAGAACTAGTTTGGAGGATTGAGAATGATTTATGGTGTGTGCTTAAGCCCTTTTTAGTTAATCTTTGTCTATTTAAAGTGCGATAAAATAAAATAGGATATTTAGAAATTATTTCTGAATGATTTTTAATAAAATATGAAATGCGTTGTAGTAAAGATAATTGAAAAATAGTATCTCCCGGAATTACAAAATAGAGGGAATTTTGTTTATATAATTCCCTATTATTTCGAATTGAAAGAAGAGAATGAAGGGGACCTAATAAATAATCTTGGTGAGAATCAATAGTGTTAATAATAAGTTCGGGAAACATATTGGTATAATTTAATGAGGATATATATGTTTCTAGTTGAGAGCCTAAATAACCCTTTATAATCCAAATTTTTTTAAAACCGGATTTGGCTAAAGAATTAAGTATGAAAAAAAGAATCGGTTTATTCTCAAATTTTTCAATTTGAATGAGAGGTTTTGGAATGTTATTCGTTAATTTTCCAAAACGAGTTCCTTTTCCAGCGCACAAAATAATAACATTTTTATTCAAGATTAGGGTCACGTGTAGTTACTATGGTGTTTCCATCATTATCAAGTACAATGGTATGCTCGAATTGCGAGACTGGCTGATTAGTCCGCTCAATTAAAACATTATATTGATCAAGAACTCTTTTTCTAACAAAAACATTTATGACTCGTTCAATTTTGGACTCGGGGATTAAATTTTCCCGTTTAATCCAACGCGGAGAAAAAGGTAAATGCTTAAAACTTTTTTCAATCTTATTCATATAACTCTGTAATTCATAGGGCATATTTTTGGTTTTTCGTCTGGCAAATCTATAGATGTAGATTTCCTTTCCGTTTCTAACTTGCCCTCGTCCTGAGGTTGCGAATGGTTCACATGCATAGGCATCCCCGGGTTTAAGTACTTTAGTATGTGTGGTTTGTTTGTAATTTGGGATAAATGCCCCTGCATGTAGATCATATTGCTCTAGCTGATGACCTCCTAAATTGGTTATCGGTTTTAATCCTCTTTGTATAATAGCATCTGCAATTACCTCACCTAATTCATATAACCTTGTTCCTGGTTTAAATAGTTCAATAGCAGCATCTAATCCTGCTTTTGCTGCATTACAATAATTTTGAAAGAGAGGATCTCCATCGATATTAATTGTAATAGCCGAATCAGCTATATATCCTTTAAAATGAGAGCCGATATCAACTTTTAATAATCCTTTTTCAGGAACAATAGATTTATCCCCAATTGGAGGACTGTAATGAGCCGCTATTTCATTTAAAGAAATATTTACTGGGAAAGACAAGCCTGCACCTTGTTTCAAAATCTCTTCCTCACATTTATTTGCAATTTCTAAAAATGGCACACCCGGTTTAGTTAATTTTCTTGCCAATCGTTTTGCAGCAATCACAGCTTTTCCTGCTTTTATATAATTTTCAACTTTTTCTTCCATAACTTTTACCTTCACTTCATAATTAAATTTGCAATTGTGATTTCCATAATCAAATGATTCTTAATATGATTTTAAATAAAAAAGAATTAGATCTAAATTAAAAATTTCTATTATGAAAAAAGAAAAATAGACAATCTTCTATGCATTGGCTCTTTTATACCAAAAGAACAATATAAAAATTAAGAAAAATTAGTTTTAACTAAGTGATCAATTAAGGTATTAATTATAAGTTAGGGGTGGAGTCTGTCAGGAGTTCTGGGGTACATCACGGCTTCACGAATATCATCCAATCCGCATAGAATTGTAATCCAGCGAGCAATTCCAAGGCCTACACCGGCATGCGGAGGCATTCCATAATCGAATGTTTGCAAATGTGATTTAAATGCCTCTGGGTTTAAGCCTTTGTCCTCTAATGCTTGTGTTAATTTGTTTTTATTGTGAACCCTTGTTCCTCCAGAAGTTAACTCCAACCAACCTTTCTGTAGATCAAATGATTCAGAATATTTAGGATTTTCAGATTGTTGGATGTAAAATGGTTTAATCTCATAAGGCCAGTGCGTTATATAGTAATAACCTTGGAGCTCTTCTCCTAGCTTTCTATAGGCTTCTGTAGGGATATCTTCACCAAATTCGAGGGGAATTCCTAATTTAGTATTAATTAATTCAATAATTTCCTCATACTTATATCTGGGAAAAGGAATTTCGGGAAGAACGGTCTTATCTTCCATATGTAAAAATTCAAGTGATTCCATCTCGTTTTCTCGAACTCGTTTGATTACATTATAGATTAAATTTTCTAATGTTTCTAGGACGTCAGACATGTCTGCAAATGCCATTTCTATGTCCAATACAAAAATCTCGCATAAATGACGTTTAGTATGACTCTTTTCTGCTCTAAAACAAGGACTTAATTCAAATACACGCTCATAAACTCCGCTTAATTGTTCTTTATACAATTGAGCAGATTGTGTTAAGAATGCTTCTTTATCAAAATACATTATTGGAAATAACTCAGTTCCCCCTTCTGTAGCAGAACCTATTATTTTCGGGGTCGTCATTTCCGTAAAGTCGTGTGTAAAAAGAAATTCTCGAATCGCACGCAAAACTTCTCCCCTAATTCTAAAAATTGCTTGATTCCTCAGAGAGCGAAGATCTAAAGCACGATGATCTAATCTTAAATCTAATGCGCTCACACTTTCTCCTGTCATATCAATAGGGAGTTTTTCTGGAGTCTTATTTAAAATCCTCAATTCAGTTGGAATTATTTCAATTCCTCCTGGAGCTTTTTCAAAAGCTTTTACAGTTCCCTTTAAAATAATGCAATCTTGATAACCTAATTCTGCCTTTTCAAACACATCATCCGAGACCACTCCTTTCTTAATAGTTACTTGTCGCTCGCCATATTTATCTTGAAGATTAACAAATTTAAGACCTCCCAAATCTCTCCAGTTGCGAACCCATCCTGCCAAGACTATCTCTTCTCCAGCAATGTCTGAAGAGATATCTTTAGTATAGTGAGTTCTTCTTAAATCTCCTAATTCATCTAATTTCTCTGACATTTTTTCACATTATGTTAAATTCTATTTATCTTAATTTTTTAAATACGTAGTAATTATTAGATTTTATTACTCCTAAGTCGTATATTAAAATTAAATTATAATTTAATGAACATTCAGAAGCTTTTCTTAGAAGAATTCTTAAAACATTTTTATTAATCTTTTTTAATTCATATTAGTAAGAATGCAAAAAGAGTTGTTGGTGCTATAGTTAAATTAAACTGGTCAATAAACGGAAAAAATAAAGAAGATTTTTTCAAGAAGGACACGAATGTAAATTATAATTTAAAACTCTCTGAAATCATTTATCCTGAAATAGTGGATCGGTTTAAGCAAGAAGGTTTTTTGGCAGAATCATTTATAAACGACTTTATAGAGAACAAAAAACAAACTTGGATAAATAAATTAATTCAGGGGGATAGTTTAAAAGTTTTAGAAAGCCTTTTAGATATATATGAAGAGAAAATTGATTTGATATATATTGATCCACCATTTTTTTCTCGAAAAAAACACTACTATAAAATTTTTATTGGAGATCCTAAAAGGAGCTTAAAAAAGCTAGCTTATAATGATCTCTGGAATAAAGGATTAGATTCCTATTTAGATTTCTTATATAAGAGACTTTATGTTATGAAAAAGTTTTTATCACCTAAAGGGTCTATATACGTTCACTTAGACCACCACGCTTCGCATTATGTGAAAATTTTACTCGATGAGTTATTTGGGGATGAAAACTTTCGCAATGAAATTATATGGCACTATCCTGCAGCTTCAGCTCAAACAAAAAACTTCTTTGTGAGGTCCTTTGATAGTATATTTTTTTATTCGAAAGGTGAAGATTATATTTTTAATGATAACCCCCATCTCTATATGGATTACTCTGATAGAGTCACAAATGCCTTACAAAAAGACGAAAAAGGGTATTTTTATTATCGAGGGGGAAGTCATAATGGAAAAAAGTTGAGTAGAAAAGTGTATATAGAAAGAAAAGGTGTCTTTCCTCGAGATGTGTGGACAGAAATTCCTTATATTCGAGCTAATACGATGGAATACCAAGGATTTTCAACACAAAAACCAGAAAGATTATTAAAAAGAATTATTTTGGCTTCAAGCAATAAAGATAGTATAATTGCGGACTTCTTCTGTGGATCAGGAACTTCGATTACAGTTGCAGAAAAATTAGGCCGAAAATGGATAGGTTGTGATATTAATTGGCATTCAATCAACATTATAAAAAAGCGACTTCTCTCTTTACAAAATAGTAATGATATCTTAGATTGGGATAAAAATTATGATAAAATTTCAAGGCCATTTAAAATAATGTATTTCGATGATATTAAGAAAAAACAATCAATTCCTTCTCAATTTTTAAAGGAGGGAAAACATAACCCTTCTAAGGGGGCATTAGATCGTCCTAAATTAGAAGTAAAGGTAAATCAGAAAAATAATAAGATCCAAGTAAAAATAGATAATTATAATCCCTCATATACACAAATGTTAAGAGAGAAAGTTCAAAATAAATTTAATAGTTGGAAGGATTATATCGATTATATTTCTATAGATTTTGATTCTCCGAGTAATCAATTCTCACCCGATTGGATTGACTTTCGGACTCCAAAAAAGCGTGAAATAACATTGAATTCGGGATGGTATCAGCCAGAAAACAAAAACAGCTTGAACATTGAAATAAAAATATTGGATATATTTGGGAGTGAAAGTAATATGATATACAAAATTAATCTATAAAATAGAACGTTCTTGTTAATTCAATGAGTGTTCGCATCTTTAACTAATTCCCTAATAAGCATTGTTGCGTATGTCCCCTTATTTAACGAAAATTCAATCTTAAGCTTTTTCTTAAGCTTATATTTCTCATCATCATTTAATTCTATTCGCTTTAAGCCAATGGGAAAAGCTTGAATAGCTCTAATAGTACCCCGTAAATTAAATCGTTCGAGCGGTTTACTATCGAAGATCTGAGGATTAATATCTTCTTGTTTCATAATCTTTTCAAATAAATGTTTCATTAGCGGAAAATCATCTAAATCTGTGTTATATCCAATAATGGGGGCCACGATCACCGCCCTCTTTAATTTAAGCGCTTCTTTCAAATATTTATCATATTTCCCATCATATTCATATACCGCATTTGTCTCATGACCATTTGTATCGTCTAATATCGTAATTATATCCCCCTCAACAGGTTCAAACAAAGGAAAGCCTTCTTGAACTCGCATTGAAATCAGATTATTAAAAAGATAGGACTGAAATGCATTGATTATTAAATTCATAATTTCCTTGTCCAAACTTTCAAAAGCTCCTTTGTAATCTTTCGGGTGAGTGATGAGATGTTCGATTAGATCACATTCATAGGTTAAACTTTTGGGGAACTTTTTATAGACTTTCCTAAGTTTTTTACTCTTATCTAGGACTTTCCCTACTTTATAGCGAATTTTTGATAAGTCCTCGCTTTCGGAAGAATAAATTGTCGATACAAATTCACGAATCGCCCGTTCATAATCTCCTTCCAATACATAGCGACCTATTAGATGAGAATTGGGGCGATATGTACCAAACCTTTGGAGTCCAAAATAATTGGGAAATCCATTCTTTTTCAGTTTTTGTAGCAATTGGTTTATATTTTGTTCTAAATTATCTTGATTAGGAATATTTCTTATAATAAGTGTAAAATTATTCCCTCGATTACTCCCCAAGCGAACACGTTTCTTAGTTGGGGTGATATCTCTAATAAATAGATCTTTCATCTTTACATCTTTTAATTCCTCTATAAAATCTCCGCGAATAGATACTTTTTGAACACTTATGGAGCATTTATCTTTAAGACCAGAATAGGAAATTATTTTCTGGGGAATTTTTAAGTATTTACTTAAAGCCCTGATTGCATTAAAAGTAGTACGATTTACTTTAATTAAATTAAAGGTTGTATATTGATCTCTATTGGAAAGATATGTAGGAGTTTCTCGATCTTCATTTACTTCAAGTATCTTTCCACCTTGGGTAATTTCTTTTACGATAAAATCTTTATATGTATTTTTATAAATCCCGCCAATACCTTCAATATTTGGGGTTGAATATGCTTTTATCCCAACAAATCTTTCCAATTCACGTTCATTATTGTCTTTGAACACATAGTCATAATCCATACCATTTTCCCCATAAGATTTTTTATAATAGTTTTAAATCTCCTGTTATTTTATCCACTTCACTCGATTCTACGGGACCAATTCCTAAGGCAGTGATAGTCCCCGGGGATAATTGGGTTAATCCCCTATCTTTAATTTGGCGATTTGGGATATGCGCCCTCTCAAGTTCACGCTGGATCTTTTCTAATTGTTCAAGGGCATTAACCTTTAATACCACTTTCTTCTGACCAGAATTAATCCAATTTTTCCAGAGACGTTTCCTTTGTCTCTGTACGATATTTGAAGCACTCACACTTGCATGGCAAGCTTGAGCACATTTTTTACCAGTTCCCATTCCTAAATCCGTTCGAATTATTATAACTTGTTTATATTCTACCATAATGAATACTATATTTTAAAAAATTAAAAAATAAAAATAAATTAAAATTTAAAAGGAAAACTCTAAACAAATTCTATTCGAACTGATTCACCTGTCAATTCTTCGACAAGATCTTCCAATTCGCCTTTTGTGAATAGAATCTTCTTTTCATCTTGTTGGGGGATAACAGCCCGATACTCAACATCTCCAGTAGCAAGAAAAATTTCATTGATTGAAATTAATTTCCCTGGGGCAATTAGGTCTTCAACAACGGGCCTTGGTTTATTTGTTTTTTCAATAAGAATTAATTTATCTATTTCATAAATATTTTTAATCCTGTTTAGTAATTCTTGAGTAATTCTTATCTTATCATTTTTTCCAACGATCAAGATTACTACATCTTCAAAATCTATCGCCTTATAAAATGATACATCCTTCAAGAAACTAAATTTACCACTTGCTTCTAATTCAAGAAAATCTTTTGATAAATCTAATTCAAATGGAGTAAGTTCCCCCCTTTCTAATTTTTCCTCGCATTTTGTGCATAGGAAACCAGTCCTTACACACGTCTCATCGGCAGGGAGATCCTTCATAATAAAATCATTAAATTAAAATACATAATTGATATATAATTAAAACATTACACATTAATAAGAGCTTGGCCCAGAAGAACGATATCTCAATTATAACTGGCCTAACGTAGTTCTATTACATCACAACTTAGTTGATTGAGTAAAGATTCGGCTGTACTCGGATCTGTTTTTAGAGTATATAAATATTTCTTCGTTCTGAGCTTCAATTTAACAGTATCTTTTGAACGTTTGACACGACAATGAATAGCTCTATCAGAAAGCTCTAAAAACCGTTCTTGGTCAAAAATTTCCTTTGGCATAACTTTTATCCGTAATTTTTTCGCTATATTAAATATAAAAAATAATCATTAAGTTAAAACTTTTTTGTTCTGAATCCAATACACACTACGGGAAAGAACGATGTAATAATTTATTTGGGTAATTCCCGCTTTTTCAGTCGCAAATCCTTACTATGGCACCGGCGACATTTTTTTGCCTTGATAGGATTTCTTGAACCACAATCTCTACATATTTTCTTCATCAATAAATGGTGCCGGGCTATTTTCTTTTTAAATGGGTCGTCTAAAGGCATTTTTCATCAGTCTTTTCTTTCAGTTTTTCTAATACATTAATCTTATTACTTAAATACACTTTCTTGATAATAGTTAAAAAAATACAATTTTTCTAATTAAATCAAGTAAGTTAATAAGTTAAAAGATTCAATAAAAATAAAATTTTTGAGTATTTTCAAACCTTTTTACTTTTTAGATGAATCGTATTAAAATCATTATTATACCCAGAATTACAAATACTAATGACATGATCTTATTTAACATAATATCATCTAGCCTATTGGCAAATCCAGCACTTAGACACCCAACAACAGTAGCCGATACACCAATCAAGATTCCAGCTGTAAAATCGACATTTCCTTAAAAAGCATATCCTAGGGTAAACCATAGTTGCCAAAAATCTGGACAAAACTGGACACTATAAAAATGTGTATAATATCATGGTAGTCTCCCGTGTATATTCAATTCGCTTATCGCAGATTTAACTAAAAGAAGACTCTTTCTAAGAGGGATGAATCCATGTGTTTTACTTTTTCTTAATGGAATTCACTTTTATCAAAAATCCAATGGGGGGTCCATATTTAAATCTTCCCATCGCTTACTCTTTTATAATCACTTTTAGACTATAAACAACCGTAAAAAAAGTTTGAAAAATTTTATGGAATTCGCCACCATTACCCGTACGTTCTCCCTCCATCCAACGGCCTCCCGGAAGAGTCAAGCATATCCTCAATTAAAAGAGTATCTCCTTAAGGTTCGGGACTTAGAAAATGCATATGTTGCCATCTTAATAAGAGCCGTTCGGAACGGCCAATTGGGGCTTCAGGACTTTTCAGGAGAATCGAAGGCGTTTATCAAGTCCCACATTTATAATGCCCTTAATTTAAATCGGGTGGTGGCGCCCTCCTATAAATCCTATGAGTTAAAGGAGCGTATGAAACGATGTGCCATTCAATACCCGTACTTTGCCATGCGGCAGTGGCTCATTCGAACCCATCATTTAGCTACGCTTGCCCGGGCGTTATCCGAACTCTTCCGAAAGAAAAAAGTTCATATCCTCACCTTCTTGCGGGGAAGGCCCTTTTCAAGGGCAATACTGAATCACTTGTGGGGTGAATTACAGAAAGACTGCTTCGGGAATAGGACACCCCTCTCCTATTTTTTTATTACCAACATGCTACGTCAGTTGAAAAACCTGCTCATCTCCGCGGAACTCCTTGAGCCCTATTTGAAGCAACGGATACGCGAAATTAGCAGGAATAAAGCCCTCCTTCAGACATTTTGCACTTCATGCCTTAACACATTCTCCCGGAAAAAGAAGGGAAAGACCATTATGATACCTCCTTCGGAGCTCATCCCCTCTATATTAACCCGATACTTCGCCGCCGTGAAGCGCTATTCCACGTGGAATGCGAAAAAACGGGTATCCACTACAGACTTGGACGCATTTAAGCGGCGCCGCAAAGAAGAATTCCTCCCGATTATAGCTACACTGCGGGCAAAAGGTAAGGCCCTTTCGAGTGTGCATGTGAAGGCTCTTCTCAAACGTCTCTTCTCCGAATTACTAGATGAGTTGGGCTCTTCACCCGATATAAAAATGGTCAACAGTATCTTCAAGCCTACATTTAAATCGCCGAAGGTCGGGCTGAAGCCATCCTATGAGGGATTTCAGTCTTATCTTCGAAAAATGCTCAAGAACAAGCTAAAGGACAACCTGAAGGGACACTTTCTTACAAAAGGAATCTTAAAAATCCTTACGGGGATATTGGATACGTTCCATAAAACAATGTACGAAATCGTTCCCCCTCCTAAGATTAAAGCCCTTGCAGTCCCCATTAATCAGAGCGAGCAAGTATATGCACCCGACTTTGAAAAACTTACAGTGAAGCTCAGCTTTATCCCCCGCCGTTATCATACATTCTCCATTCGTGATGATAAGGGGCGCCTCCGGGAGATGCTTGCCCGGGGGGTTTGTCCCGGCTTACCCGTCCTTAAAATGGAAGGACAAAAAACTCTACTTCACGTCCCTTTCGACGTCAAAAGAAAACCCTTGTCAAAACCATCCCCCTCCCCCTCACCTTCAAGCTCTACAGAGGGAGGAGCCCTCCGGAGCGAATCGGCCCGAAAAGGGAGAATTACGATGGGAGTAGACCTCGGCGTGAGGTATCCCGCCGTTCTTTCCATAATGGACCGTTCCAATCCCAAAAAGCCCCAAGAACTTGCCAGGTATTTCCTTAGCACCCGCACCTTATTAGATATGACGTTTAATATAAATAGCGGACGGTTTGAACCCCGTGGAAGATTTAAAAACCCCATAAGTAATGCTCCGAGTAATCAAAAGCTTAAATTGCGCCGCTTACGGCAAGAAACGCGGCACATTCAGCGCAAGGTTCATGAATATAAAAAGCGCTGCCAAAAGAGGGGCATTACGAGACCCGAAGAGAAATATAAATATACCTCGCTTAAGCGGACATTGTCCTCGCTTTGGGATCGCATTCGTCATTGTAACGAGGAACTCATCCATCTTTTGAACCATGTAATTTTGGAACTCGCCAAATATCACAAAGTATCCGAAATCCACTTTGAAAACCTCAAGTGGTCGCGGCATTCTCGCAAAAATAAAACGGGAAAGTATTTAGCGTTCTGGCAGACGCATTGGTTCTTTTCGCAAGTACAGGAGGCGGTAAAGCTCCAAGCCTTCTTACATCGAATCCGCTTCAAACGGGTAAATGCCGCCTACACGTCCAAAACTTGTTCCGAGTGCGGTAAGCGCGGGAGGTTAAACGGCAAGCTCTTTACCTGCGGGAACTCCGAAACCCATAGAGGGGGGCGGGTAATCGAGTTGCAGTCGGATTTGAACGCCGCCCGAAACATCGCCCTCGCCTAATGATAGACAGAGGGCACGCATATCGACGTGGTTATATGCCATTGTCGAGACCGTCCGTTGTCGGCCCCTCAAGAGGAGATTTGTGCATGTCCACAAATGTCCAGATTTCTAGCAACGGTTCCAGAGAGAGCAGTAATGGCCATAATTAAGGAAGAGGTTCCCACAGCTTTGTGTACTGGAAATTGAAGTACAAAGATAAGAATAATTAAAAAAATTAATTCCCCACCCGCTCCCAAAATACCTGTCATTAAGCCGACGAGGATTCCAAGTAAAAGAGTTATAATTACTTGATACGATTTTTTTTTTAAAGTTAAATTTTTCTTTAGATTTTCTTCGTCCTCTTCCACAGATTGGTTCTGATTTATCCCCCGAAAGAACATAATAATAGCCATAATAATTAGTACAAAACCATAGAGATTTCCTAATCCCATAGAAGTAATACCGGTAACCAGTATAGCTCCAACTTGAGCCCCCATTATTGAGCCTATAGCTAACCATCCACCGGATTTTAAGTCAATATTTCCATATCTTGAATAAATAAGAGCAATTGCCAATGGTGCTAAGACGTCTACAATTAAACTAATTCCGATACACATATGCATAGAATATCCCAAAAAAATATCTATGAGGGGTACAATAATCAAAACCCCGCTTGCACCAGTTAATCCAGTAGAGATTCCCGCAGTTATTCCAAAAGTAATCATCAAAATAACATCTAAGAGTACCATCTTTCATTTAATTTTTTAGTAATATAGATCCTAAAATTGTGGATTTTATAAGAATCTTAATATAAAAAATCGTTTTGGATAATAAAATAATTCCTTTATAAGTTTTGAATATTCTAAATATCATTTCAATGATTTTAATTTATCAAGCTAATTTGGAAAGCATTATTTTCACTCAATTAATTCTTGAAAGTTAATTGAATAAAAAAATAAAATAAATTTAAATTTTTAGCTCTCTTAAGCTAATTTTCTCATTTTAAAGAGTTTTATTTATTTGATTAATATATTCTTTAGTTCCTTAGGCAAAAAGAAGCCTAAATAATATTCTATTGCAGAACTAATTAAAAGTAACCTAATAAGGATAAGAGTAATCTCGTTTAGATAAATTAGTGCATCTAATAATGCTCCTAGAGTAAAAGAAAGCCAAGCCATTAACAAAAATATTCCTTTCCATTTAATTTCTGGTTCGCCTAATTTTATTGATCTATATGAAAAATAACCCCCAGTAATTAAAAAGGTCAATATGCCAATTATTATAAAATATCTAACGACTGGGCCAAAAGCCAGGTCTAACGGATTTAATTCGCTTATTCCGCCAATCAAAGTTATATTATTAGTGAAGAATAGAGTTAAGAGAGTAACTTCCCAAACTATTACAAAAATTATAGTTAAAAGAAGGATAATCTTCTTTTTAAAGGGGGTGATTGTCACAACGAAAGCATACATCCAGAAAATTAATGTGAGTGGAACAAACACATTAGAAAGAAATAAATAGATTACATTTGGCATCAGATTCGGAAAAATAGAGTAATATATAAATTGAACAACAGAGCCCCACCATGACGAGCAAACAAATATATACGTAAATCCAACACCTATTAAAGATTTTCTTTTTAATTCTATTGCTTTCATTAAAATCCTCACTCCTACGATTATTGCAATCAAAACCCACAATAATGCACTGATCCCTTGAATAATTTGATATAGGTTAAAATCTGTAAATGTCATATATATAACCATATGATAAAAATCATTTATAAATATGATATAAATTTTTAACGAAATTGCGAAAGAAGTCCCCTCCCTTTATTCAGGGCGGGGAGACTTCAATATGATAATAATAGATAAACCGGAAGAATTATTTTCTCTTTTCAAAATACATTTCTTTATAATTCTATTTCTAACCTGCTTTTCTTCTGTTTTTTTTTTTTTACATTATTTCTAATTTAGCTTAAATTTATTTCCTTTTCATATTTTTTAGTTTTTATCTTACTGACAATAATTTAAACTGGTTAGAGAACTATCTTAGGGGACTCTCCATAATTCTTTAGAGGATTGCATATTAAAGGGTTTGAGATTATTAGGTAAAGTTCAAATAGAGTCTTTTGTTTTTACTTTGGATGCGATAATGGTAGGGGGTATATATATAGATCCTTAAATCACAAATTTTTAATTTTTTGATATATTAAAAAAAATATAATCATTTGAAATT
>SDNL01000127.1 GCA_004524365.1 Promethearchaeota archaeon | reverse complement strand
TATCACCATTTTAAGAAGCAATATTCTCGATTCAACGTAAATGTGGAACTATCAATAGGAGATTTCGATGTAGATGACGAAAAATTAGCGAAAGCGGACATTTTGGTGACTACTTATGAGAAAATGGATTCGCTTATCCGAAATTTTTATGATAAAGATTGGATCTTTGAAATAGCTACAGTTATTATAGATGAAATTCATTTTATAGGCGAAGATTCGAGAGGGCCTCGACTTGAATCTTTAATAGTTCGAATAAATGAAATTCTTAATCATCCACAAATTATTGGTTTATCTGCAACCATAAATAATGCTTCATTTTTTAATCAATGGCTCAATTCCCTAGGTAATGAAACTATATTAATCGAATCAAAAAAACGACCTGTACCACTCCATTTCGAATTACGAGTCACTCAAAATAAAAACTCTACAATCAAGAAATATATTAAAAAAACATTAGAAGATTATGGTCAAGTTCTAATTTTCCTTCGTTCCCGTAAGAATACGCAACAATTGGCAAATATTTTGAAACCTCTCGTTAAGAAACAATTAAAAGAAAATGAAATAAAAGTTCTAAAATCCTTATCAGACTCATTGGCTGAAATAAGGGGAGGACAAAAAGACCTTCGAAAGATAATTAAACATGGAATCGCGTATCACCATGCGGGATTATTGCCAAAAGAGCGCAAGATCGTGGAAGATAACTTTAGAAAACGAGTTATTAAAGTCATCTGCTGTACAACCACTCTAGCTGCAGGAGTCAATACTCCAGCCAGATTAGTGATCTTAAAAAACTTTAAACGTTATATTACTTCGGGGCATAATATCACTGATTTCAGAGGCTTCTATGAAAATGGAGATGGATTTTCATATTTTAAACCATTCTCGGCAAACGAAGTATTTCAAATGTTGGGAAGGGCGGGACGACCTGGATTGGATTCGGTAGGCTATGGGATAATCTTAGTTAATAATATCGAAGAAAAAATGTGGATTGAAGACCACTTTTTTGAAGTAAGGAAGAAAAGAAATGGAGAAAATGGAAATAATATGGAGTTAATTCCCAAATATGAAGATTTAGAATCAGGGTTGAATGATATAAATACACTTAAAGAACAAGTTCTTTTACGTGTATATGAAAGTAATCATATTACTTTAAAAGATTTAACACAATTTTTTGAAAAAACTTACTTTTGGTATGTCTTATCAAATCAAAAAAAAAATTCCATTCCTATTGAACAATTATTATTAATTAAAGAAATAAGTCCATTAAATATTTTAAAGCTCCATTCGGAACCGAAACGTGTAAAAAAGGTACAACAACAAGATCATAAAATTAAGATTACTGAATTAAATGGTTCGAATATAGCGGGTTATATAAAATCTATGTATGGAGTGCATTATTGTGAATTCGATATTGAAAAGGGAATAAGGTGCTCTTGTGGCTTTAAAAATCAATTATCTGATAATTTTGCCGAAGAAAAATTTGCCTTTGAATTCTGCGACCATATAACGGCGTTTCTTATTTATCTTATTAAATTTCCCGATGAAAGAGTACAGACATATGTAAAAAATATTATACCAAAATGCTTGAAGAATCAATATATTCTAAATTATTTGTTCGAAAAGGGATTGATTCTTAGAAATAATGATAAAACCATTAAATGTTCACAATTTGGAAAGCTAATTATACGGCTGTATTTATATCCTGTATCTGGTGTGCTAATTAGAAGTAAGCTTGAAAATAAATCGATTAGTTCTTATAAAGATCTTATTCAAGAATCCTATGATATCCTTATTTCGGAGAGAAGAGTTCGGGACCGTAAATTATTAGAGCCTATAATTGAGTGGGCAGATGAAGAACCATTGGAAAATATTCTTGAAAGATATAAACTCATGGCAGGGGATCTAATGTCAGTTAAAAATAATTTAGAACGAATTATTACATTTATAGGAATAATTGCGAAACATCTAAGTTCATCGGGGCGTGATATTCAAAATGATATGGAAAAGATTGCTGAAATGGCCGAAACACTTCAATATCGAATCCATTATGGTGTAAAAGAAGAGTTATTTGATTTAGTATTAAGATTAAAAGGTGTGGGTAGAGTGAGGGGGCGCATTCTCTATAATGCGGGATATCATACATCTTCTAAAGTAATTAATGAGAATCCCTATCAATTAAATAGAAAAACGGGCTTAGGTTTCGATCTTTGTAAAATTATCATTAAAGCGGGACAAAGGGAGAAGATTACTTCAGATGTGGAACTTCCTCCTAAATTAAAGGAAATAAGTTTAACTAAATTTACCTAAAAGTATATGAAAAAATAATAAACTGAAATCAATTAAGAGGATTTAAAAATAAATGGAAAAAGATTCAGATATTTCAGTAAAAGAAGAAGAGCATTCTAAATTTAATAAGTTATCCTTCAAAATTCCTGAATCTCGAAGAGAAAATTGTCACGATTCCGAAAATAAAATAAATATTAAAATTAAACGAGAACCGAAAAAAAGTGCGCGAGAATACTTAGATATTCTAAAGAAGCTTGATATTTTACTTAACCAACCATTCATTTCTGAAGCTAAGCGAAATGATTATTGTAAAAGCCAGAGATATTTTATGAAATTATATTTAAAATTATTGGAAGAACAAGGAACATAATAAAGATAATAATTAAGATTCCAACTCTTTTTTTAGAATGTTTTTTAACTTTTGTTTATTTTCTGATTCTACCCTATTTAGAGATCTTCCTCTAGAATTAAAAATATCTGGTGGAACATTTCCAAACAAATTTAAAAGTAATATCATAGAATTACGGGTATTTTGAGTATCTATCTTTCCCTTTTTCCATAACTCGATTAATTTTAGATAGGCTTTATTTTTCCATAATTCTCTTTCAGAAGGGGAATCTGAATTATTTTGAAAATATTTAAGGATTACATCATAACAATTTAGTTCTGAGACATTATTATTCATATTCATTTTCATTTTCATATAGAAATATTTTAAGATATATGTTCAAATAAATATAAAAAGATACAGATTATTTTGTATCCTACTGAAAGTTTTGTTTAAACTCTTAAAATATCCGTATATTATTTACGTGATATAAGGAAAATTTAGAAATTATCAGGGGGTTTTTATTTAAATATAAAAAAGAAGTTAGTAGTATATGAGTACTGAAAGTAATAGACAACCATTAAAAGATAAGATTTCGAACAGAGAAGAACTAAAAAGGTCGGAGATATGGTTTCAAAAGCATTCGAATACGGATATTTTATTCTCCCCATCGGTTCTCGCAAAACTCTTTGTTCCATATTCTCATCTTATAGGTAAGAAAAAAATGTCATCAATTAAACCAAGTACAAATCCCAAGCTCTCTGAAGAACACATAGAAATTTTAAAAAAAGAATTAGGAATTATTGAACTTGATGATAAAGAGGGCGGAAATCATAAAGAAAAATAAATAGAATATAATTTTTTTTATTTATTCAATTTCTTGCTTTTTAACATTAGTCGTAGCTGACGCTTTTTTAGAAACGTTAAAATACTCAAGCTTATAGATATTCCTACGGGAATTGATATAAAAATCCCAGTTCCAAGAAAACTCATTTTCCAATCCAAAGCATCATTAGTGGTTGAAGCGGATATAAAAAATTGTGAGTCATAAATATCAACCAAACCATCTCTACCAGTACATAATACTGTAAAATTATGAGTTCCCAGAGCATCGGTAAAGTTATCAAGATGGATTTTAATCAACTGTCCATTTGAAAAATTTCTTGAGTAATATTTTCGCCCATCAATAAAAATGGAATAATGATCGGGATATATCGACCATAATTTTATTTTAATAAAGCATCCACTTGAATTCAGGTCATATTCTAAGTTTTTAGTCAACATTTCAATTGTTGTATTTGAGCTGGGTACCACTTCGAAGATTTTCGATTGAGAATTGTTCTTCCCATCAATTGAGCTAGCTCTAAGTTCAATTTGATATATTCCCGGAGATAAATTAGTAAGTATATATGTTTTTTTATTGCATATTTCATTGAATAAATTCGAATATATCTCAGTTTCATTGAGTAGAAGTGAATAATTTCCCCAATACTCCGAGATAATCGTATAATTCATCAGGTATCCATCTTCAGTATATAGATATTCAGAGTCGGAATTAATTTCTACGTTGATTTCTGAGTTAGAATAGACTGAAAAATCCGATGTATAATGAATATGATCTCCATCAAGAGCATACGCATTAAGAGTAATAGTATGAAATCCCAATTGGGAATTAAATTGGTCCAAACTCATAGAAATTATCTCATCTTCTATAAATGAATTGTTTTGAAGTAAAATATCATCAACATATAAAGTATAAAAATCTGGGTAGGTTGTATTAATCGTGAAATTGAGATAGTTTTCTGAAGAAAGAAACTCTATGTTGTCTAAATGTACAATTTGGATGGTAAGGATAGAGTCGGAATAGGTGGTAATATTGGTGCTGTATGAAACGACATCACCATCAAGCGCATACGCGGTAATGTTAATTGAGTGGCGTCCCAATTGATTGTTTATGAAATCGAGGGAATACAGAATGTCGCCTGAAGTATAGGAGTTATTTTGTTGTAATTGGGAATCAATATATAATTCGTAATAGTCGGGGTATTCGGAAAGGAGTGAAAAGTTGAGCAGATTGTTTTCCGATAAAAATTCGATATTCTCTAAATGATTGATCTGTAATTGTAGATTCGAAGTAGAATAGGTGGTAATATTGGTGCTGTATGAAACAATATCCCCGTCGAGAGCATACCCAAAGATACTAACGGAGTGCATTCCTAATTCATCTGTTAACCCGTCCATATTATACAGAATGAATTCATTGCTATTATAAGATTCATTTCTCATCAACATAGAATCAATGTATAATTCATAATAGCTTGGATATTGGGTTTCAAATGAAACATTCATCAGGTTATTTTCCGAGAGAAATACCAAATTCTCTAATTGGTGGAGATGTAATTGTAATGTAGAGTTTGAATAGACTTCAAATTGGATATCTTTGGTAATTTCTCGCCCGTCGGTGCTGTTTGCCCAAAGGGTGATATTATGAAGTCCTAATTCATCAGCGTATATGTCTTGGAAAAATTCTATGATCTGTCCATTGGAATAGGTTCCAAAGTCAATCAGAATTTCATTACAATAGACCCTATATTCATCGGGAAATTTCACATTCAACTGAAATTCAAGACTATTCCCCGTAGAAAGAAATATTATATTTGGATTTTCAGTAAGCAAATTAATGCTCATAGAACTATTGGAATAGACATCGAAAGTGGTATTAAAGGTTGCCGATAACTTATCTTGGGCAATGGCATAAATCGAAATGCTATGGGTTCCAAGCTCAGAGTTATATGAATCCAATGAAAAAGTAATCAAC
>SDNL01000126.1 GCA_004524365.1 Promethearchaeota archaeon | reverse complement strand
TTTCCGTATTTGGAGTTAAAATACTTATATTTAATCCGATTAGATGCTATTTATTTTAGATCCGTAAAAAAATAATGATGATTTATAAGGGAAGATATCATTAAAAATTTATTTACTCATAAATTTTATTTAAATACGAACTAAAAAAAAAGCGAAAAGCAAAAATAATAATCGAGTGTGCAAAAAAATGAGCAAAAAAATCGCAATAAACGGATTCGGAAGAATCGGTAGAAACTTCTTTAGAACTTTGTATGGCAGAGACGATCTTGATATTGATATCCAATATGTAAATGATTTATTTCATCCAAAATTTTTAGCATATGCATTAAAGTACGACACAGTATTCGGAAGGTTTCCTGGAGAAGTAGACTATAAGGAAGGCGCTTTAATTATTGATGGAGAAGAATTACCCGTAACCGCTGAGAGAGATCCTGCAAACTTACCCCATTCAGACTATGGAGTTGAAGTGGCATTAGAATCGACAGGATTTTTCACGAATAGGGATGGAGCGTCAAAACACTTAGAAGCGGGCGCAGATAAGGTATTAATTAGTGCTCCTGCATCAGATCCAGATATAACTGTTGTATTAGGCTGCAATGATGAAAAATTAACGGATGATCATAAGATCATTTCCAATGCATCTTGCACAACCAACTGCCTTGGTCCCGTCGTGAAAGTTTTACGTGATAATTTTGGTATTGAACAAGGAATAATAACTACTGTTCACTCCTACACGAGCACTCAGAGCACCGTTGATCGAGCTAAAGATGCCAAACCTATTAAAATGACCCGTGGGCGAGCAGCCGCAGCTAACACCATTCCTACATCTACTGGTGCAGCCGCAGCTATTGGTTTAGTTTTTCCAGAACTTAATGGAAAATTAGATGGTATGGCCTTAAGAACTCAAACTCCTGATGGAAGTGTTGTTGATGGCAAATATTATCTATCAGAAGCTCCTTCCATTGAAGAGATTAATGCTGCAATGAAAGAGGCTGCTGAAGGCGAACTAAAAGGAATTTTAGAATATACTGAAGATCCTATCGTGAGTAGCGATATTATTGGAAATCCCGCAAGCTCAATTGTCTGTGGTATTTTTACGAATGCTATTGGTCAATTAAGCTCAGTTCTGAGTTGGTATGATAATGAATGGGGATATTCCAATCGTTTGGCTGACTTAATCAACGATCACTTATAAACTATATATTAATTATCTAATCTCTCTTACTTTTTTTTATTTCTTTTTATTTCTTTCCTTTGTTGCCACCTAATAATCTTGATTATTACTTTTATGGCAAAAGTTATTAAATGCGGATTTCTATTTATCTTTATAATATAATTAAGATAATTTTTTAATAATTTATTTTAATTAATATAGAAAAAATGAGTGATTGAATGTCCGAAGATAAAGACGATATTGAACTAGACATAGACCAAAAACCAGTTGGGCGATTGGTAGGGAAAACAAAAATAGCCTCGGCAAAGATATTGATTGAAGACAAGAGGGTGGAGCGTACTACATATCTCTGTATATATGGTGAAAGGAAAGATGATGGAACACGAGATTATTATGTAATGTCAATTGGAAAGATTTGGAATGATAGTCAAGGGCTTAAGGCAGAACTAAACGTGGTCGGAGAAAGACCACCAAGACCATTTGAAGTTGGTTCTAAAGTATTTTTAGCAAAAAATAAACAAATCATAGATTTATTAGGGATTAATAACCCTCAAGAAAAATCGGTTGCACTTGGTGAACTTTTGGGATATAATTTTGAAGTAAACTTGTTAGTGAAAAATTTTGGTAGAGTCTTTGTTACTGGTCGAAGTGGTTCAGGTAAATCTTATACTATGGGTGTGCTATGCGAGGAATTGATGGATAAAGGGATACCATTAGTGATTTTAGACAGACACGGCGAATATGGGAGTTTAAAAATCGATGCAAATGGGGGAGAAAGTGAATATATTGATGCTATTATTGAATTTTCTGACTTAAGTATCAATAAAGGAGCGGATATCGATATTGAATATCTTTTTTCACTTGATGAAAAAGATATAGTTGCTCCAAATTTATGTAGTATTGTGAATATGAGAGGGATATCTCTTGAAGCCCAAGAAACTCTTGCAGGGAGACTCCTTAAAAAATTATATAAAGCGAGCACCTCTCGAAAGATTCCACCTTTTTATCTATTATTAGACGAAGCTCATTTATTTGCCGGAAAGAAATCAAGTGAGACATCTGATACAGTAAGACTATTTTCTCAAGAGGGGCGGAAGTTTGGAGCCAATCTAGTTCTTGGAACACAAAGACCCCAATTATTAGATACGACAATAAGAGCACAAGCCGGAACTTGGGTTGTTCATCATCTAACTGATGTAAACGATGTTAAAATTACCATATCAAGCGCAGAAGATCTCACATCAGCACATAAATCAGATATCAGTGGTTTAGATCAAGGTGAGGGTATTATTAGCGGTGAAGCTGTAAGTGGAATCCCACTCTTCGTGAAAGTAAGAAAAAGAAAAACCCAACACGGAGGGATGGGTTTTAATGCTCTCGATTTCCTCTCTGAAAAAACCATTGAGGAGCTGAAGCAGAGAAAATCGCGAATATTACAAAACAAATCTCCAGAGCAATTAGAAGCCGGCAAAGAGATGTTCGAGGAAGTTTTAGGTGATAAAACAAGAAATGAACTATTAGATATGGTTGCAGAGTTAAAGCAGAAAGTTAAAAAATTAGAAACTGAAGTTGAGACATGGAAAGGAAAATATGAACAATTGAAAGAAGGCGGTGCGTTGGCTAGTTCCGAATCTGCTGGGGCTGAGGAAGCCATCTCATCCGATTTACCTGAAGATGTAAAGGAATTACAGATGGACCTAAAAGTGTGGAAGGAAAAGTACAAAGCATTGAAAAAGAAAGTTGAAGCAGGCGGTGAACAGCCAGCACAAGAAGCAGGTATCTCCAAAGAAGCAGAGAGGAAGATTGAAAATCTTAAAAAATATACCCAAGAATTAGAGCAAAAGCTTAATAAATTAAAGACTGAAAAAGACGAAGCAATCAGAATAGCTGAAGAGACTATTAAAGAATATAAAAAGTTAAAACGATAAAGAAAAACCCTAAAAATCTACCATTTCCTTTTAATCTATTGTTTAAATAAAATTTTTTTACTTATTTTTTTAATATTTATACATTTTATAGTATATTCATATTTTCAAATCATTCTTAAGATCCCATTTTCAACCATAAACTATTTTTAAATAAGATGCCTTTGAAAATATAATCAAAAGTTAGTTTTAATTTGAGAAAAAAAATGCAAAATCTAAATTTAAAAAATAAAATACAAAATGTGAGTAAAAAGCAAGCTATTTTATTTGCATTCTTTTTATGTTTATTCATTATAGGAACGATTTTAATTTCTATAATTCCTATAAGTGTTAAAAGTTCTTGCGGATATATTCAAACGAGTGATGGTGAATTTATTTCATATAATGTATATGAACCTACATATAGCGTAGAAAGCAAGAAAAAAGCAGTTATTATCGGACACGGATATATGGCAAATAAGGAATTCATGAAAGGGTATGCAATGGAATTAGCTGCTGCTGGATTTGTTGCTATTCCATTTGATTTTAGAGGTCATGGTCAAAGTACGGGAGAATTAAACCATGGAAGCTTAACGACGGATGTAGAAGCAATTATCTCTTATTTGAATGGAAGGACTGATATCGATATGAATAATTTATCTTATATTGGATATAGTATGGGAGGTGGCCCTGGTAATATAATCGTAAATAATAGTGTAAATTTTTCAGCTTTTGTTGGAGTCGGGACTTCTTTAGGCGATATTAGAAATGGGACATCCCTAAATCCTCTAAATGTTTTAATGGTTCATGCAAAATTCGATGAAGCTTTCGAATTATCTCGTCTAAAACAGCAAGTTGGTAATAGAGTAGGTGTCAGCGCATCGAACGTAGATGTCAATCAATTATATGGGAGCTTTAAAGAGGGTAATGCAACAAAAATTTATCTTGATGATAATAGCAACCATTTAGCAGTAGCATGGGATACTGATTTTTTACGAGAAGCGAGAGACTGGATAATTAATACCTTTCCAGATACTCCTACTTATGATGAAAATTTCTATGGACATGCAAGGTTATTAATTTTATTAATTCAAATAATAGGAGGACTAGGAATTTTTGTTTATATTGTCTACGGATTAACCAGCATTTTGAACTTTGAAAGAGGAGAAAAACAGAAAGAAGAAGGGGAAGAAAAAGGGTCTAAATCCCCCGAAATAATAGTTGAAGCCAAAAAAATTGAATTTGAAGAGATCACAACCCAAAAATTGCTTTTTCTGAGTATAATATATTCCCTCGTACTTGGTATTCCTGGAATGTTTATTAGTATGTTCGCTTTTATTGCACTTCCATTAGCAATAGAAGGTTTTGTACTAAGCATGCTTTTTGGACAAAGCTTTGGTCTTTTAATTATGTTATGGAGGCTTGGAAAGAAACATGATCTTTCCTTAAAGTCTATTATTAAACGCCCATTTGAAGGAGAACGAAAAGAGTTTTTGAAATCTATTGGATTAGGACTCATTATCGCAGCAATTTTATATGGAATTCTTTATGCATCAGTTGGTCGTAATTATATGGGAATACTTCCGTCCATTTTTAAGTTACCATGGATTCCAATATATCTTTTAGCTGGTTTTGTGATCTTTTTAATATACAATCTCACCATTCAGCTTGTTATACAACCTAGATTTTCAACATCTTTAAAATCCACATTAAAAGTATTTTTAATGTTCTTTGGGATACAATTCATTTATATTAATGTAATTCTTCTGACTTTATGTGCGTTTATGAGGAGCTTGTTCTTTTGGGGAGTAATGATACCTGTTTCTACGCCAATCTTATTAATTTCTGCTTTAATCGCGGTAATTTGTTATAAGCGAACTGGGAATATAATTAGTGGTACATTATGCATCACGATCTTTTTTGTGTTAGTTGTATCAACTATTTCTCCATACCAGAGCTTTCTATCCCTTTTAGGAACTTTTCTACACTAAAAATTTAACCAATTTCCAAATTTCTTTTTTTTACTTTTAACTGAATTGCGAAAGAAGTCCCTTCCCTTTCGGGATGGGATGAATTTCGCATCGCAAGGTTTACTAAGTTAAGGGACTCCTTGCTTTTAAATACTCGGGTTCCCATATGGTAACCAATGAAAGGTGAATAGAACGTGCAATTAAGTCAAAAAATTCGGATCTATCCCACGAAAGAGCAATTACAAGTCCTTTGGGATGTTTCGGAAAAATGCCGTTTGATGTACAACTTTGCACTTTCGGAGCGCATCGACAATTGGAAAGCACAAAAGGAAAAACCAAAGAACGAGAGGAACTACATTACTTACACCCAACAACAAAACGAATTACCG
>SDNL01000125.1 GCA_004524365.1 Promethearchaeota archaeon | reverse complement strand
GCCTATGATAAGTCGATCCTCTATTGCCCCATCTGCCGCTCGAAAACCTCCGATATGGTCTATATCCCGCGCCTTAGGGATTGGCTCTGCATAGAATGTGCCGAAAAAGCCGGCTGGGTCAAGGAGCCCGAATTGATGGAAAAGCTTACCATGACGCGCGCCCAGATCCGACACTTTCTTATCGCGCTTGATGGCATCCTCGCCCATAACGCGTGCCGTACTAACTTCCGCTATGCCCAGCAAGTCCTCTATCAAATGGGCATTGAGCCAGAACAGCAAGAGGTCTTTCTCGGAATCTGTGAAATACTTGGGGGCTACTGCGATTGCGAGATTCTGATGAATGCCGCTCCCGAATTGTCGAAATTGGGCAAGCAAGTTTTATAATTATGAGATACAATAAACAAAGCTTCTTGGTCCTCAATAAATTTATCTTTTGCGTTGGGATCCTCCTTATTTACATCGGGGTGATATTTGCGAGCTAAATTTGATTTTTTTAAAAAACCTATTTTTCAAAATCCCAGCTAATGTAGATATAGATGGATTAGAGCTTAAATAATCGCTATTTTCTTCCCTTGCCGTATTAAGATTACGGAAACATGTATTCGAGCTTTCCTTCTTAAATTCTTATCATTTGTTGCTAAATATACATGGTCATATTTTTTTTTGAGGGTAATTACCTTCCTTAGCAAAAATTCATCGGTTGTTTCCGTTCCATTTTTCACAGTGTTAGAATACTGGATGTGATATTTGGATTTATTATGTTTTAAATAGGATTTTCCTGCTTTTAATTGACTTTCGAATTGAGCACTTTTCTTTTGCCTTTCGAATCGATTTGCCTTTGCTTTCAATTCATCGAAAATCTGTTTGAATATTAAAAATCCTGTGGTTCCATGGAGCTTAAAATTGATTTGTTCTAAATAATCCACTTTAAATTGGACAGGAGCTAAAATAAAATTTGCATCAAGAACCACCAAATTATTGAATTGCACAATAGACTCAACAAATTTTAAGATATAATAATATTAATAAATAAAAAATCGATTAATTCTCTCAATATTTCTGACTCTGTCGTTCTAATACACGATCTGCGATTAATTTGAACGCTTCTTGGACATTTTCTCCTGTTTTTGAGGATACTTTAATATAATCGAGCAAATCAAATTGGTCTAAAAAATTTTTCGCATAATCATCATCCACCGAAATATCTTCCTCCAGATCAAGTTTTGTGCCTACAAAAAGGATGGGAAGTTCCGAATCATTTTTTCTACATATAGAAATCCATTCATTAAGGTTCTCTAACGTCATCGGTCTAGTTAAATCGAACATCAAGAGCGCGCCTTTTGCACCCATTACATAACTCTCGAGCAAGAATCTGAATCTTTGCTGTCCTCCAAAATCCCATAGCTGTAAAGTGCAGTCTTGTCCATCTACTTGTACTTCTTTTAAAAAGAATTCCACTCCGATCGTCATTTGGGTGGATTGGGAAAACTCTCCTTTAATATATCGGTGAAGAAGCGTCGTTTTTCCCACGCCTCCATCGCCCGCCAATAATATTTTAAAGATGAATTTTTTGGCCACTTTATCTCACCGAATTGTTTATAATTAGGTTACATTTAAATTTTTTAAACACATTAATTCACGAATAAGAGTGATGGTATATTTATCTAATAAGTTTTTTACTTCTAATATAGTATAGGTAATTAAATAAAGTAAGACTAAATAAATTTAATTTTTGCATTAATCATTTAAACAATTAATAATGTTAAATATATTATTATTTAATAATTTTTAAGCATAAAGTAATTATTATGAATTAAATTATTGTAAGTGATATATAAAAGGAGTGAATAAAAAATGGCAAATATGAAAAAGAAAAAACCTTCTGAAGATGAGTTAGAAGAGCTTGGAGTAACCTCGTGGGGGACGTGGTCAAAGGAGAAAAGTACGTTTGACTGGTCCTATGGAGATACAGAAACATTTTACGTCTTAGAAGGTGAAGTGGAAGTGGAAGACCCGGAATCTGGCGAAAAAATTGAGTTCGGGAAGGGCGATTTAGTTCAGATGAATAAAGGTCTAAGTTGTAAGTGGAATGTGAAAAAACCTATTAGAAAACATTATACTTATGATTTAGATTTTGGCGATATTGAATAAACGTTTTTAATCTTGGATTTTTTGTTTTTGTTTTTTCTTTTTATTGTTGTATTCTTTATTTCTTGTTGGATTTTTCTGGATGGTAGCTATAGATTTTATATATTCCAACCAGTAGTGCAAAGACTACAAAAATAATGAGAATTAGAAACTCGTCCTGATAACTTATAGCATTCGTGGTCAATTGGTTTGCTTGAACTATAAGTTTCATGATAATTATGAACAAGGCTATGGTTTCTACATGTAAGATTCTCAATTTTTCCTGTAAATACTCAACTCTATCAAAAATTGACCCCATAATGTAGAGAAACAAAAATAAGTCAATTACAAATGAAAAATACGTATATCCTGCAGTATTTGTAAAAATTAGTTCTGCATAAAAATCAAAAATTAGATATATTGTATATATAAATACTGAAATAAGAAATAGAGCAATATAACTGGCGAATTTTTTGGTTATAAGTAATCTGATGATGATAGTAGCGAGAAAAATTACATTTATCCAAAAAATAATTCTAAAGATGGAGATTACTAAAGGATTAAATCCCACAACTCGCATAAAAAATTGGAGTGTTAGGCGATATATAATCCAATTAAGAATAATAAAGAAAATAAATTCCACTGCCCTAAGGATCTTATTATATTTCTCACTTTGCCATAAATATGCATCTATTTTAATGGCAAAGTCCATACAGACTTTAAATGCGAAAAAAGCCGTGAGAAAAATATTAATATAATAGCAAAACAGATAGAAAAGGGGAAGGATACCTTCAAAAATCAAGATAAAAGGTAGACCCGCAAAAAAAATTAAGATGATAAGTCCAAAATGAAGTTCATGAGGAGATTTCACAAATGAAATGAGAAAAAGGAGCAAGCTAAATCCAAATAAAATAGCGATAAATACCAATACAAATAGTAGATATCCATTAAAGGGAATAAAAGTCTTGCCAAAAATGGCCAAAAACCATGATATTATAAATGAGCTCACAATAAGTGCATATAACCATTTAGAAAACAATTTTTTTAATCCAGAAATAACTCGCACTCTTTTCCACCTTAGTTTATTTTAAAATCCTTAATATTTTATCCTATAAAAATGAATATAATTTTTCTTCATTTTTCCCTCTTTCTTAAAGATTTATATATATACTAGATATTATTATTCTCTATATACAACCAAAGTAAAAAGGAATGAGAAAATGTCTATGGAAAAAGAGTTAAACATGAATATTGGAGATTTGGAGATCTTCCAATTAGGCTATGTCTATAAAGATATTAAAAAACAAGCCAAAATCATGGAAGAGTTGTGGAATATGCCGAAGTTTGCGATTCTACCCCCTCAAACTAATGAAGTAATTTATCGAGGAGAAAAATCCACCTATACCACTCAAATTGCATTTACACGATATTTTGGAAAGCAAATCGAGCTTATTGAGTGGGTTTCAGGTGAAGGAATTCATAAAGAGTTTTTAGATAATGGGAATGAGGGTTTTCAGCATGTTAGTTGTTTCGTAGATGATGTTGATGCCTATATTAAGTTATTTAAGCAACATGATATTGATGCCGTCTTTATTGGAAGTATTGGAAAGCAATATTTTGCTTATTTTGATACAGAGGACTCCTTGGGGTTTATAATAGAGTTACAAATGACTAGAGGTAAGCGACAAAAAAGGATAAGAAAATAAAGTAAAAATTTTTTATTTATTATTTTTAATTTTTCTCCATAATTCTGGAGCCGATCAGGTTAGCCATTCTAAATTATAACCGATCATTATTTTTTAATGTGTTCTGAATTGCCTTTACTTCAGCACGAGTTTCCATATTTACTTTTTGTAAAAGAGTAAAGATCTTTTTCTCTCCATACCCTTTTTCGTAAAATTCCTTATATTTCTCCACAATATCACTGTTATAAAAGATATAACTATTATTTATAAGAATCACCAGCCAATCTTTATCGGCTTGATTTTGAAACAATTCAAATAACACTTTTCGTATCTTTTCTTGCTTATCATCGAAATGTTGGTTTATTTCATCTTGTGTAATCCGATAATAGCCCTTGAGATAGCGGAGCACTCGACTCTTAAAGAAAAGTGAAGGAATATACGAGGTGATAAATAGGATAAGCGTGATAATCGTTAGAATTATCGCAGCAAGTAAGTTATAGAATGCGACCACGATAATTACAACGATAAGAATTATGAACCAAAGGCGCCATATGCGCTTTAAAACTTTAATATATCTCTTAACCATTTATACCGTCAGTATTTCAAATAATTACTATATTTTATTGTGTTCTTGATACTTTAAAAAGTATTTCACTTTCCCGCTCCCTATTTAAAACCTTTAAAGATAAATAAAAAAAGGTTATATATCCATTTCTTTTTGTTGATTTATTGTTTCTAAGAATTTAATATAAAAAGAATATTACCGTTTAACTTGCTATAAAATGATTATAGTAGGAAAAAAATAAAAGAAACGGATAAAATTTTGAAATGAAAGAAATCGAACAAAAGAAAAACACGCTAATAAATGAAAAAACTTTTATTAACAATGAAGGAAACTTTATAACTCTTAATCTTTGAAATCCAGTTTTACCAGAAAACCTCATTTCTGATAATTTGAATCCTGAGGTTACAAGAGATTTAACAAAAACTCTCAGCAAATACTGACCAGAATTTCATAGTCCTTTTGAAACAGAGGCTGATTCATAGTGGATTGGAAAAGTATTGATCCTTAGGGGAAGTTCATAGATTTTAGGATTGCGATCACTGCTAATTAAATATATCTTATCTTCATCTAAATTTAAAAAACATACTGAACAACATATAGAACCGCATGCTCCTTACGTCAATATTAAATTTCAAGACACTATATTTACGATCCATAACCCTCCTTCTGAACCTTTATACAGTTCATGGATTGGTGGTTTACTTCTCTCAAGTCTGAAATCCTTTGAAGAGTTTTATATTACAAAGAAAGCATATGAATCAAATCCAAGCTATAATTTTTCACTAACTTTAAATATTTATATACCTCTGATTATGTATGGTAAAGTGTGAAGATCTGACCGCAAACAATTATTTTTCCTGTAATGATCAAGATTATAAGATTCTAAATATTGATTGGTTAGCTGGAGACTTTCCAAAATGAAAAACCTCTAAAGCATTCTTAAAAGAATTAAAAAAATATGAAAAATTTCCAAGCATACAAACAAGAGGGTTCCATTTTTGTCTGTATTGTGGAAAGGCTCGGAGTAGCAATGAAAAGCGGGTTATTTCAAAAAAAGAGGT
>SDNL01000124.1 GCA_004524365.1 Promethearchaeota archaeon | reverse complement strand
CTAAAGTTACAAGTGGACGAACTGCTGTAATTTCAACATCATTCGAAAATGGAGGGCGGGTTATAACTATTCTGAATTCTCGCATCTGAGCAACCATTGCTCCAGTTTTTTCTATCTCAATGAAAGAATGCTCGTCTTCCCTCACAAATTCAACTATTTCATAAGCAATATCCTCAATTTCTTGATTGGAAATAACATCATTTGAAATTTTTTCTAATCTCCAATTTCCAGGTGAACCTTTCTTTGCATATGGAGGATTATTTCGCTTTAAATGAACGCTCATTGTGGAATCATCAAAAAAATATAATAATTTCAATTCCAATACTTCACGTGGTTTACGTGGAGATCGATCACGGACATAAAAAACTTCTAATCCTTCAAATATGCCCACATCTCCTTGTATTCTATCTGTTGTAATCAATATCGCATCATTTTTTATTGCTTCCTCCCTGATAAGCGCATCGAGTTCACCACCTGGGGAAAGCTTAATCTGATCTCTAGTTGGACGGTCTCCACTTATGATTAAATTTATCTCTCCTTTCTCATGAAACTCTCTCAGTTCTTTTAAAATGTTTATTCCATAAAATCCAATCTCTTTTTGGATATTCGATCGATATTCTATTTCTGCAACAACTATATTAGGAATAATGATATTCGGTTTTATCCCTAAATCTCCATCCTCTATTAAACGTATTATTTGACCAGAAAAGATTACAGAAGTATCACAACAAAATTTGTCGTTCATGATTATAACTACCTAATTTTTATGAATTACTTCGTAATTAAATAATGATTATTAACTAATCAAATTTATCTATTTAAATTATTAGGTATTTAATAGTTAAATAATGAGAGTTTGAACTCTAATCCTATTTTATCGCTTATCTCCGTCAATATCTCGGCTAAGTATCTCGAATTTTTTTACACTATAATATATAGCTTTACTCATTCGATCAACAGTAGCCACCACTAAATCTTTTCGAGAGCTTAATGCAACCCGAGAAATTTTATCTAAATCTCGTAATTCGATGGGAGAACCCTCAAAAACAGGATAAATTAAATATTTGGCAACATCTTCGTTAAAATCAGCCCCTCTTTTATAGACACGAAATTCTATTCCGTCTCCATAACCAGATCGAACGATATATCCTCTTCTTCTTAAATCCATATAAATAATATATTTTTGCCATAATTCTTTATCAAATTGCGAGAAATAAGAAAGCAATCCCTCAAAATCATATTGATTTTTATTTTTATCATTATCTTTCCAAAGAATGATTCTTTTTCTCTCACAAAGTAATAATACCTCGATTGGATCTAAAATTAAAATATTTTTATTTTCCTTCTCTTCCATATTTCCAATATAACTCCCTTCATAGAATTCAGCAATCCCATCAGAATCTTCAATTATAACTTTATCATTCTCAATAATACCTTCTACTTGAATTTTTTCTGTCTCTTCAGAAGCTTCGTTCATTTTTCTACAAAATAATAAGTATCATTATTTAATGAATTTTTCTCATATCAAATAAGAATATAAAAATTAATCTTTTCTTCAGTATTACTCTATTTGTATATGAAAGATTTATTTGATAAGCTGTTAAAAAGATTAAAGAACGCGGAAAGAATTGTGTTTCTTGGTATTGGAGAAAATAAAATGACAGATGATGCGGTCGGACCCTACATCATAACCGAATTATTGGATAGAAAAAATGAAAATTTCCTATTTATCAATGCTGGAATAGATCCTTTAGCCCGTATGGATGAAGTGGTAATGTTTAATCCATCGCATCTTATAATTTTGGATACTTGTACTTTGGATGAAGAGCCTGGAACAATTGCGATTATTGAACGTGAAAATATGCAAGAACTCGTTCCAATCTCATCTCATACAATGCCAATCCATATCGTTATTGATTATCTTATAGATAAAATCTCTAATTTAAAAGATGTATTTATGATTGGGGTTGTCCCAAAAAGTCTTGAAGGTTTTACTGAATTAACTCAATACAAAGAGGGTGAATTAACAATTGAGGAGATAAATGAAAATGAAGATTTACCTTTTTTTGAGTTTCAATTAACAAAAGTGATAAAGAAGGCTGCTGATAATTTAATTTTAATAATCGAGAATTTAATTAAGAAAATATAAAAAAATTATTCCACTCCTTCTGAAATTTTATTAATATATTCTGTAATAATATCAATAGTTTTCCGTATGTAATTTTTATCTTCTGATTTGAGCCTTTCTTTAATTTTCTCAAGAAAGCTTACAGCTTTATCTGCCTCATGAAGCAACTTTAAATAATCAGATCCTTTTGAATTAAGTGAACCTCCCCAAACCATTATAAACATACCTCTAAAGCAATCATTTAATGTGTTCAAATAAGTAATTATTGTATAAATAGATTAATGTAAATTGAATATTTACTCAAAAAAGTTATAAAAAAATAGATATCTGAAATAATCTACAATTCTGTTATTTAATAGAATATCAAAATAAAAGAGGATGTGAAATTATTTATTTATTCTAAACACATAATAAATCATATATATAATAATACTAATTTGATTGAGAGATTCAAATGAAAAGGAAGGACTTAAAAAACAAAATTGCTGTAATCTCTGGAGTGGGAGGAATAGGACAACAAATCGCTAAATTATTTGATAAAGAAGGGATAAAATTGGCTTTAGCTGATATAAATATAAATTTAATCCATAGTGCTTTAACGGAACTTGAACAAGATCCCTTAATAATATCTTGTGATATTACAAATTTACAAGAGGTTCGAGAGCTCTATTCTAAAACACTGGAGGAATATGGTAAAATAGATTTCCTAGTGAATACCGTAGGGATTATCATACCTGGATCTTTTGAAGATATATCCTATGAAGAAATTGAAAGGCAAATTACTATTAATCTTATGGGAACAATACGTTGTATCAAAGAAATTATACCTATTATGAAAGAGGCCGAAGAGGGACATATAATTACAATTTCCTCTCTCGCAGGTATAGTTCCCGAAACTAATAGCTCAATATACACAGCTACCAAATTTGCCTTAAGGGGTTTAAATTGGACATTATTTTTTGAATTGAAGGATTATAATATTAGAATTTCCACCATTTTTCCAGATTCCGTTGAGACCCCAATGCTTCGATATGAAGCAGAGCACGATGGGTCCCCACTAACCTTTCTACATGATCCTGTACAACCTGAAGAAGTAGCGGAAGCTGTATTGAAAGCTATAATCAAAGAGAAAGTTGAAGTCTGTATACCCCATATGGAAGGAATTCTTTCAAAATTGGTAATGTGTATGCCAAGTCAACTTAAGCGTCTTTGGCCTAAATATGAAAAGAAAGGAATTGTCAAAAGGGAGGAATATATTAAAAAAATGGAAACAAATCAAGAATAAATATATAATTCTTAATTAAACAAATTATTTTATAGAATTAAAGGCTTAATCTCTTTATTTTAGTGCAATAAAAACAGAACACTAGCAATTTATTTTAAATATATTTTGAACAAACTTAAATTTTAAATTGTATTGTTTTTTATTTTTAAAATAATCCAACTATTATATTTTTATCATATGAAAAATTATCAGATAGACCAAAATAAGAAAAATCACTTTAAATTCTCTCTCCAAAATTTTAAAGCGTTTCAAAAATCCCAAAATATTGAAATAAAGCCGTTGACTATCATCAGTGGTTTGAATAATTGCGGAAAAAGTTCTATACTTCAAAGTTTCCTTTTATTATCCCAAACTCTTATTGAATCTAAGGATTATAAAAAGATTCCATCATATGAATTAGCTAGTTTTATTCCTGAAGAAAAAAAAAAATACAAAACTGCTTTATTGTTTGAAGGTTCATATACTCATCTTAGTCATTATGGAAATATAATAAACAAATACGCGAAATCCAACGAATTTTCTTTTAAAATGAATTTTAAGGAGGATTTTCAATTTGAGATCGCGTTTTTTAATCCATTCACAGAAAAAATGATTAAAGCTTTTGTTAAATCATTCAAAATCTCTAACAAAGATTATAATTTTCTCGTTAAGTCTAAATTAGATGAGGAATTGAATATAAAATCTTATAATTGCACTATATCAGAAATGAGTTTTAAATTTTTTATCCACCATTGTCCATTAATTTATACTTCTAGTTTACTATCAAAACTGGAGGATGATTTTAAAGAGAAAATACTTGAGAAACCGTTAGTTATTGAGAATCTTCATGTTTTTTTTAATAATTTTATCCCAAATAGGCTAGTTGTATCGAGAGGAGATTTTTTTAAGACTATTAAAAATATTTTTGAAGGATTTGGGATTGATTTTGAAAAATCAACTAATTATGTTGATATGATAAAGGAGGAAATGGGTTTTATATACAGAATGGATAAAAGAAGAGAGTATAATGACTTTATTGAATGTTTAACATTATTCAATTTTAAAGAACAAAATTTAATTGAAGATATATTTAGAAATTTAAGATATATTGGTCCATTAAGAGAAGAACCAAGAAGATATTACAAATTTGATGAAATCAGGGAATTTAACATAGGAATTAAAGGAGAATATGCCCCTCAAATATTAACTTTGTATGGAGATTCAAAAATCCCTAATTTTAAAATAATAAAAGAAGTAAATGGTCGTATCGAATTCCAGCCAATAACTATTGAAAAGTTGAAAAAAAATGGGGATCTTGAATTTGAAAATGATAAAGAATATCTAGATTTAAATCTAGGCTTATCTATATGGTCAAAATATTCATATATTCCTAAATTTAGTACTAGAAGAATAGAACAACTTTTGAGTAAGATAATGGTCGAATCAACAGATTCTAATAAATATTATTCCCTTCAAGATGTAGGTTTTGGAATTAGTCAAATCTTTCCAATCTTTATTGAAAGTTTAAGAATGGATAAAGGTAATATTTTAGTATTAGAACAACCAGAAATTCACTTACACCCGAATATGCAAGCTAAGCTGGCTGATTTTCTTTTAAGTATGGCAGTTTCGGGAAAAAAATTTATTATTGAAACACATAGTGAGCATTTGATCAATAGAATATGTTTAAGAATTGCTCAAGATTTTAAAAATGAATTGAATGAATTAATTTCACTTAATTTTGTCGAACAGAAATCTCCAGAATACACAGGGGCAAGAATAGAAAAAATCGAACTTAATAAGTATGGGGAAATTCTAAACTGGCCTATAGGATTTCTTGATATGACCGATAATCGTAAAATTCTAAAAGCTGGGATTGAAAAGAGACAAAAAGAAAGAAGAAGTGATAAAAACGATTAATTGCTTTATAGATCCAATCTTTTTTACTAAGAATGAGGAAATAAATAATAGGGAATATAGTGAGATTATTCTTAATAGAATTATAACTTTCTTTGATTTAATAGAGGATTTGGAACGTGGAAGTAATAAGAGGATTTTTAAAGTTAATGTAAATAGATTTTTTTTCGGAGCCTGTGTTGATAATAATCCTTATATTCAAGAAAATAACATAAGACGTT
>SDNL01000018.1 GCA_004524365.1 Promethearchaeota archaeon | reverse complement strand
TTTTTGGTGAATAATACCAATTGTTCCTAGAACCATTAATATGAGCGAAAAGATAAATAGACCTAATTCTATTGAAATACCTTGATATTGAATCATTAATTTTGGAGAATTATATCCTCCTCCTTCTTTTGAATCCGATTGTAATCCATAGGTACAATACGGAGATTGTTCAAGAATACAAATAGAAAGTTCAGAACTATTTGAGATATAATCAGTTATATCAATATTAAACTCCATTCCATCTGTTATATCTTCGGATGTAATCTCAGTTCCATAGGATGGAGCATTATTCCAAGTTATATTCTTTTCACTCCATTCATTGCTCACAATATGAACTTTTATTGAGAGATATGAATTGCATATTAAACTATACCAATATGTCCTAATGATTGCTTTTTGTATAGGGTTTATTTTTGAAGGAATTTTAAACTTGATGAAGGATCTACTATGCCCTAAAAGTTGTTCTCCTATATGAAGGTACTCAGAACCTCCAGAATTAGAATTAGGATTAAAATTATTAATCTCTGCATCTTCTAAAGGTTTTATAGTTTCTTTATTAAAAAAGATCTCTTCAGGATCTTGAAGGATGGAAACAATTAACATCAAACTCATACTAATTATTAATAATGTAATCCCAAATGTTAACAATATTTTTCTTTTACCTTTCACCTAATAATATTTACAAAATCAGATAAAAAGTAAACAATTTTCTTGTATTTTAAAGAAAAATATCCAATGATGGTGTTTTTGGGGTATTGAAGCCTCCCCGCCCTAAATAAAGAGAGGGGGCTTCTTTCGCAATTTAGTTAAAAAATTGTAATACCTTCTTAGTTAATTTATCATTTAAAACCTCTAATAATTGCTCTTCGGATGCATTTTTAACCCCTTTAAGACTCCCAAAGTGTTTTAAAAGTTTATTTCTCGTAGCTGGGCCTATCCCCTTGATTTCTTCAAGTCTAGAGCCAACATATCGTTTTTTCCGCCTTTTCTTATGAAGTCTAACAGCAAATCTATGGGCTTCGTCTCTAATACGTTGGAATAGATGTAACATTGGAGAATCCTCTGGTAATATTATGGATTCATCTTTATTTGGAACAAATATTTCTTCGAGCCTCTTTGCTAATCCTATAGCAGGGATATTTAATCCTAGTTCATTCAAGATCGATGTTGCGCCATTTAATTGTCCCTTTCCACCATCAATCAAAATTAAATCAGGTAAAACTTTTTTATTTTTTAATAATCGAGAATATCTGCGTTTAATAACTTCTTTCATCATTCCCACATCATCTGGAGTAGCTTTTGAACGAATATTATAATGACGATAATTCTTCTTGTAGGGGGCACCCTCAAGAAAATAGACCATTGACCCCGTCGCATCTTGTCCTTCTATATTTGAAATGTCAAATCCTTCAATGATTCGAGGGATGTTAGGTAAGTCAAGGAGATTCTTGATATCATTTAATGTTTCTTTTAACTGATCTTTTTCTTTGCGCTCTAATTCCTTCATTTGTATTTTTTGATTTGCCATTACTTTTGCATTTTTCCTAGCAATTCTATTGAGGGCTCGTTCATTTTCATCAGAAGGTTTTCGAAAGCTTAAATCTTTATATTCATCTTTAAGAAATTCAGCTAGCAAACTATAATTTTCATAATATGTTGGAATTACAATCGTATCAGGAAGATTATGCAATATATTTTGGTAATATTGCTCCAAAAGAGAAGTAAGGATGTCTTCTTGCTGTATTACTTTATCTTTTAAATTTATGGTAAAAGAACTCTTGTTAGTGATTCTTCCTTCTCTAATATGAATAATTACCATTGAAGCAAATTCATTTTCATTAAAGAACCCAATAATATCTTTATTTACTTGATCCTTTAAAAGCACATGCTGTTTGGTAGTAGTATGAACAATTGCTTGTAATTTATCCCTCCAATAGGCGGCTACTTCATAATTCTTATTATTGGCGGCCTTTTGCATTTTTTCCTCGATTTCGGAGGTTAATTCAGAAGTTTCACCCCGTAAAAACATTTCAATTTGCTTTATATTTTCAACGTAATCTTTTGGATTAATGGCTTCAATACACGGTCCAGGACATAATTTTAATTGATAATAAAGACATGGGCGATTTCTCTGTTTAGTCTTGCTACTACATGAACAATAAGGGAAAACTTTACGGAGATCCCGGAGAATTCTCTGAATTTCTTGTTTATCTGTATAAGGGCCTAAAAAAACATTGTCTTGATTATATTGATGAGGATTTCTCATTATTCTGATCCGGGGATATTTTTCAGAATAACTAATCATTACCCAAGGATAAGATTTCGAATCACGCATAAAAACATTAAATCGAGGATGATGTTTTTTAATAAGTACATTTTCCAAGATCAATGCTTCTTTTTCATTTTCAGTGACAATGTACTCAATTGAATCAATTTTCTTAACCAATCTTTTAATCTTGTCTTCATAATAGGGGTCTTTAAAAGATTTAGTTAAAAAATAGGAAGATACACGCTTCTTCAAGTTTTTAGCTTTTCCAATATATATTATCGTTCCATCTGCCTTTTTGAATTTGTAAATCCCCGGTTCATCAGGCAAACTCCTTCTTTGTCGCTCTAAATCACTCATATTTCCTAAGTTTTCCTAGGATCTTATATAATTATTTATTTTTAAATCTAGTAAAAGAATTCGGTATTAAATTTTTTTGCTCTTTCATTTATAACCTCTCTTCTTATAATTCTTTAAAAATAATTAATTGATATTATAATAAATGAATCGAAAATTACAATAAAAAAAAACAGAATATTAAAATAGGAAAAAAATAAATATGGATTCATTTATTTTTAAATCGTAAGAATGGGGAAAAAAAAGAGAAAGATTAGAATTTGTCCGAAATGTAAAAAACCGACGCTAAGACCCGCTTCATATGTTTCTGGATGGCTTACTCCTGAGAGGTTTAGATGCATGGAATGTGGTTATGTGGGGCATATTTATTTAGAAGTGAGTCCCGAAGAATATGAGCAATATCTAAAAGATCAAGCAGATAAATCTGAAGATAATAAATAAAAAAATACATTAGGAGTGGGAAAAAGAATAAATATAATAGATTATTTGAATCAAGATAAAATAATACAAAAAAATGGAAACAAAAAATGGAAAGCTTAAAAAAGAAAGCTGAGGAAATTAAATCACTAAAGATTCAAGGAGCAACAGATGTTGCTTTAAGCGCGATCCAATTTTTAAGTGATTATGCCCGAGAATTTACTTGTTCATCGGTAGTTGATTGTATTAATAAACTCCAAATAGGAAAAGAAATATTGGAAGATACTCGCCCAACAGAGCCAGCTATGCAAAACGGTTTAAATTTTATAATGAATAAAATTAGAAAATGTCAAGGAGAATTATGTGTAGAAGACGTCCCAGGAAGGATTGAAAAATATAAAGATCAGTATGAACAACTTATTAATGATTCAAAAAAAAGAATCGCAGAAATTGGAGCTCGTAGAATTCCAATGATAAAAAAAGATGCAAATAAAGAGAAAGAGAACTCTTTACATCAAGATGATGATTTTGTAGTGATGACTCATTGTCATAGCTCAGTTGTGAATGCTATTCTTCTGAAAGCCAAAGAACAAGGTAAAAATTTTCGTGTTGTAAATACAGAAACTCAACCTAAATTACAAGGGAGAAAAACATCACGAAAATTGTCTAAAGCAGGAATTGAAGTAATCCATATAGTCGATTCGGCAATGAGATGGGCAGTTAAGAAATACCAAGTTGATCTTATTATTATTGGTGCCGATTCAATAACTTCTGAAGGAACCGTATTAAACAAAATAGGTTCAAGACTTTTGGCTTTAGTTGCCCACGAGGAACATGTTCCATTTTATGTAGCTTCTCCACTATTAAAATATCAACCAATCACCACTTTGGGATTCTTAGAAAAAATCGAAATGCGTAATCCTTCCGAAGTTTGGAAAGAAGCTCCCAAAAATGTAAAAATTAAGAATCCTGCTTTTGAAACTGTAAGCCGGCGTTATATTGATGGACTGATTACAGAAGCGGGTATTTTTGCCTCTTCACACGCTCATATGTATTATCAGAAATTTTATCCCGATTTAGCGGAATAATATTTAATAATATCAATTTTTGAGAGAGTGAATTACCCCCCCCAAATAAAGGGGTGCGTTTTCTCGCTTAGCAAATAATAAAAATCAAAACAATATCTCCTAATAAATTTGTATAGTCGAATCTAAGATAATATCGTTTGAAAAAATTTCGTATTATATTTTTTCTTGTCTATTTGCTTGCAAACCTGAACTTGTTTTCCCTTATCTTTATCTTCAATTATTCTTCCCGATTCTATTCCTTCCTTATCTATAACTCTAAGCATTCTAGTTTCTACACGAGCAATCTCTTCCGCATTTACACATATCGCAGCAATTAGGTCCCAAAAAGCAATATTTCTTTCTTCAAGTCGAGAACCTAAACGTTTTATAATTTTTCCAATAAATTTACATATCATATTATCTTGATGCTTATTTATGCGTTTAATAAACCCTTTCCCGATAGGGACTTTATTTGTAGCATCTAATGGCACTAGAAAAATTGGGATCTCCGATTGAAATACAATATTTGCCGCGTGAGGATCGCAATATATATTCCATTCAGCATAAGGATTATCAATTCTTCGACTCACATGTGCAATATTTCCTGGTACATCCACAGCCCCACCCATTATATAGATTTTTGAAATATTTTTTTTCACTTTAGGATATTGTTTTATTAAATTAGCAACATTTGTTAATGGTCCCAAAGCTAGAATCGCAATCTTTTTATGATGAGAATTTAAAATTTTTTCTTTAAATAAGTCTATTGCATTTAATGCTTTAGGTTCTTTTTTTGATTTTGGAAATTTAATAAACAATCTTCTATCCACCGCAAATCTCATAGTTTTTGGGAAATGATGTGAATAGCGTAAGGGTTTAGAAATTCCAAAAGCAACCGGAATATTATCTCGATTGATCATTTTTAATAATCTAAGGCAATTTTTCGCACCCTTCTTCCCATGAACTTCCCCTGTGCCTGAGATGGTGATAGCTTTTATTTCAACATCTTTTCTTTTTCCTAAATATAAAATCGCCACCCAATCGTCTGGGGCCATATCAGTATCAATTATGAGGGAAATGGAATCTCTTTGCTGTTCCATTTAAACACCTTAACCCCATTTTTCGATTGCTCGGTTTAATTCTTGATGGGTTTGAGCATATTTATTTAAATTAATATTTTTGAGTGTTGCATCAACAGCTTGTCGAATAGCCATTGCTCCAGCTTTTGTACCATCAGGATGACCATGAGTACCCCCTCCAAACTGATAGACGATATTTGTTCCAAGAATTTCGATTAACTCTGGGACATCGAGGGGATTCAATCCGCCTGAAGCAACAGGTAAAACTGGTTTTAAATCATACCAATCTTGATCCAAAAGAGTTATATTATTGCCAGAAACTTTTTTTTGTGTAATCTCCTTATTAATATCTAAAACTTCTTGTTTTTCTCCTTCCATCTTTCCAACAACAGTCCCCGTATGAAGCTGGTCAACTCCAATTAAGCGCATGATCTTTGCTAAAGCTAACATCGTCATTCCATGGGTTTTAATACGAGTAAAAGCAGCATGCATCGCTCTATGAGCATGGATGACTAAATCCATAGAATCAAGGTATTCTCGCATTTCCATTACTGCAGCAAATCCAGTTGTGACAATATCTATCATGACATATTCTCCACCTTGTTCTTTAACAAAATTCGCCCGTTCTTTCATTGTACTTACGGTGGAGGTAATATTGGGCATATATATCTTTTTCTCACCCGTTTCATCCTCGATTTGATCTCTCATATCTAATGTTTTACTAATTCGATCCTCGAAAGAATTGAATTTCATACTAGTCAAATTCTCATCGTCTTTCACAATATCAAGTCCCCCCCGCCATGCATCTCTACACACCTCTGCATGTTCTTGCTCATTTAATCCAACCTTTGGTTTCACAATAGTACCTAATAATGGTCTTTTATTGATATTTGTGAGCGCCCTTATTCCCTCAATGCCAAATTTGGGTCCTTTATAGGCTTTCACAATATTCTTGGGAAAACAGATATCCATTAATCTTAAGTATTTTAATTTTTTCATTCCAAAGATATTGCCAGCAATAGCACTTAAGATCTGAGATATATTATTTGCTTCAAATAAATCTTCTGTATATGCAATCTTAATTATATTGTTTTTATCATCAATATGGAATGCTGAAGGTTTAAGCCTTTTAGCGATATCTTCCGACATAGTAAGGATTTCAGTCCAAGTACCAATAGAACTCTCTTTAGCAATTTCCATACATGCATGTTCAATATCTTCGCATTGCGGAGCTTTTTCTACATAATACATCGCAATAAGATCTTTATCGGTAGGGCTATAATCTAAATCTACATAATCAACCATTTTATCAACTTCCAGATTTATCGTTTTTTAATTATGTTCTAGAATAGTTAAACATACAAATTCATAAAAAATTTATAGTATTTTTAATTTTTTAAACGTAGTGAACTAAATAATGAGCGATGAAAAAAAAGAGAAGAAAACTGTATTCATTGATGTAACCGATTTAAGATATGAAAAAGAGGAATATGTAGAAGATCTAGTAGTTTTCTTAGGAGAACAATTACCCTATTTAGAACTTTCCCAAAAAACCAACGAAATAAAAATAGAGATGCAAGAAGATTTATCCCTACGGGCAATAAAACTAAGGCTTAAGAAATTCTTATATAAGAATGATCTTAAAGATGATTACCGTCCGATAAGTATTCGAGAGAGTGATAGAGAAGGATATATTATAAAAGAAAGAAAGACATTCGAATATACCTATTTATATTAATTAAAGTGGTTTTAACCAATAAAAGTAAGGCTTATTTTTTCTAAAACGTGTCTATTCATAATAATTCTGTAGTAACGTCGATAGATGATATTCTGAGATGCTCTACCTTGTCAAGTTTATTAGAGGTGTCTGGTTGGCCAAAACCAGGGAATATCCATCGTACGCAAGATTTTACTAATACCCGTTTTGAGCATTTTCTAGCAGCTATCTCGGCCATTCAACCAACATTTCGAAATCTTTGCAATCGAATTAAGAAAGGATTTCATTCTCAAGAACACAATTTTAATTATGTGGAGTTAGGACTTTTCTTTAAAAACGCAGCAGAACAAATGATGAATTGGCAGAACGGTGGGAATGTTATTTTAGGACATATTCTCATATTGGCACCTCTCTTATCAACAGCAGTGATATGTTTATTAAGAAAGAGTACTAATAGAAAGGATTTTAATAAAGTGTTAAGACAATTAATTGAAGATACAACCGTTCAAGATACAGTTGAATTATATAAAGCCATAAATATATGTAATCCGGGAGGACTTGGCGAAGTCTCTCAATATGATGTAAATGACAAGGATTCAATTAAACAAATCCAAGAAGATAATATTACTTTAAAAAAAATATTTGAATTATCTCAACATTACGATTTAATAAGTAGCGAGTATTCAACGGGGTTTAATATTATTTTAACGGAAGGCTTACCATTCTACTTTAGGATTTTTGATAAAACTCAAGATATCAATATTTCCACGGTCCATACTTTTCTTAAACTCTTATCAAATCATAATGATACGCTCATTAGAAGAAAATCAGGAACACAAAAGGCTCAAAAAGTATCCAAGCAAGCGTCAAAAATCTTGAAACTGGGAGGATTACTTACTGAAGAAGGAAGAACATTAATGCAGAAAATGGATAAATCTCTTCAAAGTGAACACGGTCAGTTAAACCCCGGTACAATAGCAGATTTATTAGCAGGTGTAATATTTTGTGCCTTAATTTTTGGTTTAAAATTTTAAAGTTAAATAATTAACATAAAAAGTAAAATAAAATCATAGAGGTTTTAAGATTTCCATGAAATTCTGTCCTGAATGCGGAGGTCTCATGCTTCCGTCAAAAAAAGACGGAAAAAAGATATTTAAATGTAAATGTGGTGAAATTATTCCCTTTGCAGAAGATGAGTCCAAGAATTATAAAATTTCGACTAAAATCAAACGAGATTATAAATTTGAAGTTACAGACGCAAAGGAAATCTTAGATTGGAAAGATAAGAATTTGAAAAGCACAATTAAAGACTTCAAATGCCCGAGTTGTGGTTATGATAAGTGTTCTTTAAAGACAATGCAAACGAGAAGCGCAGATGAGGGTATGACACATTTTTTGATATGTTTAAACTGTGGGCGAATGATTAAAATAGGCTCCTAAGATTGAGCTTCTTCTAATAAAAGAGAAATGTAACCATCAATATTTTCTTTTAATCGTTTATAGGAAGCTCTTGATAATCGAAGTCCTCCAGCAAGTTTATGGCCTCCGCCAGTACCTCCTAATTCCTTAATGATTTTACTGATAAGTTTATTTACACCTATACCATTATTTCTCTTAAGAAACTTGCGTGTACAACGAATGCTCAGCTTTATTGTCTGTGATTTTCGTTCTAAACCCCCAAGTAAAATGATCTTATAAGGATTAAATAATTCATTTACAGTACTAAATGATGCCGTGTCGGACCAATTAGAGGGAGGAATTTTTCCTTGAATTCTAATAAAAATTGCATAATCTGTTTCAAATCGCGGTAACTTTCGGGAAATAATTTTAAGGTTTCGTGCTAAACTCGAAATATAATTATAATAGATCTTTTTGGCATAACGGGTAATATTTTGTAATTGAATGATTGAAACTGCTGCAGATATATTCTTAAAGCACAATATGTTTAAAAGAAGGGCATATTCAAAAGCATATCTCAATAAACCCCGCTTATTGGGGAGAATAGCATAATTACCATAACTTTCAAAATTTCCATGCTCTTGAATCTTTTGAATTTCAGATTCTGTTAATTTTGATACCTTTTTTTCTGGATTGATACCTAAATTAGTTAAAAAATTCTCGATTGAATTGGAAGTATCTCCTCCAAATTGTTTTACAAAGGGTAAAATACTATATCTTAATCCGTTTCTAATAGAATTATGCATACCCCCAAAAAGAATTAATCCTTCTCTATCTTTAATCACGTCTTCAGCAACTAGTTCTTCATAAATTTCTCTATTATATGATCTGAGTTGGTCCATAGGTTTTAAAGAGTCCCCAGCGATACCAATTACTGCTAGCCAACCTTGTTTGATAATTTGAGGTTTAATAGCTTTTGCAAACATATATGTTAGGGTAGCTCCTGCTATATGATCGATACCATCAAATCCATAGAGTGTTGGATTAACGAACATTAAATTTTCGGGATGTTGATCAAGAGTTATATCACTTTCCACTTCGTGATGGTCCAAAATAAAAAACTTTTCATTGCGTTCTCTAATTATAGGAATAAGCTCGTTCAAATTAGACCCTACATCGGTGAAGATGAATGCTGTTTTTTCGGTATTTCTTTGAGAAAAAATACCATCAAGATAATTTTGCCATGATACACTTCGATTATATATAAAGTAATCATAGCTTAAATTCATTCTATACAAAAGATTTTGTATGAGGTGCAAAGAAGATATCCCATCAGCATCATTATGGCTGATAGCGATTACTTTTTGAAACTGGGATGATAAATCACAAAACTGGCTTACAGCCATCTCAAATTTATTCTTAAATGTATATCTATCAGGTTTAATATCCATTCAAATCATATTTTAAAAAAATATTTATCATATATTCAATAATAAAATTACTTTTCTAATTACTCCTAATCTTTTGTTTTTTGTAATGACCTAATAAGAAATGTTTTTGTTAATAGGGTTATTTGGTTAAAAAAATTTAAATTTTCCGTAAAAACATTTAAATTTCGAAAAAATCTAATTAAGTTTTATAAATTAGACTAAAATTTTAATCTTATTAAATTGTTTTCCACAAATTAATATTATCAACAACAATAAAATTAAAATCAAAATTTTAATTTTAAACAACAATAAACTTATAAATTTCGATTTTGGAAAAATATGTTGGAAACTAAGATGAACAAAAAACGTTGTGTATTTAGTATTTTAATCCTATCTCTGATTATATTTCAGTCGGTTGTTCTATTATATACTCAGATTAACAAGCAAGCAATCAGTAATCATGATCCAAATACGTCCCTTCAAAGTCAAACCTTTAGTGAAGATGATTACAATTCAATTTTACAAGAAGCACGAAGTGGACTGGGAACAATCTCAATTTTAAACATTTCATTTACTGAAAAAGGATTTATTAATTATACGTCCGAGTTTCCAAATTTAGATAATGATATCACCCAAGAAGCATTAAATGTTAGTTTTTTAGGAACCCGATTTAATAAATCACTATTAAATGCTTCCCGAAACTATCTTAAGGAAAATTATATCGATCAAAATATTCTAAGTATTTATATTAATGAAAGTTTAGAAGTTGTATTTGATAACGATTCAGACACAATAGATGGATTATGTGGATATATGGTTTATCTTCCCCGTTTAACTCCAATAGAAATAGAAAAAGTTTTTGTAAACAATACTGAACTTGAAGATGAAGACTATTCAATCGAAAATGAATATATCAAGTTTAATTATCTCAATTATGGGGGAAATTTAGTTGGACATTTTTCTATGGATATCTTCTATTCTTATAATATAACATTAATAGAATGGAGAATTGCTCAATTAAATGAAGAGGATATAGTTCTTAAAGAAAAGTCTCAAAATATCTCAGCAGACTATAATTATAGATTCAAATTAAATGCTTTGAAGTATATTGGAGCATTTCCGTTTCTACGTGCCGTTGCTGATAATTTAGAGGTGAGTTTTCAAGTTAGTCCTTTTGATATGGAAAATTTAACCGATTTTAAATTGACATTAAAAGGGGAGGAAGTGTCTAATATTTCAGATTATATTGATTATAGAAATGATATAAAGATTTCGCTTTCTGATTCATTTAGGGGCGATAGTGTATTTTTATTTGAGTTTTCAACTAATTTTACGGTCAAATTTTTAAAACCAGTTGGTTATACGTGGGCTATCGATCGATTAGTTGGAGAGAGTGATACGAGGGAAAGAATTTATTTCCCCTCGGTAATTAATGGTCCACAGCATATAGTAGTTCAATTCTCTATTGAGGAGCCCTCAATAACCAGTCTACAAGTAAAGGATTTTTATTCTCAATTTGGAAGATCTGTCAATTTATTCAGTGATCCAGAAGGTTTTATTAATATTACTACTCCTCGGCTTATTAAAGGAGAGGAAGCTTGTCCATTCATGATTAAATACCGAGCTGAGAAAAGTTTAAAGCTAATTATTACAGATACATTAAATATGCCACTTATCGGTGTAGAAGTAAGAATATATTACCAAGGGAAACTTTTCGGGACATATATATCCCAAGAGACTGTTCAACCTATTGGTCCTCTTAGTACAAACCAAAACGGAGAAATATCCATTAAAAATATTCCCATTGGAAATTATACGATTAAAGTTTATCAATATGGAATGCATCAAGCAACTAGAATAGTCTCTACGGAAAGCAATGTGCATTATATTAAAACAGATATTATCCATATTCCCGTTCTAATTATTATTTTTGGAAGTATAAGTGCAATAATATTTATTCTTGGCATTTTATTATATCTTAGAAATAATAAAGAGAAGAATTCAACTTGATTGTCATATATGTTGAAGATTTAGAAGACTTTGTCAATTTATTATCTGAGCGCGTAATGGATAAGATATTCTATGAATTTAATGGGTCAATAAATGATCATAATGTTCATAAGGAATCTCCCAATCAAATTACATTACAATTTCTAAGTAAAGTGGAAAATTCTCTTGTACTTTATGAAACGATATTTGACGGCGAACCTAATGAGATCTCAAAGATACAAGAGGTCTTAGATGAAGCAGAAATTGAACTAAAACTTATTAAGGGTAAAATCAGAGAGATTTTTCTGTCTTATTCTTAAATAATTATTTCTAATAAGGATTAATTAGTAATTGAAGTGTAAAGAATAAAAAGACGATTAACCAACACGAATTCCGTAACCGATTAATCGATAACGCCTATTAATAATCCTTGAAATCGCAAATATAATATCTTCATCATCAGGAATGCATACTGGAGGATTTAATTTTATAATATACGAATTTTTGAGTATCTTACTAACGACTCCTGAGATCTTTTCTGTTCCAACAACGATTAATAGTTTTTCACCATGTTTTAATTCATGAACTTCTATCATTTCCTCAGTTCCAATTACTCTATCAAACAAATGAACTTCTAATTCAGTCTCCTCTATTAATTCCGGTAAAGTATCTTCTCTCCCTACTAGATTCCCAATTAAGGCATCACCCTTTGTCAAAGCGGGGTCTAAATTAGTTCCTAAACCAATTAATCCCCCCGGGGTCCCAGACTTCTTAAAGACATTTCCTTGACTAATAGATACTACGTTAGTCATTAAGGTTTTATATTTTCCTTCTGATTTAATTCCAGGTTTAATTTCTATGTTATCTCCAATTTCTACCTTCCCTTTTAATACAGATCCACCTATTACTCCTCCGATTAATTTATCTATCTCAGTTCCCGGTTTATTTACATCAAAAGAGCGTGCAACTAAAAATTGAAACTCTTCTGATTCATCTAATTCTGGTGTAGGAATTATATCTTCAATTGCTTTTACTACATATTTAATATTGACACCAAATATAGCTGAGATCGGGATAATAGGGGCGTTTTCAGCTACAGTGCCCTTTGTAAATTCTTTTATCTCTTGATAATTTTGTTTTCCCTCTTCTTCAGAGACCGCATCAATTTTGTTTTGAATTATAATAATATTTTCAATGTTAGCAATATTGAGTGCGGCTAAATGTTCCCTCGTTTGCGGTTGGGGACATTTTTCATTTGCGGCAATTAATAAGCAGGCTCCGTCCATAAGAGAGGCTCCACTTAACATCGTGGCCATTAAAATTTCATGTCCGGGAGCATCGACAAATGAGATATTTCTCTTAAATTCCAATTGGGTTCCACATTCAGGGCATCTATAGCGAGGTTGGCCTTTCTTTCTCGCTTCTTCAGCCATATGTAATGTCAAATAGTCTTCGCATTCTGGACAATAGAGAATCGTGGCATTAGAATACCCTAATTTTATAGATATCCCACGTTCTTGCTCTTCCGAATGTCTATCCGTCCAGTCGCCTGTTAAAGCTTTTACAAGGGTTGTTTTCCCATGATCTACATGTCCGACTAAACCTAAGTTCATTTCAGCTTGTTTTTTCATCTTTTCCTCTAATTCTGCATTAGAAATTTCTTTTCTTGGTTTTTTCTTCTTTTTCTTTTTTATTTCCTTTTCTTTCTTAGGTTTTGGTTCAGAAGGTTTTTCGGGTTGTTCTTGAGTAGCTTCTTTGCTCTTTCCAAGCGTTTCTAACAGGTTCTTAGCCTCTTGAATATAAGCTGATGCGGTTGATGATCCAATACCTTTAATTTTAGTTAAGTCTTCCGGTTTTAAATTCGCTAATTTATCAACAGTATCAATACCTGCAGCTTTTAATCGCTCTTGAGTTGCCTTCCCAATTCCAGAAATTTTAGTAATATCTTCTAATTCTGATTTGTCTGCCAAATTAAAAATCACACAAATAGTATTTGTTTATCGAAAATTAATTTAATCTAAATAGAAACTGTATATATTTACTTTCTTAATAAGAAAGTTAACGATTTTTTAATAATTTTCGCTCAAAAATAAAATTTAATTTTCAATAAATCCTTGTAAGACAATTCAAAATTATGGTTTTTTTCTTTTTTTGCGATCAGAGATCGAATTGAGAGTCTCTAATGTCGTGATTGCTCCGGGCTTCTTCTCAGTAGAGGTATATGATACCCTTAATAGACTATCTACATAAAAAGTAGAGACCTTCCCACATGAGTCATCATTATGGTGAATATAGACTGGAGCAGGATACTCACCAGTATTAATATCCTTTTCTTCAATAAAAAATATGATCTTTTTGCCGCATTGCGGACAAAAATTAAATCTAAATGGCATCGGTTTATATTTATTCAATACAGATGTTTATTTTAGTATAATAATAAAGAATTAGTTTTTTTATATATATTTATGTGTATTTCATGGGATTATGAGAACTTTTTAAAGAATCAAAATATAAAATATATGCCTAATTCCTAATCCCTCGATAGAATAAAAAAAAATGATTTATATAATCGAATTTTTATATTCTTAACAAACATATCGTTATTTTAATCATTCTAATTGAGAAATTATGGGAATCAATTCAACTCGACAACCGCAATATTTGGCTTTTTTCTTGATTATGGTATTATTGGTGCCTCTCGGGGCCTTTAGTTTCAGTTTTTTTGGCGAAAAAGCTCAATATAACACTAATAGTATTTCGACTTCAAATTCTTCGCCCGACGTAGATCTTTCCTCCTTGCCCCAAATTGACTATGAAACTCTGAATCAAAGTTGGTATGATCAAAATATTGAAATGCTTATTATTGTGCCGAATGAAAATTATGTTGATGAGGTGCAACCTTTAGCAGATTGGAAAAATCAAAAGGGTGTGAAAACCATTATCTTAAGTAATTATACAGATTACAATGGTACAGATGGCCCTGAAAAAATACGAAATATGATTAAATCTTATTATGAATCGGACGGTATTCGTTGGGTGCTCTTGGCGGGCGATGCTCAGAGTGATTTACTTCCTATTCGATATGTCTGGAATCCTGATTTAAGAGATTGTGGTCTTTCAGACACTGAACCTGTTAATAGCGGGGATATGGAAAAACCAACAGACTATTATTATGCTGACCTTACAGGAACTTGGAATTCAGATGGGGATGAGTATTATGGAGAAGCTGCGAAATATAACGATTTTGGCGAAGATGAGATAGATTGGACTCCTGAAGTATATGTAGGACGATTACCGGCATCTAATGAAGGCGAACTCTCTGATATGATACAAAAAACCCTAAAATATGAAAAAAATCCCAATGTAGGGGATTGGATGAATAATATGCTTTTGGTAGGGGGGATCTCATCCTATGAAACATCTGATGGTGAAGATGAGGCAAAATTAACAACTTATATATTACAGAATTATGCGGAAGATCAAATAAATTTCACTCATCTTGCTCGTAATGCACTTTATATCCCGCCAGACCCATGGGAAGAGCTAGAACGACATACATTCAGAAATAAATTTAATTTAGGATATTCGACAGTCCTTTTTGCTGGACATGGAACTTACTATGAATATAATGATATAGCAGGCGACATCTATACAAGATTGGAGGCTCTTGCATGTACTAACTTTAATATGCCATCTTTAATATACGCTGATGCATGCGCAACTGCAACTTATGATGCGAATGATAATAATATAGGAGAAGAACTTATGCAGAACTCTGATAGGGGTGCCATTGGTTATGTGGGAGCAATGCGACTTTCTTTATATTTTAACGATGATGAGGATTTAGAAGCCCTAAACCGGGGAAATGCTAAACTTTTCTGGAAAGTCTTTTTTGAAGATCAGACTTATCAGCAAGGAAAAACGCTCTATGATTCTAAAGTAGCCTATATGAACAGCCATTATTATAAATATGAGCGAAATTCTAATTATGAAGAGGCAGAAAGAAAGCAATTAACAACCTATAATTTATTGGGAGACCCGGAGGTAGATATTTACACTAATATCCCCGGAATAATTACCGAGAATCCATTTCCATCTCAAATCTATGAGGGAGAGATGCTTAATATTACCATTCGAGATAATTATAATCGACCCGTTGAAAATGCGCGTGTATACCTTTATAATCAAGAAAAAGGCATTGCTCGAACAGTTTACGGAGATAAGTCAGGTAATGTAAAATTCCGTTTACCATTGGGCGCCGCTATTACTTATAATGTCTCTATTTCAGGACATAATCTCTTAGGCTTATCCAACTTTTCTTTCACCACTCTCCCAGATAATGATAATCCCGACATCTTTGATGTCGATCTACTCACTCCAAATCCCTCCACATTTACAAATTTAAACTTTCAAATTAATACTTCCGATAATGCTTCTGGTATAGAATCTGTATATGTGCTTTTTTCCACCGACAATTTTAATAATTATTTTTATTATCATGTTTCCAACGCATTTGATGAAGATGAATCCTTTTTCAACCTTGAAACGAATAAGCTTCAGCCGGGGAACTATAAATATCTGGTCTATACGCGCGATTTTACTAATAAAAGCACTCTCATGTATGATTCAAGTTTTCAAATCAATATTGAAGTTCCTATTAGCTTTTATGTTTTAGTCGGAAGCGTTATAGGAATTATCTGTGTGGCAGTTGCTTCCAGCATCATCTATGTTAAGTCCATTCGGCTTTATCCCACTAAACTTGAAAAACTCCAAGTTGAGCAACAATAAATTGTATTTTTTATACTCCCATACTATATTTATCTTTGTTCTAATAAATGCTTGAATCTACGAACCTAAATGCATTAGGACTGAAGGGGGCTTTTATTATTCCTTTTAAATTTAACGGATAAGCTTTATATAGAAATTTTGATTTATTCTATTACATAACCATTGAACATTTTAAGTTATCAATTCAGCGAAATTGAGAGACTTAAAAAACATAATGGTATATAATTTTAGCCATACGAAAAGCTTAGCATTACGCTGTCGTGCCGGACGTTAAACACCTTCGCGTTGATAATAGTACTTCTGTTGTTAACAGCGGGAAATATCAAAATGTAAGTTCGCTTACGTTCATAGTGAAGATGGATAAAACCCGGTCTCATCCGAACCCGGAAGCGCGACTTGCTTTTTCATATGGCTGAAACGGGGGGCACTGCCCTTTTTATCCGTTTCTTTTATTTATTCTTCATAAAAGTAATTAGCTTAATAATAGATCCTTTACTTTTTCATTTTCTTTTTTTTCCAAATTAAGGATAATTATTGAAATTTAAAATCTATTGTAAAATGAAATTCTATTTGATTAAATTTTTTTATGATTTGTATGTGAGCAAGGTACTATTTTTTTTTTTTAAACCAAGAATTCTTAATACTCCATATTCATTTTCATACTCGGAATCTTAGAATTAAAGAAAATAAAAGTGAGATTCTCAAAAAATTGAAAAATAAAGACATTTTAATTAACTAAGAAAAAACAAATTAAGATGAGATTGTAAAATTACAGCTCAAGCTCCAGACCAATTTTTTTATAGAGACCACAGATTAGATCTTGTTGGTTTAGAGGGAACAAACTTAACAACAGCTGAGGATTTTGGATTAGAATTAGCCTCAGCATCTACCGGTTGTTGAAGAGGATATATAATGAGGTATAAAATCCTTGAAAAAGAATTATTTATTGATGGTTTCTGGGTAAATACAAGGTCAAATGAAGATATGTCAGAAATCAATGATATTAAACCAACCAAGGATCATGAATTAAACGGGCTTTACAAGTATGAATATAGAAATGTGAACCTTAAAGTGACCTTTAATGGAAGCTTATTGTTAGCTAGGGACTTTATTGATTCAGAATATATCCATATGGGATATCAGAGCCCTACTGCATATAGGATAGTACTAAAGTTTGATTTTGAAAATGGAATTATTGTAAATGTAGAAGATAAATCAAAGCTAGCTGAAAAAGCAAGGGAAGAAGGGGATCCTAAAGGATATCGCCCCCAATCTATGGTTTCTAAGGATTTAAATGAATGGATTGCGAACCGATTCTCATTAGAGCTTCCTCCTCTTAAAACAGAAGAACGAGATATGGAAGAGGTTAAGAATGAGATGTTAAAAGAGTTAGAGAGACTAAAAAACCTTAAGAAGGATGAAGAATAAATTGAATAATAAAAACTATGAAAAATCATCCAAATATTGTTAAAAATTTACTTATATGAAATATGGAGATTAAAGATTTTCGTAATGAAAAAGTAAGTGCTGATGAAATCAAAGCAATTGAGAAGATTGAATCTATTATAAATGATCCCCTTCCCATTGTAGATTCAATTCTAGAAACCCCTTTTGGAATGAAAATCGAAAATGGACATGTCACGGGGTTACGCCTTAACGGTTTTGGGGAGAAAATATTTGACGTCCCCTTTGAAGAATTAGGAGCACTCCAAAAATTAATATTAGCAAGCAACGATCTAGAAAACCTACCAGATACCCTTAATTCGCTAAAATCCCTTAAGTGTTTAGTTCTTATGATTAATAAGTTTCAATCTCTACCAAAAGCAGTGTGTTCAATGCAAACTCTTGAAGAATTATATTTAGATGGGAATCTCGAATTAATTTTTCTGCCGGAATCAATCGGTAATCTAACCTCGCTTCGGGTTCTATCTTTAGGTGCTACTAGGTTGACATCCTTGCCTGATTCGATAAAGAATCTTACCTCGCTTAGAACCTTGACGTTTAATGAGAGTAAATTAACTGAAGTCCCTGAACAAATATATTCCCTTACAGGACTAGAGGAATTGATAATAGAATGGAACAAGCTAACAGAATTACCAGATTCATTTGGAAATTTGAGATCTCTTAAAGTTTTGAATTTAGCTTATAATAAATTAAGCATTTTACCAGATGTATTTAATAATCAAAATAAACTGGAAAGTCTTAATTTGGCAAATAACGAGCTGGAGAGCTTACCCGAATCATTTAGTTCTCTTACATCTCTTAAAGAATTAGATCTAATTGGAAATAAATTAAAGAATGTGGAATTTTTAAACTCTTTGAAAGCTCTTAAAACTCTTTATCTATGTGGTAATGACCTATCAGAAATCCCCCAATTTATATGTGACTTGAAATGGTTAGAAATATTAGATCTGTCCGGTAATAATCTAAAAAGTATTCCAGATTGTATAGGTCGCTTAAAATCCCTATATGAATTATGGGTATCTGCAAATCCTTTGAAAAATATGCCCGAATCTTTAAAGTTACTTGAGAATCTTAAAATTCTAAGCTTATATAAAACAGAATTAACAAGCTTACCTGAATCTATAACATCCCTCCTTTCTCTCAGACATCTCCATTTGCATGAAAACCCGTTTGAAAGCCTACCCGAACCCTTAGAGGAATGGATTGATGAACTTAAGATGAAGGGGTGTTTTATATCTCGAGAACAAACAGGATTTACTCCAATTATTCCTCCTTGGAAAAAGGACTGGAAATGAATATTCAGAACATATCGAAATTATGTCATAAATAAAACAATTTTTGATTAATCAGATTAATTAAATCAAAAATAATCTATTTTAGGACTTAAAGAAATAATGTATTTTAATACCAGAATCAACGCTTCTTTGCTCTTTTTGATATGTTTCCTTTAAAATTTCTTGATATTTGTCAATCCCAAATCTGAATACAATATAAGGCTCAAACAAGAGTGGTTGGTCTTCTAAAAATTCCTTTCGAAATTTTTGCTCCTCCTCATTCTCATCAAACCTATTTGCAGCTTCAGCTTTGCTGAGATTTATTATATCTTTAAGCCAATCATAATCAAATGAAGTTAGTTTAACAGATTCTAATATTTTAATAGCTTCCTCATAGGAGCTAGCTTCTCTTGCTTTAATTAACGCTTGTTGAGTTAAGTGATAACCTAATGGAGAGTTTTCTTTTCTTAACTGTTTTATTTCTTCTTCTATTTTTTCCAGTCCCTCAGTCCAACTGTTAGATACAAAAACTTTTAATAGTGACTCTAACCATTCAAAAGGATAATCAGTTAATTCCTTCTTTGCCTTTTCAAGCTCATTAAAAGCTAAATCTGGTTTTTTAAGAAAATTTGCGAACACAGCTAGATTTGCAAACGTTTCTCCATAAGTAGGATAACCTCGCATAGAAACTACATGATCATCAATTATTCCAATCTCATAATACATATCCAATACGTTCTGGATTAAATCTAATCCCTCTGAGTAATAATCCCATAAATAATATAGACGGGTAATAATTAGAAGAATTTCTGGATCCTCCGCCTCAATTGAAACAACTTTCGAAAAATATTTAAAAGCTTTCTTCATTTCTCCTTTTTTTTCTAATAACAGAGCTAAGTTGTAGTTAAGACAAAAAGAATCAGGTACTTTATCAGAAGCTTTTTCATAGATGTCGATTGCTTTATCTAATTCTCCAAATCGAGCCTCCAATACACCTTTTATGTCAAATAACGATTCTAACTCTATAGGTTTAAGGCTGGATTCATCTATTGCGTTTAGTTGTGTTTTTAGTAAATTATACAATTCAAAAGGATAATAATTATTAATTAAGGTCTCAATTTTGTTTTTATTCACATCATATTGTTCAATTTTCTCTTCGGGGTAGTGTTGAGGGACTTGTTCGTTATGCGTCTCTACTAAAATCTTTCTAACATCATACAATAAATTGAGAAGTTCCAGTCTTAAACTTTCAAGGTTGTTATTCCATTTTTCTTTTATATTTTTCACAAATGAAATAAATACATTTCTTGACCATTGATAATTATTATGACAAGTTAGAATTCTCATCTGATTACCTTCCAAAAATAATTTAAAATTTTTCATAATTGATTTAAAATATTCTTCAATCTGTTTTAATAATTCAACAGATTTTCGCTTCTCTTTATTATCTAATTTTTCATTCGACTTCACTTCGTTAAGAATATTCTTAACCACCTTTAATTGCTTTTGAATTAAAATTTCAAGCTCCATGTTTATCTCTCCATAAATTAAATAAATTATTTATGTTTTTGAACTTAATAAATTTAAGTTTTTGAACATAATGAATCACCATCATCGGACTAGCATAGACAACCTCTTTTTTTGAAATAACCCCTATTTCATTGCTACTGCGAGCCTTTCCACAATACAGACAAAAATGGAACCCTCTTGTTTGTATCCTTGGAAAAGTATGGAGATAAATGTAGACTTAAATCATGATGCCAAGATCTCGAATGATGAAGATAATGAAAAGGAACTAAAAGATATGAAAAAAGAATTCTATAAATACTTGGATTTAATTCAACAAGAAAAAACTCACTTTGAAGATTTAATTAATTTCTTTGAAAAACACGATTATGACAAAGCGACCAAAGGATTAATTAATGAATTAGTTCCAATTATTTTCTATGATACAGTTAATGACTACTATGATAAAGAATATATTGAACTTAAGCGAAGATATCAAAAGGGTTTATTTATATTTATAGTTTCTCTCCTCGTAAATAGAGAATTTTTGAAAACATTTAAGAAAAAGGTTGTTTATTATAATGAATATGGGCTTCGATCTGATGGTGACTATGAAAAAGTTTTTAAGAAGATTTTAGAAAACCTCATTTTTGATGGGATCCAACAAAATAATCTAAAAAAATGGTATAAAGATCTTCCCAAGACTTTTTCTAGAAATAGGATCAGTAAAGAAATTGATCCTTTGATAATTAAACAAGTATATTTTCCTTTTCAATCTAAAAGAGTTCCTGAACATTTAAAACAAAA
>SDNL01000123.1 GCA_004524365.1 Promethearchaeota archaeon | reverse complement strand
TTGAAGTTTATTTTATAAAGGATACAAATCTCAAATGGTATTATAATAACGAAAAACCTACTCAGTAATTCATAAAGGAATTCTGTCCGGACTGGTATGATATCACATTCAAGTCTCAAAAAAGTCCGCTATGTTTTCCGAACTGTTTTATATCTAAAATACAAGGAAGAACAACGAATATTTAGTAAAAAAATCGATAAGATAAATAAGGATGATTTGATTTCTTACGATGATAAAAAAAAGATGATTAATAATTTAATCTCTCAAGAAGAAAATTTAAACTTGATAAAGCGTTTTTATCCTATTAGTTGTATTTTGTGTGGCACTCGGATGGAGGACCTAATTTTTCTCCTAGATTTTAGTGGATATTTTTGTGATGATTGTAGTAAAATGTTGAGAAAGTCAAAATCCGAAAATTTTAAGAGTTTAAATTCCTTATGTTAAATAATAGTATTTTTAATGAATAGTAAAAAGGTGTGAAAAAAAATTTCTCCTGGAAGCCACGGAAGCCTTACGAAAGCCGGCAAGGTTAAGATGCAAACGCCTCATGTAGAGAGAACAGGTGTAAATGCTACTCCAAAAAAACCCCCGCGACAGCGATATAGGGATTTATATCGTAAAAGATTCAAAGAGGGTAAATATGGTGGCCAACCTGATTCAATTGGGGCTAAGCGTGCGAAATATAAGTAATTATTTCTTTTTCTTTTATTGTATTCCCATTTTTCTTAATTGGGTTTGTAAATTTTGACTTCTTTTATAATATGTAAGAGCTTTATTATCATTTTCTAATATATCTCTATAAAAATCTCGCATCAATTTATTCCAACGTATAGTTGCCTTAATTCCTGAAATTTTTTGATTATCTGTGTAATTTTTTGCTCTGCTCAGATAAAAATTTGCTTTTTTCTTATCTGCTTTATAATGAATAAAGTATTCTGAAAGTTCTAATAAAAGCTGTAAAAGGATAGCATTATATTTTTCGGGAATATTATCAAAATCAATTGCTTTTATGCTCATTTTAAGTATTTTCTCGGCTTGGCGTAATTCTCCAACCTTTGTATAATATTGAATACGAATTAGATGATATTGTAAGCGAATTTTTATTGATTCTTCCATTAAGTCGAACGCAACTTTGAATGCTTCTTCAGATTTAATTTCTTCTTCAAATTGTTGGTAAATTAAGCCCAGATAAATTGATGAGAGTCCGTTGTATTCATCTTTTTTTTCGAAAGTGATCTTTTCATTGTTTAAGAAATTAATAATAATTTCAAAATGGTTTTGTGCTTTATAATATTTTAATAAATCAAAATAGATTTTTCCCAAATCATAATGGATTTTTATGATATAATCAATGGGGATTTTGCCCGTTTTTGCAATTGAAAGGGCATTGTCTAAATAATTTATAGCGACTTTATGTTGTCCTAATATCATCGCAACCTTTTTTAGGAGAAAGAGAATAGCAACTACGGCTTTTTTTTGCTTAAATTTATTAAAAACTTTAAGTGCTTGGATTAAAAGTTTATTTGCTTCATCAAACTTATAATTATTTATAAGATCCTCCGCTCTATTATAATAGTTTAAATGTTCTATTATCGTGAATGTTTTTGGAGGTTTATTTAAGAGATCATGGTGAACAGGATGGAGGTTTTTAGCAATTTCCCCCTCATATTGAAGAGCGGATAAGGGAAAATTATGGTTTGCCCTAATAAAATCGTTGGAATCTAATTCTTTCCCAGGTTTAAATGAAGCTAATAAATTCGTATTAAAGTTGATAGTATTAAAAATCTTAAGGACGGAATTTAAAAGCAGTCGGGAAAACTTAATCCAGCTATTTAATAAAGTACATAGATTAATTTCAGGGTTATTTTTAAATATAGTGGATACGAATAATGGTGCATAACTTTCAAGAAAGGATCTGATATAAAATTTTTTATACTGAATGTCTTTAAAATATGTAAAATAATCTTTCTCTAAAATAAAGAATTCATCATTTTTTTCTTCAGTAGAGAAGAATAAAGTGTCTGAAATTCTCATTTTTGGAATCCCCTCTTTTAATTCCCAAGGTATTTTAAATGTTGGCTTTAACCCGAGCTGTTCAATCTCTTTAACGATTTTCTTGAAATCGTCTTTATGAAGCTGTTCGAATCGCCCTTTCTTATTCATTAATGCGATTCGAATTCGATTGATCCAAGTACGTTCATTTTCGTTATCTATGGCTTCTGGAATCACATTTTTTATAAGGCTTGTAAATTCCTTCTTTTTATCTCCCATTGGTAATGGTTGCCCTAATGAAACACTTTTTGAGAATCCTTTTAACCATTTTTGCAAATAGGTAATAATATCATTAGTATTTTGATTAATATTCCACAATTTGAATGCCAAAGAAATTTTAAAGCACGCAATTTCAAATGGAACTTGAATTTGAATGGGCAACTTTATAGGGAACTTAATTGTAAATATTAATAAATTCGTATTGGAAATACTGAATCTAAAATTCTGCTCCGTAGTTCCCTTAATATACCATTCATGTTCTCTAAGGTGTTCTCTTATTGCTTGGACTTCATTCTGTGAGAAAGGTGTGAATGCCATTTGAAAAGTATAATAAATTATTCCTATTAATTTAATAAATAATTGAGACAATTACTATTTTTTTACTATAGATTATATGATTTATTTGAGTTATTTTCTTTTTTATACTAGAAATTTCAATAAACGGAATACATATAATTTTAATAAATAAATGGTTTTATTATCAATAATATAGTATTGAAGTATTAATGTTAGCATTTTAATTTTAACTAAAAATATTGGATTGCTTATAATGGACTTATCAACTTTTAATAAAGGATTAAAACAGTTAGTCAATAGGGCGAGAAGAGAGGAAGCCCGTAATAGTCTTAAAGAGGCGAAAGATGCATGGATTGAAGTTGCGGAATTTACAATTAAATTTTATAAGCACACAAAATTAGAACCATCCTTTAGAAATATGCTGATAAACAAAACGGAAGGTATAATTCAACATGCAAAGAACTTAGATAGAAAAATTAGAATGTCCCAGACGTTATCCGACCTCTCAAAAGAACAGGAAATGGAACCAGAGGAATTTAAAGAAGAACCCTTAAATCAAGTCGAATCCAAAGATCAATCGTCTATAAGTAAAACAGAATTACAACCTATAGAAGAATCGAAATCTGAAGATGAATCTATTAAGCCTTCCCCAAATAATCAAATTTCAGAAGAATTACCGGATGTACCTTTTAAAGCCCCGCAAAAGGAACCAGAAATAGTAGACGATTCTGAATATAAAAACATTCCTGAAGGAATAAAGGAAATTAAAGCTCCTAAAGATTTTGAAGTTATTACTCCATATGATAAAGAAGAGATTGAAAAAAGATTGAGTGTTGATGGAGATATGAGTATTTTCAAGTATGATCATGAAGCAGAATCTTCTGAAGATGAAGTTATGAACCAAGGAAATATTTCGATAGAGAGTGAAAATAAAAAGGAGGCTATAATATGCTTTGCTTGTGGTGAGAGAAATCCTCCTGGTACAAAAGTTTGTAAAAACTGTGGAACAAAACTAGCTTAAATCCACTGATTTTACATTAAGCAATTATAGCTTATTTATTTCTTATATTAATTTAATCACTTTTTGTATCGTAATCTTTACGCTTCTTAATTATTATCATTACTGTAATAACAATAGTAGCGAATAATGGGATATAGAGAAATCCATCAATCCCAACTGTACCCCCTCCTCCTGGTATAGTAGGTTGACTATAAAAAACTATAAATGTAGGGTCATGTAATAATTTTTCTCCAGACCATATAGGATAATTCATAGAAGCCATAGTAAACAATCCAGTATAATTATAAAATGCGGGATCATTTTCTATAGTTGGCATGATTAGCCCTTTTAACATAAAAACTCTGGAATATCCCTGTATTGATGCTTTTTCTTGCGAATTAACTATTAATTGATTGATTGTTGCTCCTAATGCCCCAATCTCTTTATTTTCCCCTTCTGAAGGATAATCATAAAGAGTATAGTTTTTTTTTTCGGAAAAGATGTTTCCCATATCAATCTGAGCCGTTGGAATACCTGCTAGTGTAAAATTTATGATATCTGTTTGAATAGTGGCTGCATTACTAGTTTCTTGAATTATTTCTTCAGAAGAGAGGAAATATGTATAATGAGGGATGCATAAGCTTAATCCTTGAACCTTATTATAAAAAGTATCATTTGTAATTTTCGACATCCCAAAAGTTTGAGATAAATCCGCTTCATTTTCAGTTATGTTGTAATTAAATCCGAAAGTAAAGTTGGTTGGACTGCAGTGTTTATACTGTCCTAATTCTATAGAGAAACAACTCTCATTTGTACAACTTGAACATTTGATTGGCATTTCATCATAATCAATTGACCAACTTATTCCGTTTACGGATTCATAAGGTTCATGGAATGTAATATTCTCAGATAATTTCTCTACACTTATATCTGATGGAAATGATCCCCATTGATATGTTTGCGTCATGTTAGAACCATCATTATATTTCAATATCTGGATTTGTTTTTGAAACCCCAATGCCTGTGGTGAGATGTGTCCTAAATATTCATCACAATAATCCATTCCAAAACCCCCTTGAGAGCTCGATTCACCAAGAGAATAAATTCCATTGTTATCTGTATCGTTATATAAGATATATTCGGGAAAAATCATTTTACCCCAAGCAACTTTTTGGTTATTAACTGTAGTATATATTTGGTTAGATATTATAAAAGGCCATATCATACTAAATGAGTTTTCACCACGCATAAGAGATACGTTTTCAAACGAGGGATTTTCAAACAAATCATATGAATAATTTACCCTTTGACTATAGGTTTGATTATATATATCTGTAGATGAATCAATTTGAGTCTCAAATACTCCATCATTATCAGTATCATTATATATTTTTGTTGTCTTTGTAAATTTATTATATTCACTCATATTATATTCTTCATACGTCTTTAATTCACTGACTTCTTGTATAAATTTCATAGTTCCATTCTTCAAAGCATACCATATTAAATTTAAATCATCTCCATAGGAGACATTTACATTATAACTATCAAACATTAGATGATAAGCTTGCATGCCTGTAATAGTTTGATTGGAATAATAACTCGTATTAGTTTCATATTCGACGTTGGTATAGACTTTCTTTAAAACTTCACTTCCATTTATCATAGTATAATATTCTTCAACATAACTATAAGTACCAGATTCTGAATTGCTTCTGTTAATCTCCACGGTAGTATGATCCCAAGTTTGATTCATCCAGGAATCGAAGATATATTCACCATAAATATATTCTACTCCGTTTGAAGTTGTGTCGGCACTTTTTAAGTTAAATTCAATAGATAAAGCAAATTCTGCAGATAATCCAAAAGGAGTAAGAAAGAAAAGACTTATTATCAATATTGTTACCAATTTTTTATTATATTTCATATTATCAACTCATATTTTTAGAATAGAGAAAAGATCTCTCCTTTCTCCTAAATTGAATTTTGATTTATATAAATATAATATGACATACTAGTTTTTAAATTTATTAAAATTTTGAAGAGATTGAAAACTTTAGATGAAAATATTGATAATAACTATGATTAATAGATAAAATAAAAAAAAATTATGAAACTGTTGAGTATGATATTTTGGTCCCTACATAACAAGGTTCGATCTTTTCTGCTCCATATTTTTCTCGTAAGATATCAATAGCGTTTGTGCTTTTCATAAAGAA
>SDNL01000122.1 GCA_004524365.1 Promethearchaeota archaeon | reverse complement strand
GTTTTAAAAATTATTAATCGTATTAATTTTTTTAGAATTGAACTGAAGTTAGGAAATTGGATGAATTACTTTTGTATATTCTCATATTGGGAAATGAAGATAAAAAAGTCGAGGAGAATAATAGAATTGCTCTTCGAGAAATTATGATATTATTTATAAAGGTTGTAGATAATAATAATATACATTTTAACAAATGAGTTTATTCTAATGAATAGTTTGGCTAAGTTCCAGCTAATTAGTCTCGAAATTTAGTTAAAAAATCTTTAAATGAAGAACTTATGCCCTTTTCATTAATTAGAGTTTCGATATTCTTCTTTTCTCTCAAATTTATAGATTTCAAATCAACCACATTAATATAGATTTCACTAAGGGTTTCCATATTTAAAAGTTTTATATACTCTTCTTCTTTGATGATTGGATTATTTGTTAGATTTATAGTTTTTAAATTCTCTAATGATTGTAACCCTTGAACGTCTGTTATTTTATTCCATGCAAGATTTAAAGATTCCAATTTATTAAGCATATTTAAACCTTTAATTTCAGTAATCTGATTTGACTCGAGATTTAATTCTTTCAAATTGATAAGCGTTTCAAGCCCCTTAATTTCGGTAATTTGATTCTCGCTGACATCTAATGCTTTTAAAGATGAAAGATTCTCTAAACTTTTAATCTCATCAATTTGATTTCCGGAAAGATAAATTTCTTGCAAATTATTTAGCGAATTTAATCCTTTTATTTCTGAAATATTCTTAATTTGTTTTTCATTCATATCTAAAATCTCCGCATATACTGGATATCTTTCTCCGTTATAACTGACATATTCTTCTTTTAAAGAACTTAAATCAATATTCGATCCTATTAGTTCAAAACAATTAGCCAGAACTTTTCTAACCCTCTTTGCTAACAAGGATTTAGTAAAAATATTATAATCTAAGATTTTCACCAAATTGATCCTTTCTTCATTTGAAAGAATATCCCAAATCTTATATATAATAATCTCTTGAACATGGAAGAAATTATTCTCTTGAAATACCTTTGTTATGATATCTTTTAATATTATTTCAGCCTCTTCTATATCAAGACTAACACAATCCTTAAGAAAAATGAAATAACTAAGTAGAATTAATTTTTCTGATAAATTCTGATCAAATAAATCAAAATTTTTCTCTAAGGTATCATCATCCAAGAATTTAATAAGATGTTCATTAATTACCTTACTAATCTTTTCGATATTATTACTTTTTAGAGTTTCTACTACAATTTTTGTTAATAACTCCTTAGCTTTGATATTATACTCAGACAAGAGAATTAACATGTCTAATTCAATTGTATCTGATAACCATTCGGGAAACGAATCCAGAACTTTTTCTAAATCGCTCAAATTAACAGAATTATACATATCTATTATTTCTTCTTTTGAAAAATCATCTATACATTCTTCCACAATATAATGTAATACCCATGGATAACAGGTCTTAAAACGTTTAATTACTTCTTTTTTATATACTTCTCTTGCTTCAAGGTTACCTTCCTCACTTAATTTTTTAAGAATGGGGAAGGAAATCTGTGAATGAAGCAATCTTGTATTATAATTATTCTCAGCCCATACCTGAAGATTTGAGCAAATTGCCCAAAATATTGATTCATACGGAAAATCTTCTTGATCTTCTAATATTTCCAAAGCAGATGGATTAGTGTAATCAATCGAATCAATTGATTCAAAATTTGTATAATCTGTAAAGTTTTCTAAAGGATCCTTGACAAAAATTGAAATACATGTTTTAAAGGGTTCATTATTTATGTATATAATAGATTTATCATTTTCTAACCTGACTTTAAGATTTTCATTAATTATAAACTCTTTTTCCTTCATCTATTAATATCATAATCTTATTTACTTAAAATAATTACTTGAGAAGATATTTTGCTTAAACATATTGTCCCTTTAAATCTAATTTATTTGCCTAATAAAAGAATTGATTAGTTGCTTAAATTAAAACTCTACAATTCTTCTTGTTTTTTTAGTCAATTAAAATATCATTATCTTTTAATTTTTCGAGAGTTTCATTTAACATTTCTTTAATAATAGGATTACGAGTCAAATCTAAGTCTTCTAGATATCCAAGATCAACTATAGAATCCGGAACATATACAATGCTTAGCGGACTCGTAGGAATCCCCGTTCTTTAGGGCGGGAAGGCTTCAATTCCTAATTCTTATAAATTATGTAAGTATAAAATAAAAAATAGAAATTATTTGTTTTCAATTTTTATTATCGGCAACTCAAACCGCTCCTCGTGACATTTAGGACACTTTGAGGGGATTCTAAGTTCTCCACTATTTAGCTTTACATTATATCCACAATTTAGGCACTTAGGGGGCTTAATTAATATCCTTTTACTTTCTTGTTTAATTTTTCTTGCTATAAAATTAAAATCATCAATTAAAGCCTCAATATTTTTATATTCTAATTGTCGCATAATTTCCTTCACATGATATTCGCCTTCTCCCTCATTTAAAAACTCAAATAGACGTTCTCGACTTGTTTTCCACATCTCTGACATTTATTTTGCACCTCTTTTCAAGTTGATCTTCTAGGATATATTATGGAATGCTGGTTTATTTTTTTTTTCCTTTATATATCTAAAAACAAATTTTACAAAATTAAGAAAAGATTTAATAATTAGAAATCAAATTATTAAAATAGCCATAGCTTTTTTAATTAAAGACTAGAGAAAATATTATAAATTTGTGTTTTTTTTAGATTATCAAGGGTGAAAATGATGGAAGATAAAATTGGGAAAGTTTTGATTGTTGAAGACGATGTGTCATTATTGAACCTCTATGAAATGATTATCAAGGCTCACGGTTATAAAGTTGTTGGAAAAGCCAAAAATGGAGAGGAGGCTGTAGACATTTATAAAAAATTGCCTGAGAAACCTGATGTGGTTCTAATGGATCATAGAATGCCGATTAAAAGTGGATTAGAAGCATCGAAAGAGATATTAGAACATGATCCTGAAGCTAAGATTATCATTGCCACCGCAGACCAAGAAATAAAAACGCAAATGGAAACCCTTCCGATCCAATCATTTAAGAATAAACCCTTCAGTAATGAAAGATTGATAAATAATATTCAAAAGGCTTTAGATAAAGCTGATTCTAAACCCCTAATAAAAAGTTAAACCTTAATCTAATTAAATTTTTAGAATTTCCGATCATTCTATTCTTTGGAAAACTACTTTCAAAAAATATCATATAATATTAATACTAATTTTAATTCAATTTAATTATAATTTCTATTTGTATAGATTGAAGATGAAAAAAGAAATCGTTTTTCTTCCAGGAGCAAGCGGTTCAATGGGTTTTGAAGCCTTTAAAGAGTTATGGAAGAAGAGGGATAACTATAAGATAGTCCTCCTTCAACGACCTTCGCGAAAAAATAAGAAATTATTTAAATTATATGAAAAAAAATGTGGAATTAATTCAATACAAGGGAAAGGAATTGTTGAAGGAAATGGTTTAAAAATAATCTGGGGTGATGCAACCAATTTTGAGGATATTAAAAAAGCATGTGAAGACATTGATTGGTGCCTCTGTCCGATGGCGTTAATATCCCCTGCTGCCGATAAAAATCCAGAGATGGCTAAGGCTGTAAATACAACTGCAATTAAGTCGATAATTAAGGCTATAGAATCTCAACCAGGAGGATCTAAACATATCAAATTAATTTCGATTGGCACGGTCGCTGCAACAGGAGATCGCCTACCACCTATCCATCATGGAAGAATAGGCGATCCTATGAAACCGAGCGTGTTTGATTATTATGCTATTACAAAAATACGGGGTGAAATGGCTTTATGCGAATCTGATTTAAAATATTGGGCTTCATTAAGGCAAACCTTTATTATGGTTCCCGATATAATGGCTTTAATGGACCCAATTATGTTTCATCAGCCAATAAATTCTTTTATGGAGAATAATACTTCTCGAGATGCTGGAAGAGCTCTAATCAACTGTTTGGATATACCAGAAGATTCAGATTTTTGGCGAAAATGCTATAATATGGGAGGTGGCCCTTCTTGTAGAACTACATATTATGAATTCTTAAATCGAATTATGGAGATGAACGGGGTCGGTAAAATTAGCGATGTCACTGAACGTAAATGGTTTGCATTACGAAATTTCCATATGCAATATTATGATGATAGTTATAAATTGAATGAATATATCCGCAATTGGGGTGATAGTCTAGAAGATTACTTTACTTTGGTCAGAAAAAATATCCCATTTCACCTAAAAATCGTGAAAAAGGTATGTGATTGGTCTGAAAGATTTCAAAAACTCGTGCAAAAACAGACTAGGAAGAGATTAAAAAACCTTGCTATGGATAAAACAGGAACTCTCTATTGGTATAAGAATAGGATGGACATGCGCATCTCTGCATTTTATAAAGATTATAAGACTTTTGAATCGATTCCAGATTGGGGTGAAAAAATGCCAAAGTTTAGTGACCAAGAACCTGAATGGTATCAATTAGATCATGGATATGATGAGTTTAAAGAACAATTAGAACTTGAAGATTTAAAGAATGCTGCTAAATTTAGAGGTGGTGAGTGTCTAATAACTAAATGGGATGGTAATATGTATGCTAAAATTAAATGGAGATGTGCTTTCGGTCATAAATTTGAATTAAAACCTTATACTGTGCTTAAAGCGGGCCATTGGTGTCCAGAGTGCCTGCCCCCTCCATGGAACTATGATGAACAAGCAAAAAAGAATCCATTCTTTGCCCAAGTGTGGTATCCTAATCATGATAAAGATGAAAATAATTACTATCCTGCGGATTGCTATAAAGATATCTTAGATTAGCCTTTTAACATTATAAATCAAAAAAAGGGGTTTTTTATATTCATTGTTCCTAATATTATGTCATTTGATCAAAAAGTTTATGAAATTCCTTTTTTGCCCCTTCAAGACCTAATTTATTTAATAATTTTAAGGACTTATGGCTAAGGGAGTAAAATGAACGATTTTCTGATCGCTTATAATTCGCCTTCTTTCTATTTTCTATTAAGTTATTTTCTTTGAGGATATTCAAATGGTAATTTAATTTATTTTCTTGAATTGATGGAAGAAGTTCTTTTAATTGACTAAACGATAATTCCTTATCGCTCGCAAATAAAGTTAATAGAATTTTATACCGATTTCTTTCTGAAATTAATTCTAAATCCTCCCTAAACCGCTTATATTCCTCTGGTATTTGCAATTTAAACCCCTTGAAAAGTTAATTTAGATCAATAATTAAATTCCAAGTATTATAAAGTAAAACATATATTTAAATATAACTCAACAATAATTGAGTCAATATAGATATATGTTAATTGGTAAAAATTTGTGATTTTTTATATTATTTTTTATATTTATATTTAATAATGGAAATTTCACACGAAGATACTTGGGATTCTTTCTTGGATGAGTTTTTTGAGATCTTTTCCCCTTCTCATTTATTAAAAAAGAAAATTTTAATTTTGGGATCATATATCACTGAAAATTTTATAAAACTCCAAAGAGTTAGAGATGAAATTAATAAAGATGAAAGACATCTCGCATTTTTCGAGCTTACATTTAGCCGATTTCATAATCAAAATTTAGTTTTTAAATTTGATTTATTAGCTCGTATTTCTGATGAATTACTTTTTATTGTAGAACATGATAAGGGGGGACATATGATTGAGCTTGGGATTGTGCTTGCCGTGAATGAATATTTACAAAAAACCAAGATGTTTGTTCTCAAAAACGCACCAATTACTCAAATGTTAACAAAAGGAAGTTTATTAACTCCATTTTTCAAAACAAAGTCAAGTCTATTTTATTTTGAGAGTATTGATGAT
>SDNL01000017.1 GCA_004524365.1 Promethearchaeota archaeon | reverse complement strand
TATGGGGATCGTTATAAATAACTTTTTCCTCATCTCCAATCCTAAATAACATACTAGGACATTCTTTTATACATTCCTTACATTTTGTACATTTTTCATAATTAATTCCTAATATTCCCATAGCTTCAATCTCCTTGTTATACTTATCTTAAAAAAAGAAAATAATAAATATTTATTTTATTTCAATTATAATTTGAGTTATATAGAATATAATTATGCTCCTAAATCTTATGAAATATTTATTTTTTATAACTACTGGGGTCGCCACCCTCTTCCAAATATTCGGCATATTTCTTTAAACTCTCGAGAAGTACATCTGCTGCAGTTATTAGAATCTTTTCTTGATCTGCATTAGGAAACTCCCCCGCGAGAGTTGCTTCTGATTTATCTCCCTTATCTTTAAATGAATAGATCATCTTAGTCATTAAGGGATTTCCTTCGACATCATAGGCAATTTTCTCATTTTTAATATCTTCCGTTAACATTAAATTTAAATCACCAACAGTGGTTTTATATGAAGCTTTTTGATCGGAGATTATGTTAACTTCGTTAACTGTAATATTCCAAATGGGATTTTTCTCTCGTTCTTTCATGATTTGATATAATTTTTCTGCAGGAGCATTTATATCTTTTGTTACTTGAGTAGTAGGCATATTTTTCAACTCTTGAAATTTATTAATTAACTTATATTATTTTCAAATCATATTTATAGTTTCACTTTTTACATATCTTTATGTTTAGGAATCATTGTGGATACACAAAACTTACCATAACTTCTTCGCTAATCGGTGACGCTCAATAACGTCAGTGATATTAATATTTAGGATTTTTCCTACAATTTCTTTTTGAAGACCTGATACGTCATCTAAGGTAAAATAATTATGATCAAAGGCATACTGAACCAACCCAATATGTCCACTTTCATCAAAATATTTGCCTTGCGGGAGACGTCCGTGATTATCACGTTGAATATCGATATCGTTTGAATTACATATAATAGCATTTTTGAAAATTGGTTGTTCCTTTATTTTTCTTAAGGGTGGAGGATCAATTTCATGGGGATTTTCCGCCTTTATTCTTATTGAGAATCCATATAAAATGGCATTATTTGGAACTTTAATGATAGTTTCGGTGCATTCAATAGACTCAAGTAGAATCCAATGCCGAGTGATTATAGCTCGCAGTCCAAATGAGAGTTTAACATAATCTCCCCCTAATGTAATCCGAAATATTGTCAAAAAAACAATAAAATGTTAAACGCCTCATGTTTTATGTATTACCACTTTGACTTTATAAATTTAATCATTATCTATTTGCTCATCTGTCTTCCATAGACCGCATTTAGACTCAATGAACGCAATATATTCGTCCCATGGAATATATTCGTCTCATGGAAAGTCTTTTTTCTAAATATTTTAAAAATTGTAATCTAAAGGTTACTATATGGGTATATAAAGCAAATCTATCACTCTAATTTCATAAAATAATTGAAAATAAATAGATTTGTGCTAAAATAACTCACTATAGCCAAGCCGATGAGTTTCCCTATAAAAAATGGGAAATACTTGAATATCTCCCACTTTTCACTTAAAAAGATTTTGATTGGATCCGAGAGAATATGTGAAACAGAGCCAGTAGCTATAAAGAAAATAAGTGCTCCGACACCGAGCATTATAGAAACCTTACGTATTTCGGGATATTTTATACCATTATAGATGAATGTGATGGGGATTATTAAAGACACAGAAAAAGAAACGAATAATAAAATGCTTAAAATCCTAAAATCTATAAGTGTATTAGAAGGTGTAAACAATATGATAAAATTAGAAATAATAACAAATATGCTTGGGATACATTTGAATTTGAACTTAAAAATAGCCCGCTCAATAATAAATAAAATAAAAGAAACCCCAATTAACGAAAAAAAGCTCCCTAATTTCCAGAAAATAATATTTTGAGGTAAATATTGTAATGAGGGATCAAATTGAGTCAAAAAGGAGTCAAAAATCATATAAAAAATTCGACTGATAAATAAAAATACTATGAATATAAAAAAGCCGAATAAAAAATCAAATTCTAAGTATCCCAAATTTTTTTTCTTTTCATAAACGGTTTTTCCGAGATATAGAGCAAAAATCGCCTTTCCAATTAGTAGTATTACAGTAAGAATGAATAAAATATTATTTTCTAATGATGTTATAGCCATTTTTTTAATTATTAACTAAAGCTTTAAATTTGATATAATGATAAAATCTTGTTATTAATAAAATTTTAGTTATTTATTATGCAAAATATGAATTAAATTATTAATAAAATGATGTATATTTAAAATAATAAATAAGAATTAACAAAAAATTTAAATTGAATTTGTATGATATTCCCCTTTGAGTTTGCAACTATTCCAAAAATTATTTTTGGAGAAGGAAAATTATCAGATCTTTATGAAATTATACCTAATTTTGGTGATAATATACTTATTATCACTGGTGGAAGTTCATTGAAAAAGTCCGGTACTTGGGACTCAATCGTAGCCAAAATGGAAGAAATAAATACTAATTTATCTCATCTATCTGTCTCTGGTGAACCTTCCCCTCAAATTATAGATGATGCTGCTGAGAAATATAGGAGTCATAAGTTAGATTTAATAGTTGGAATCGGTGGAGGATCAGTGATGGATGCTGGAAAGGCCATATCCGCTATGATTCCGAAACAAGATTCCATTAAAAACTATTTGGAAGGCGTAGGAACGAAAAAGCCTGATGGAGAAAAAATTCCTTATATTGCTATACCCACGACCTCCGGAACGGGTAGTGAGGCAACCAAAAATGCTGTAATAAGTGAAGTTGGTAAAAAGGGTTTTAAAAAATCTCTCCGTCACGATAATTATATTCCAAATATAGCTATTATCGATCCCGAGTTAACTCTCTCTTGTCCGTCGTCTATTACCGCAGCTTCTGGAATGGATGCATTCTCCCAACTTTTAGAGGCATATATTTCAACAAAAGCGAATCCTATGACGGATGCATTGGCTTATAGTGGATTAAAACATATTATAAAAAATATTGTACCTGCCTGTACTACTGGTAAAAAAAATATTGAAGTTAGAAAGGGAATGGCATACGGAGCATTAATGTCTGGAATTTCTTTAGCAAATGCAGGATTAGGAATTGAACATGGGTTAGCTTCAGCAATCGGAGCTCATTTTGAAATTCCTCATGGCGTTGTCTGTGGTACTCTTATAGCAGAGGGTACTAAATTGAACATCAAAAAACTAAAGGAAAAAGATTCTGAAGGCAATATGTCTTTACTAAAACTTGCCAACATCGGAGCACTTATCGCAGAAAAAGATTGCATTAAAGAGGGGGAAATGGTTAAGTATTTAGATCTTCTGGTTGAAACTCTTGAGAAATGGACAGAAAAGTTAGAAATTTACAGATTGGGGAAATATGGGATCTCAGAAGGCGATTTAGACAAGATTGTACAGAAAGCGGGATTAAAAAATAATCCCGTTCCATTGTCCGATGAAGAAATAAAACAGATGTTAAAAAATAGGTTATGATCTTCAATTCTTTCAAAGATTAAAGATCCTCTTATTTTTATCAATACTTTTGGTTTTAAACGTTTAATTTTTTGAATAGTACAATTCTACTAAAGTTCTTTTTATGCTAAAACCATTTAATATAAATTTTTAGAAACAAAAAAATAAAAATAGTAAATCATATTATGTTATTATATTTTTTAGAGTGGTGTTGAAAATCGAAATCTCAATTACGTGTCCTATCTGTTCTAAATGGGGAAAAATTGAAATTGCTGAAAAAGAGTTAGGAAAAGCATCAAGAGGGTTATTATCAATAAGTATTTCAGAGGATCTTATATGTGAACATTCCTTTATAGCATATGTTGATAGAAACTTAAAAGTGAGAGATTATTTCGTTCCCGATTTCGAAATAAGCCTTAGGGGGCTAGGTTCTGTTAAAAATAGGGAAGGTATGGAATCTATCAGTTCGGAAGATGATAAAATTGAAACTAGTCATGAATTAGGACTTCCTACGTTACCAGAGAACTGTGGATCGGGTGATTTAATAGAGCAAGAATATAAGAAAAAAACACTGTTGTCTTATCTCTTCACTATTAAAAAGTCAAACGGTAAAGAGGAATTATTTTCCTTTTCGATATTGTTGAATAAAAACCAAGAAGTGGATTTATATAAATTAGTAATTAAAGAATTCATTGAATTTTTAAAGCAAAACAGTTTATTGAATGAAAAGTTTTTCAAAACAAATCAAAAATTAATCTATAAAAATTTTAATGATAAAACAGATATTGAAACCGAAAACATTTTTATTCCTCTTTCTAATATCTTTAAATCCAAGAAAAAAGAACTTAAGAAGTTAAGAATGGAGGAATTAAAGGGCAGTTTTTTTTAATTGAATTAACTTCTTTTATCATATAGAAGAATTCTTTTCATTTTTATGAAATAACAATATTTTATTCCGACAAATAATTATCTATTTATACCATTACCTAGATAAGCAAGAGTATACTTACTATTATGAAGATATCTGACTTAGAATCCGATATAAATAAAAAGGATTTTAAAATTAAAGCTGTTATAAATAAAATAAAAGAACAAGAACAGAATTTTGGGAGAGAAGAATCTGGTCCCCAGATTGATCTATTTTATGGTTTTTTATGTATTATCTATGATGGAACTCACGATATTTCCGAAATTAAAACTCGTATGAAAACATTGTTTTTATCCACTATGGGTAAATTGGTTGTTAAAGAGGAAGATATAGAAGAGTTTATCCATCTTGGAAGAATTAAGAATTACCTAAAACTCAAATCTAACGATTATGTAGAATTAACAGAGAGCGGAATGAAATATGTTAAATCCAATTATTACTTGATGGCAGTCACAAGCCATTGGATGCACAAATTTCTAACTGAAAAAGCAGTTATGATTATAACTGCATTATCACTTGTTATCCTTTCAATGGTAAAGATCCTATTTGGAATTAGTATAAACAGTCAAGGAATGGTCTCTGAAGGACTGGAAAACTTTACTGATCTAATCAAAATAGCTATCATTTATGCGGGGTTAAGATTTAACAAGGATCGTATTGCAAGTATTCTTATTATCTTATTAATGATGCTTACTGGAATAATAATGATCTTTTCTAATCTGTCCGCTTTATTTAGACCTGAAGCCTTTAGACCGAATATTGAATCCTACATAATAATTGGTATATCCATTCTTATCAATTACATTTTAATGTATTATAAAGGGCTCGTAGGGCGATCCTCTGGAAATCTCTCACTATTAAGTGATTCAAAAGATTCAGAGATTAATGTCCTTATTAGTTTAGGCGTGTTAGTAGGCCTTAGTTTCGCTATATTTAAGCTTTATTTCGTAGATCCCTTAATTGGGTTGATTATTGGTATTCTAATCATCAAAGAAGGATATGAATTTCTTAAAGAATTAGTGAAAAAAGAAGAAGACTTGGATATTACTGCAATAAAAGTTAAATCTGATAATATATATAATAATCGCCTTACAAGATATTTGTTGGCAAGTATTAGAAGGGAAAGGTTAACTAGAACTGAGATACTTAAGAGATTTAAATCTGGTTTAGAATTAGGGAGATTATATTATAAGGGATATGCTGACTTCTTTTATGATGAATTGGATGTTCAAACCGCTGAGAAATATATACACAAATTAATTAAGGGTGGAGAGATAGAATTAGTTGAAGGCGATCTTGTCCTTACTCCCAAAGGTATAGATGCATATCATGAAGCTGAGTCGCAAGAATTAAGGTATAAGAGAAGACATCATAAAAAGAATGTGACTAGTACTAAAAGAAAAGTAATAGGGCTTCTATGGGCTATTTTTGGAATAGGTATGCTCATTCTTTTGATTCTTCTTACTCCTATTCTCATTCAATTATTAAATTCGTTAATTCAGAGCATTTGAGATCTTTACTTAATTCTCATTTCTACCAATATCAAAAAGAATAAGAAACAAAAATTTTTAATTTTAATAATGACTATTTAATTTAATTAAAATACTAAGGAATAAGTAATATGCTTCAGAACAATCTTCTTGGAAACAAAAACTGGAAGCTTTTATTATCCCTTAGTTTATTTTTGAGTATATTAAACTTACTCTTATTATTATTATAAAAAACCTCTTGATAATATTAAGATTTTGAGGCTTGAAATCTTATAAGATTGAGGGGGGTAATCAAATAACACATAATTTAAATTAGGAAAGATAAAAATGACCGAAAAGAAAGAAATAGACGTTTCAAAAGTGATGGGAATGCTAAGAGATCAACTTCAACTACCAGAAAAAGCGTATTTTTTTGATACAACGTTGAGAGATGGAGAGCAGACACCAGGGATCTCGTTTACACATGAGGAAAAATTATCGATTGCGCGAACATTAGATGATTTGGGCATTGATGTTATTGAAGCAGGATTTCCCGTCATTTCTGAAGGAGATTTTAAGGCATGTCGAGATATCTCCAATCTGGGATTAGAATCAGAGATAATTGGACTAGCTCGAATGAAAAAATTGGATATTGATAAAGTCATAGAGGCAGATATGGATAGCATTCATGTATTTATAGCAACTTCCGAACTTCATATGAAAGAAAAGTTAAAAATGACACCTGACGAGGTGATTGATAGTATTGCAAAACATGTCACTTATGCCAAAGATCATTTCGACAAAATTTTATTTTCTGCTGAGGATGCAACTCGCTCAGATTTAAATTTTTTAATAAAAGCAAATAAAACTGCTGTTCAACATGGAGCGACAAGAGTTAATATCCCAGATACTGTAGGAACAATAAGTCCAAATGCTTTTGGGCATATTATTAAAAAAAATTATGAAGCACTTCCAAAAGATGTAAGGATTGCGGTACATTGCCATAATGATTTTGGTTTAGCAGTAGCAAATACCATCGCGGGATTTGAAAATGGTGCATCAGAAGCCCAAACAACAATTATGGGTCTGGGAGAACGTGCTGGAAATGCCTCTTTTGAAGAGACTGCTATGTCATTATATGCTCTTTATCAATTGCCTATGAATATCAATACAAAATTAATTTTTCCAACTGCTAAACTTGTAGAAAGTTATTGTGGGGGAAAGATTCGGATTGGACGACTTCAACCATTAATCGGACAGAATGCGTTTGCCCATGAGTCGGGGATCCATGCCCACGCTATGATTGCTAATGCAAGAGCTTATGAACCAATAACTCCTGAATTAATTGGTATTAAGAGAACAGACAGTGTTGAAGAAATAGTAAAAAAATCGATTAAATTAGGAAAGCATAGCGGAGGACATGCTCTAAAAGCTAAATTAGAGGATTTTGGGCTCGACCCTTCTGATGAACAATTTAATAAGATAATGGACGATATTAAAAGATTTGGTGATAAAGGACATGAAGTTTCAGAAGAAGATTTTCTTGCTATTGTTAAGGATGTTATGGGAGAACTACCTCAAGAAGAAAAATATGTCATCATTGATGAGCTTACAGTACTTACTGGCTCAGTGGTTACTCCCACCTCTACTGTAAGATTAAAAATTAGAAACAATGGAGATTTTATTTCAAAGACAGCCTCTTCCGTCGGGGTTGGCCCCGTAGACGCTTCTGTAAAAGCTATTGTGAAATGCTTTGAACCAATGAGTAAAGTTAAACTATTAAGTTATAATATTGATGCGGTGACCGGTGGGAGTGATGCGCTAGGAAATGTAACGATTGAAGTAATGGATTTGGATTCTAACATAATCGTATCCTCTAGCGCCACTCATGAAGATATTGTGATGAGTTCAGTTTTGAGTCTGGTTGAAGGGTTAAACAAAATTACAAAACAAAAAAATCAATAATATCTTTTTCTATTATTTTATTTTTTATTTCCCAATTAAATAACGAAATGAGTTAGTATTTTAACGAAGTTGCGAAAGAAGTCTCCTCCCTTTATTTAGGTAGGGGATGAATTTCGTATAGTATACACACATTTTTGCTCTTTTGAGATGCGAGAACACTTACTCCCTTAATTCAGGGCCGGGAGACTTCAACTCAAAAAAGTTTCAATTCTATTATAAACTTCTTTAAGCGTTTCTTCATTTGGTAGAAAGGTTAAGCGAATATGATTTTTACCATGTTCTCCAAAACCAGAGCCATATACCCCGCAAACCCCTGTTTCTTTCAATAAATCAATAGTAAAATCCTTATCATTATCCCATTTAGGAAATTCCTTTAAATCTATTTCTGGGAAAAGATAGAATGCCCCATCTGCGTTTACACATTGTAAACCTTCAATTTGTCGTAGTCGTTTATAGGAATAATCTCTCCGAGACCTTAATTTTTGAACCATTTGTTCAGTATGAGGGCCAGGATTCCTTAAGGCTTCAATGGCAGCAAACTGGGCAATTGAATTAGCACACAGCCTTGCTCTCGCCATCTTCTCAATACCATTCTTTAGCTCTGTCAACCTCCCTTCTGGATCATAATAATATATATATCCCATTCTCCATCCAGTAGCTAAATGAGCTTTAGAAAAGCCGTTCAGTCCAATGATAGGCACATCTGAACTAAGAGTTGCTGGGCAAGTATATTGCTTTTCAAAAACGATCTGGTCATAAATTTCATCTGAAATAACGGGAATGTCATATTCTCCCGCTAAATTTATTATTTGCTTAACTTTCTTTTTACTATATAATGTACCCGTAGGATTATTAGGAGAACTAATTAAAATGGCTTTAGTTTTATTGTTAATTTTTTCTCTAATATCTTCTATATTAGGCTCCCAATGATTATCCTCATCAAGTTCATATTCTACCGAAATTCCATCGAAAAAATTAGCGTAGTTAAAATAGACAGGATACGTCGGGCCAGGAACTAAGATTTCGTCTCCATCTTCTAAAAAACCTGCTAATAGAAAGAAAATTCCTTCGGTTACTCCGCTGGTGATTAATATATCTTCTGAAGTTATATCAATATTATTTTTTTTCCGTTCATATTTGCATACTTCGCTTCTCAATTCCGGAACTCCGAGAGAGTCGACATAATAGTTTTGCCCCGCAAAAGTAGCTTCTGCTAATGCTTGAGAGATATATTCTGGGGTTTTAAAATCATATATAACAGGGTCACCAATATTTAAGTGAAAAACTTCTTTCCCCGACTCCTTTACTTGATTTGCGACGACTGCTATATCGCGAATTGCATATTCTAAATCCTTGACTCTCCGAGAAACCATAGAATCACATTTTCTTATAATTATACTTTAAATAGCGTAAGATAGAAAAAAAAGATAATCAATTATTCCGCCAAATTTAAACTGTTTTAGAATTTTAAAATAAAATTTTTAAAATTGAACATAAGAAAAAAAAGTTAAAAAATAAAGTTAAATTATGTCGCTTTTGTCCCATTGGCATAAAAAAGTAATCTAACTTCAAAAAAAGTTCCATTATGGATAACAATTCCATAAGAGGGAGGTGGACTTGGATGTGCCGTTTGAATGTTTTTGTTAGTTATTTCAATATCAGGATCCTTTAATGGGATTAAAGGGTTCCATGGATAAATTCCGGGAGACCTAAATGGAACTGGAGGTTGCCCCTTACGATATATTCCATATAATTCAGTTCCATTATAATTTGGTGCAATATTACTAATATTACTCGTGGTCACTTCCATATCAAAAACATATTCGACCCAATACCCAAAATGATATTCATCAACCCCCATAAGACCTGATTTGTTGATCTTTCCAACCTTAATCTGATTCTCTCTTATCTTTGTCAATTCATTATATTGTTGCATTGTGATATTTGGACCCATGGTTCTCCAAAAGGACACAACATGAACTAGTGAGATTATACTAAAAGCTGAGAAGATCCCTAATATTAACCCTACAGTAATTATTTTCTTTTTTGGATACTTTTCTTTAAGATATTTGGTTATTGGAATGAAGAAGAGAGGTGAGATTAATGCTAGTGGAATAAAGCCCATGATTAAAATCCGATCGATGTATGTTGTTGGAATAACCATCATTCCAAATAATAATACTGCTATCATACCATAAACCCAACTAAGAAAGGTCTTCATTGCCAAGACTGGTTTATTTGAAGGATCTACTCTCTTTCTCAGTCCCTTATATAAATAATAAAGAAGAGCTATTAAACCGAGTATATAAGGTATATTCAGATAGACTCGAAGATTAACGATAAATTGCTCATATTTATTATTCATTTTAATGCTATTCAAGTAATTTAGTAAGCGATTCCATATTCTCTCTGCTGTAAATGGATAAAAAGTGGTTAATATTAAAATTATGATTAATGAAATAGCACCTAATATCAATAAAAAAATAATTTCTTTTTTTGGAATAGTTCGTGTTTTAAATGATTTCGCAATAAGATTAAAAAGGAAAATTCCTCCTAAAATGATGATTGCTAATAATCCTGGAAAAACATGTGTGAAAAAGGTGGCCGTGAAAAAGATTCCCGTTAATACCCCATAGATTTTCCAATTTTTTAAGTCTTCGAACCATCGAACAAGAAAGTAGATATAGCAGAGTAAAAAGAACACTCCTGCTAGATTTTTCATGAAATCTTCGATAAGACGATAGCAATAAATATTTATTGATATTAAAAAAGCGCTTAATAAACATATTATATTATTTTCTACATTCGCTTTTTCTGTGAACAAACGTGTAAGAAAAAACGCTGGAATTGTCATAAGAGACGCAATTAAAGCCATCCCAATTTTAATTCCCAAGTATGAATTACCCACTAAAATAACAAAAAAAGTTAAATAATAAAAAACCAAAGGAGGATCTTCAGTATCAGGAACGCCAGTACGCATTATAGCTCTTACATTAATATCATAGTATGCACCATCTGGACCATATGATATTGGATAAATTGTCAGTGAAATCATAAAGAGAGAAAATGAAACAATAGCTATACAAATTAAACCAATAATCCAAATTTTATTTACTTTAAGATATTCAATGAGATTATTAAATTTTCTATTTTCTACCGATTTTTCAGAGCTCAATATATATTCAACCTAATTATACTAAAAAGTATTAACCAAAATATGATAGATAATATTTTTAAATTTTTAGAAAAAAAATTAAAGCTTTAATATTCTCAAAAAATTATGGTAAAATTGTCTGATTTAACTAACTTGCGAAAGAAGTCCCCTCCCTTAATTTAGGGCGGGGAGGCTTCAATTAAATTTAGTAGAGATAATAATGCAAATAATTTTCTTTTTTATATCATTTTTTTAACTGAATTGCGAAAGAAGTCTCCACCCTTTATTTAGGATGGGGAGACTTCAAATATATCCCTCTTTTATATAATATACCAATAAAATACAAAGTAAAAATATATTTAGTCATATTTTCTATATTAAACTAAATTATACCAATAATTTTGAAAAATAAAATGAACATTCTTGAGAAGAAGGCTTATCCTTATATCACGGAATTTAAGAAAGAACCCTACCAATCGTTTGCACTTACAGAGAAAACGGAAATTCGCTATTTCTATTTTAGCAGACATGAAGAGTTAACAGAATTTTTTAAGTTTTTTGAAAGAAATCTATTTGATTTACAATCTCTCTCACTAAAAAATCTCTATTGGTTCTTATTGTTAAATATATATTTAAAACAAGAAATTTCCGAGGATATAAAAGAAAAAATCTATTCCTTCATCCAGAAATGCGAAGTGTATCAAGGGGATATAGTTGGATTTAAGAGAACCCCATATTCCGAACAAAAAAAAGGAGATATACACTCTACATATTTCGCAACGGTATCCCTTCATTTGATGGGTTATTTGGATCGATATATTGCATCTAAAGGTAAAGGCCTTGTAATGGCTGCTTTAAAAAACTTTATTGACATACACGATAAAGGAGATCGATTTGTTCATTGCCTTGAGGGATGTGAAATTTGTGATAAGTCTCACCCTGCAAGAACTTTATATTATGTATTGGAAATATTAACTTTGTTGGGATTTGAAGTTAGGGCTTATAAATCAAAATATTTCCCATATATAGGTAAATTAAAAAAGCGATTTTCGCTCATTTTCCAATTACTTTGTTATAAATATTTTGATTTAGATCATAGAGTAGAAGAAGAATACCTAGAATTTTTGCATCAATTTCAAAATGAAGATGGTGGATTTAGTGTTGAAGGAATAAAGGGTAATACTAATCTAACTTTTTGGATAACAAATATATTAGAAAGTTATATTTGGCTTTTAAATTATAATCCAAGCGGAATTTATAATTTTGTTAATTCTAATTTAAGCAAAATCTTAATGAATAAAGGTTCTTGGGATTTTAAAACATTGATTCAATTTTCAAAATTAATTATTATCTTTTCATTGATATGGTCGAAATTTATCGAGGAAATTGAACGAGTAATATTTAAACAGATTGAAAACAAGGGATATATTGACGTTAAACAATTAAATAGTTTGTTTGGATTAGAGGAAGTTCTTAATGAAGTCATTTCATATATAAATTTAAGTTATACTTTTAACTTAAAAATTTTAACTAATAAAGTTGAATTTAAGAACTATCTACGCAATCTTAGTCCTAGAGAAAAGATTTTAGCAGAAGAATTATATGAGCGGCTCTCCAACAAAAGTATTGTTTCTCTAACAGATATAATAAATCGTTATAATGATGCATATCCCTCAGATGAAATTACCATCAAGCAATTTAAACCTATAATTCAAGATATGATCGATAATCATTATTTCGAAGGAGAAATAACAACAAAAAAAAAATATTTAATCCTAACCAAGCATTATTTTTGTTTAGATTTTCTATTGGAGAAGATCATAGTCTCTGATACTAAAATCAATTCTGAAAGAATTTTCGAAGAAAAAAGACTTCAAAAGGATATTAAAAATGATATTTTTAACATGACCTTAAAATTAAAAAATACTACCGCCCAAATTGAAGAGGAAATTGAAAGTTATTTACTTATTGATGAATTAGAAATAGCAAAAGATAGATTAAAATATATTATCAGAAATGCACTTTTTGAATCAGATTTCTTAAATGAAAATATTGAAAATTCCTTTAATGAAGATTTATACTACATCAACATTCATGCAACTTTACACAGTGAGATTGAGAAATGGAATAAGATGTATTCCATTTTAAGCAAAAAACTAAAGGAAATTGATAGTAAGTTAAAAGAGAAAATAGCCGAAAAAGAAGAATTAAGGAAATATAATCGAATTTTAGATGAACTAGACAATCGGCTTCATGATTTAGATAATCATTTCAACAAAAGAATTGACGATTTTAGAAACTTTTTGAGAACACAACTTGAAGGGGGCTATAATCAACAAAAATTAAAGTCTATAAAGGAGAGATTTAAGAATATTAAAACAGAAGTTGAAGATTTTGATGAAAAAGTTTACAAGATTTCCCAACAAATAACATTAAAGGATGAAAAACTATCTCAAAAACACAAAAGTATAATTTCTTATTGGAAAAGTATAAAAGGGGAATTAAATCAAATCTTTGAATATTATTCTGAAGGACTGAACTTCTTTAAAGGTATCGACAAATCAGTAGAAAAAGTACATGATGATTTAGATAATGAATTATCAGTAATTAGTAAAAGATCCCATAATAAAGTCCAAAAGGGGAGATTTCAGGAGGCTTTTAATGTAATTAAACAACAATCCAAAGTGTTATTAGATAATAAATTGGAAAAAATAAAAGAATTACAAAAAGGAGTAAAAAATGAAATAAAATCACGACAAAAACTATATAGCCTTTATCGACATCTCCAATCTAAATTAGAAAAAAATGAAGAGAATATCATTGAAAAGGTTGCAAAAGAAATTCAAACAATTGAAAATAAAGTCATAGAAGAGCGCAACCAAATTATTATAGATAAATTTGATAATTTTGTGTCAACTAATATTGGAAATTGTAGAGAAAAATTGATGGATTATCAAGAAAAATTGGATAGAAAAGATAATCTCTATAAATTAGATATTAGTGATGTTATTGAGGGATTTAATTCAATTTCTGAATATTTTGAAGAAATAAAATCATCCTATACAGATAAATTAGAAGAAAACAGAGACTTAATAGAGAATTTTGAAAAAAAGGCAAATTTAACCATTATGCAATGGGAACGCTTTGAGGAATATATCAACAATGAAATTTCTAACTTAAAGGAAGAATATATTAATGATATTATTAATGAAAAAATCCAATATTTAGCTAAACACAGTGATTCAAATTGCTTAAGTTTTAAAGATGTATTCAAGAATATTAGTATTGATGATAAAGAAGCAATGCGGAGGATAGAGGAACTAATTAAAGTTTCAAAATTGAATGGTGAAATTATTGAAAAAAGGAAATGTCTCTTAATTTATAATCAAGATTATTATAAAAATCAAGAACTTAGAAATTATATTAATAATAAAATTTTGAAATTTAAAAATAGAACAATCGGTAAGACTTTAGCATTATATGATTCTTGTATAAAAAACTCAACTTTGAAAATTAATTCAGCGGAGATAATCAATCGAATTGAGGATTTAGACAATTTTGATGAAATTATGGAAGAGCGGTTTGATAAAAAAGTTAAAGAATTGCATCTTGATATTGATAGCAAGAAAGAATTTAGAGAGACTGAAGATGCTTTTATGAGTATTATTAAAAATTCTAAATTGGCTATAAAAAATATAAGAAAATCTGTGTTAACTTTTAATTCCCTCTTAAATTTCATACACGATAGCTATAATGGATTAGAAAATAATTTCAATAGTTTTATAAAAAAAATGGAATCATTCATAGAGGATGCGGACTCTTATACAAAAATTATGGAGGAGTTGGATACTGGAAAAGAAAAATTTGAAGATTTACATAAGCTAATCCAAGAGAATATTTTAGAGAAATTGGATAAAACCTTAGAGTCAGATGAAAAATTCGAAAAACTTAGTCCGGAATTGCATGAGCTTTTTGTACGGGAAAAAAGAGAGATGGAAAAACAAATGAAAGAGAAAATGGAAGATTTAAATCAAAAAGTTACAATTAAAAGGAATGAATTATTCAGAGACGATTTAATCTCTCATATTAAAAATAATAAAATAACATTAAATCATTTACTTGGGCGACTCCAAACAAGGATTGAAGATTATATTGAAATAAATGAATTTGAACGAGCTTATGAAAAAATAACAGAAAAAAGAGAAACAATTGAAACTGAAATTGAAATTATGAAAACTGAAATTAAAGAAGTAGTAAAAACATACAATAAACAAACAAAAGATTTTGAAAGAAGGCATAAGCACATCTTAAATGATTTTGAAAAATATATCATTGAATATAATGCAATTCTTTCGGAAAAGGCAAAATCTCTTAAAACGCTAGTTCTAGAACATTATATCAGAATGGCAATTAAAGGAGTTACAAACGAATATCTTTCCGTAAGCTTTATTGCAAAAGACTTGGGGGCTAAGAGAAAAGAGATCAGGAATTTCATTTTACCTTTAAGCTCAGAAAAACTCCCTGGAAAATTTGATCCTATGCTAGATATTTATTATGAAAATCCTGAAATATTGGATGAATTAGACAAAGATGAGTTAGAAGTGATAAAGAGTATGAATTATAAAGTATATATTCTCCTAAATCGGTTAAAAAATATCACAAAACATTACTATCCGATAATTGCATTTTCCGCCTCATTCCTAACGTTGTCATTTTATCTGTTGCAGCTTACTAAGTGGAATCCGCTTGTTCTATTTATTCCAGGCTTAATAGCCGTAGCAATCTTATATTTTCTATTGAAAAGAAAAAAAGAATCTGATTAAATATCAATCTCATTGGTAAATTTTTAATTTATCATTCTTAACGATATTCTTTTAAGAATAAAACATAATTTCCCTTCTTTTTTAGATATTTTCGATAACAAGCATTGTTAAAATGGATCCAGAATTTTTTATCGGTAATCTCTTCTTGTTCTGCGAGTTCCTTTAACTTATCTAAGTGGATCTTATTGTCTTTACTATATGTCTCAACTAATTGAACAATTGTTTGAGCATTTCGATTTAGATAATGCTTTCTCTCTTGCTTTTCTTCATTATTTACTTTTTTATTTGTTCCTTTCATATGTGTTATTTTCCGTTTTAGTTTTTCTTTATTTATATTCATTATATCTGAATAAAAGGTTACTCCCGTTTCTTTAAATTTTTTACACTTTTTTGATTTACTAAATGAATCTAATTGTTCGATGATTTCTTCTGTTGATCTTTGAGCGAGTAACTTCTTTTCATGTTTCTTTCTATTTCTATAATTTTTAATTATTTCTAATTCTGAAATACACTCTTTCTTTTTGTTAAATTTTATTTCGGACCTATTAATGTCTGTATTGAGCTCCAAATCTTCTGGCTCTAACAATATTTGATTCATATGTTCTTCTTTTTTACACGCTACCTTATAATATGGGATATCTTTAGTGGAATTTGTCATAAGAATATAGCATCGACCTGGAGAATGCCTTCCTGTACGCCCCCTTCTCTGAATATAGCGAATTTCTGAGGCGACGGGTTCATAAAAAATTATGGCATCTACATTGGGAATATCTAATCCCTCTTCGGCAACACTAGTAGCTGTTAAAATATTTATTTTCCCTTCTCTAAAATCGTTTATAATTTGAATTTGCTCATTCTGCGTAAAACCCCTTTCATTATGGGTTGTTGATTGACCAATAAATTTTTCCGCAACTATGTTATCTTCTATGTCATTATTAATGATTGTTTTTAGTAATTCCGCCATTTCTCTGTATTGGGTAAAAACAAGGATTTTTTTATTCTTAAATTCTGTTATTTCTTCTTTAATTTTATTTAAAGTACGTATTATTTTTGGATGATATTTTTCTAATAAGTTTTCTTTATCGATTATCGATTTTATTAGTTTAAAATGTTCTGACATTACGATTCTCTTTGCTGACATATTATCTTTTTCTGCCTTCCACTGGATTCGCTCTATGAAACTATCAAAAAGTTTTATATCTTGGGTTTCTAATAAATCCTTGGCATGTAGAAGTGAAATACAGCTAGAACAATAAGAAAAAATAGAATGGATGTTCAAACTTTTATCCCGAACAATATCAATTATTTTAGGATCTGTAAAATTTAATTCATTAGAGATTTCTTCACTAAAATTATTATTATTTAATAAATCACCATATCTTAATGAAAAATTTAAATCTTGAGCAATCCGTAAGAAATCCATTTTTGAATAATATCTTTTATAAGGACTAATTAATTCTCGTTCTATAAAGAATCCTAAAAACTTATTAAAGAGTGTTTCAATTACTTGAGCTAATTCAAGGAATTTAATCGGTAGTTCTACAGGTTCAAGAAATAAATCGATATCGTAGACATATTTTTTAACATCCTTATCTTCGTATGTTTTAAAGATTATATTTTCTATATATAAATTATCACAGAGCAATTGGATATTTTCATAATCCTTTCCCGGAGATGCTGTAAGTCCCAAAATTAAGGGATCACTACAATTTTCCATATATTCTCTTGATAGGAAAGTATATGCGTAATTTCCCCTCGTTCTATGGGCTTCATCAAAGATGAGCATGATTACGGAATCAAGATTATAACGCCCCCGCATCGTATCGTTCTTAATTACTTGTGGAGTTGAAATAAGTATCTTGGATTGCTTAAATAAGATAATTCTTTTCTCTGGAGTAATTCTTCCCGTTAATGAATTTATCAATTCAGAATCAAGACTTAAATATTTTTTACAACTTGCTAAATGTTGTGACACTAATGGTCTCGTTGGAGCTAGGATGAGAATCTTCCCCTTATTATTGTACTTTTGTAATCGTTTAGCAATTAACAGAATCGCAACAATCGTTTTTCCTAACCCTGTTGGCAACACGATTAGCGAGTTTTGTTTCTTACACTTTCTTGCGATATTATCTTGATACTGTCGGTAAAAAATCTCGTTTTCTTTTAAAAAATCGTCATTGTAAAATTCTGTGCTCTTTTCCATCCTTATTTTGATATATCATTTCTGTTTTAAATAAAAGAAGGGTGTAAAGGATTATTAACTTAATAATGGATTAATAGTCAGAACATGCCTTTCCAAATTTTTAATAATAATGTATCTTTTCAATTGCTAAAATAAATTTTATTAAAACTTTAACTCTAATAATATTAATATACATCTTTAACAAAAATAAAACAATTTCAAAATGACAACAGAAATTTCGAAATCAAATTCAGACAACTTAGTAGAAGAAGTTCCCTTAGAATCTCGGTTTGCTTTCGGTGGAGTAGCATTTACAAGTGGATTTTTTTCCAGCTTAGTAACTGCGACGACTTACACTTATTTCTTTAACGTAAAGCTAGGATTAGACCCCTTTTATACAACGATAGCATGGATGCTTTTCATAGTGTGGAACGCTGTGAATGACCCCCTCTTGGGATATGTAGAAGATCATACTGGTTCAGAAAAATATGGAAGAAGAATTCCATATCTTAGATTTGGGGCTCCAGTGTATGCTCTTCTCTTCATCTTAGCATGGTTCCCTCTATTTGGAAATACTCAATTAGGACTTTTCTTTTATTTACTCCTAATGTTATATGGTTTTGATACACTATACACTATGATCGGCTTAATTAGTTATAGTCTTCCTGCAGAAATGGCTATCACAGAAGGAGCTCGCTCGAAGCTGATGGTATTTGGGGCATTTGGCACAGCTTTTTCAATGATGCTTTCATTTGTTATTCCTTCATTTTTATTAACTGGAGAAAGTCCATTACTTCCTTTCCGTATCGTAATGATAATCTTCGGAATAATTGGGGGGATAGTTCTTTTTGTAAGTAGCTATTTTATAAAGGAAAATAGATATGCGATGATGGAGGAGCCTCTTGGATTTAAGGAGAGTATTGTAGAAACATTCAAAAATAAGCCTTTTCTAATATTTGAATGTTCAAACCTTTTATTCCTAATCGCGCAATTTATTTTAACAAATGGCGTATTATACTATATTGATTTTGTATTAGGACTCTCGGGCATCATGGCAACGATACCATTGCTCCTCTTCTTTTTGATGGTATTTGCATTCTTCCCCGTCTATAGCCGCTTAGTAACTAAATGGGGGTTAAAAAAAACCTTTATGTTCTGCTTATTTTTCACAAGCGCCGCATTCATCATAGGATTTATTATAGGATGGACATTTGAGTTGGCAATCATCGCCATGATATTAATGGGTATGGGTTTAAGCGGATACTTCCTAACTAGCTCATTAGTTATGGCAGATATTATTGACCATGATGAGGTGCTTACTGAAAAGCGGCGAGAAACCACTTATGCGGGTATGAACGCTTTAATAACCAAACCGGCAAATTCATTGGCTCCAGCATTATTTTTAGTAATAATAACGTTCTTTGGGTTTAATGAAGACCTTACTATTCAACCTGTCGAAGCACAATTTGGAATAATGCTCGGGTTCACCATTGTTCCCGCTCTTTTAATCTTAGCTGCTGGTCTGATTATGCACTTTTTTCCTTTAGCAGGACCGGAATGGAGAAAGAAAAAGAAGGAATTACATCAGATCCATCATAAAAAAGAGAAAGAATATCTCCAGAAAATGGAAAAAGAACAACTAAAATAAAACTTAATTTTCCTTTTTTTTTACTTTTTATCGCTTAATTAATAAATAATATCTCAACTTCTCATTTATTTAAGTTTAGTCTATATAATTGGAAAAAAAACCATAACTGCGTTTAATCCTTACGATAGTTCGGGGATGGAAGGAGTATTTCGCAGTTATGGAAAAAAATAGCGATCAAATATGATATTGCATCCATATAGAGTATAGAAGTTTAAAATAATATACCTTCCCCTTTTGATTTGAAAATTTTTTTCTAAAAATGATTATAAAAAATAACTTATTTGGGGGAAATTCTTATTGAGGGTAGAATTTCAATATATCCTCTTTAATGCGATATTCGATTAATTTTTCTGACCAGAGCATCCTTAACGTTAGGATTACCCACCCTTTTGCAACACCTTGCATGAATGTACTTTTATGAGAATACATCTTTCCTAAAAGTTCTCGAAGAGTGATTCCATCTTCTTTATGTTCTTGAATAATCTCTAAAACTTGTTGAGTTTTCTTATGGCGATGTGCTATGATCTCTTTAAGGCGCTCTTTTGGATTAGAGACAGGACTCCCATGAGCGGGAAGAATTAATTTAAGATTTGGAAGATTTTGGATCATTTTGATTGTTTCAATATATTTCTTAATATTTGAATTGGGTGGACCTAACCACGTTGTAACGGTTCTTAGAACATTATCTCCGGATAATAAGATTCCTTTTTCCTTATTATAAAGAGAAATATGATCCGATGAATGACCGGGGGAAGGTAAAATATCCCACTCCTCACCATTAATCATTATTGTACTGTTAGCTTTAATGATCTTATTGGGGTCAGATATGAATTTTATTCCGTAGATAACATTAAAAAGAATACTATACGAAATATTTCTAAAAAAAATACTAAGGAACTCCCCAGGTGAATTTATATCATAAGATTCTTCAATAGTAATCGGAGAATGATAATATTTTAAATATGATTCTTTATCTTTAATTATTGAAGCCATCTTTTCGGTTAATACAATCTTCAAGCCTAAATACTTCCTCAATTTTTTTAATCCTGAAATATGATCGGGATGTACATGGCTCGGTAAAATTCGAGTTACATTGAATGCTTTTTTCTCTTCTTCATATAATCGTTTAATTTTATTAAATTGCGAAATTGCATGTTTGATGGTCCAAATTGTACCATATCCCGCATCATATATTAATCCATTCTTGCCTGCAATAACATACACGTTTTCGGGAGGCTTCATTACCCCAAAGCTCCCTTCTTCCTTAATCAAAAATATAGACGGATATACTTCTTCCATTACTTTTAGTAAAATACTTTAAAAAATAAGTTTTATTAATATGTGAATTAAGGTTTTTATCTATCAACCTTTTTATGCTATTATTCCAATAATTATTACAATATATCTTTTTCCTCTCATCTCTTTTGTATAATAAAGTATTATTGATTGTTTTTTATATTATTATACGAAAACAAATAAGGTTTATAGGATTTTATCTTTGAATTAGCTAAATTTGACGTAAAATCAATTCTTTTACCGATTTTTTATGATTTTAAAACATTAAGATATGAAAGATTTATCAACCAGAAAACAATATTTGACCTCCGAAAATGATGTTTCTAGGATCCATAGATTTAACAAAAACTGGGAATTTTACTAGAAAAGCTTTGAATTAAGGATAAGTATCTGAGCTTCTATACGATCATAACATCTCTGTTATGCTCCTCAATAAAATATATCTTAGTAAAAACTTTTGCCAACGTTTCTTAAATTGATTATTTTCACAATCCCCTATTTTGTCGTTCATTTTTTTTAATCTCTTAATGATAAAAATTAAGGATAAACCAAAATGTTTAAATATATGTAAGATCTATGTTATTATAAGAAATACATTTAATAAAATAATTTCAAAATAAATTAATAAAATTGTGGAGGAATGAATAAAATGGCAGGAGAATATATTAGTTGGAGTCCTATCCGACGCCTAATGAAACATAATGGAGCGGAAATTGTTGCCCGAGATGCAGTTGATGAATTAGTAAATTGGCTTGAAAAAAGTGCTGAAGATTTAACTGAAACTGCGCTCCGACTTACTAAGCATGCAGGAAGGAAGAAGATTACAAGGGACGATATCCTTATGGCTGTAAAATACCGTTAGAGCCGAGCCTGAGCAACTCTGGGTTATTAGCTCTGCCGGAAGCCTTATAGTATAAACTTCGCTGATAAAAATCGGGTTTCAAAATTTTTTATCAAACTTTTTTTTTAATCTTTTTTTACCTTTTTTTACCCCTATTTTTAGTATTATGGAGCCAAGGGATGCTTTGGATGCTTTCACGTATAGAAACAACAAAAGGAAAAAATAAAAATTTTGGGAATTCTACCCTTAGAGTTATATTAATCTTCGTAGGGGCGGTAGGAATAATCCATATCGGGGT
>SDNL01000016.1 GCA_004524365.1 Promethearchaeota archaeon | reverse complement strand
AAGCTTTCCATCAATTACCGCAAAAAAGTTTGCAGTACCAACTTCTTCGATATATTCCATATGGGGCGCATCCAAGTAAATAACTTGGGCAAACCCTTTTTCTTTTGTCTCTTTTGCATGTTTCATAGTACCTGCATAATTAGCGCAAGTTTTCGCAGCGCCCGTATTACCAGGTGACGCTCTCGTATATTTCATTGAGATCTCTAAATTGATTGCTTTAAATCCCTCTGGAAAGTAGGGGCCAACAGGACATACAAAAATTATAAGTTTATATATATCAGCAGGTGCCACTCCGAGAACAGGGCCATTAGCAATAAGTATGGGTCGTATATAAAGTGCACCTCCACTATCATAGGGGGGAATATATTCTTTATTCGCCCTTACGACCTTTTTAACTGCATTAATAAATTCTTCTTCATCATAAGGGGGCATTAATAATTTTTTTGCACTTCTAACGAGGCGCTTTGCATTCTCTTCAGGACGAAATAGAACAATTTCTCCATTTTTAGTCTCTAATGCCTTCATTCCCTCAAATATTCCTTGTCCGTAGTTTAAGACGCCTGCAGCAGGAGATATCTCGAAGGGTCCAAATGGAACCATCTTTCCTTCACTCCATGTACCATTTTCATAGTCCGAAACGTACATCTCCTTAGTTTCTATAAAGTTAAATCCCAAATTATAAAAATCGATATCCTCGGGTTTCATTTTAATTCGCTATTAATATTTATATCTTGTTAGAGATAATATATGAATTATCTAATAAAATCATTACTAAAAATTGAGGATGATATATTAGAATTACATTTTTTTGAATATTCTTTATTATTACTTAAAATCGCTACAAATACCTTATAAATCCGCATTGTAGCGTGATTTAAAGTGAAAAATCAAAAAATTAAAATGGAATTAATTGTTTTATGAATTAAAGTGTTTCACTAAGAATTGGTGTAGTAATTCATTTGAAGTTTTTAATAGGAGTAGGAATTACTTTTCATTTTCTTCGTACATTTTTTCATTTGCCAGAGTCGCTTAGTGGCTGAGCGTCAGCCTGCAGAGTTGATGACGGGGGTTCAATCGAGGGGAACTCTATTCCACTCGGAATATCTCCCTCCTCTGGCTCTTCTATGAATGTTTTTATTTTTGTTTCTCCCATTTCTTTAAATATAATACTTCAGAGAGGGTAGAACCACGCTTTATTTCCTCACGAATTCGGTTTTCTTTTTCAAATACATCTATTGCTCTATTAGCCATTTCCTGTGCCTTTTGTTTAGGTATAACAACGACCCCAGAGTCATCTCCTACAATCCAATCTCCTGGATTTACTTTCTTTCCAGCACATTCTATAGAAACGTTTATCTCTCCCAATCCCCGAGGCTCTCCCGCTGTGGGGGTAAAATATTTGGCAAATAATGGAAATTTCATCTTTCTAATATCATCAATATCTCTCGCAGCACCATCAATCACAACTCCTGCAACCCCTTTTGTTTTACAGCTCCAAGACGCAAGCTCCCCCCAGACCGCATCTTTTCCCTCGCACGCATCAATTACGATAACATCTCCCTCCTCAGCCTCTTCTATAGCTTCCACAGGCTTACTCCAGTCTCCATTATATGCTCTAACTGTCACTGCAGGGCCTGCAAATTTTAAAGGATAAGCTTCAGTTCCAATCCACACAGGTTTTAATCCTTGCATTTCCCCTTCTCTATGCATTGCATCTGAAATATTTGGACAAGAGACCTTCATTAAAGCATCTCTTATATGGTGTTCATCGTATTTTTTATATAAGTTAGTAGAGACAGGTTTGGCAGAAGTGATTGCTTTTACAAGCTTCTGTGCGGTTTCTTTAGGGCTTTTCGATTTATAAAGGCAACCCCCAACAATAATCACGTCAACTCCAATAGTTTTCGCTTTCGCAGCAGTCTCAGGATTGATCCCTCCAGCAATGGCTAACCATGTTGTTGGTTTTAAGGTCTTTTTTAATTTTTTAGCAACCTCTAAGGTTTTTTCTCCTCCGTAAATAGTTTGCTGGTCTATTCCCACATGGGATACTATCATATCTGCTCCTAAATTTTCTAATTCTAGCGCTCTTTCCTCTAATCTTTCTGGTGGTATATCAATCGTATCACAACCTAATATTACACCGTACTTTCGAGCAGCCTCAACAGCTTCTCTTACTGATGCATCGTCACTTCCTCCAAGCATCAGCACTACATCCGCTCCTGATTTTGCAGCAATCTCTATTTCTATTGATCCCCCATCTACGGTCTTCATATCTGCCACAATTGTATTTTGGGGGAATCTCTTATGTAAATCTCTTACAACTTGCATTCCTTCTGCTTTAATTAATGGTGTTCCTGCTTCTATCCACTCTACCCCGCCCTCAACCGCTTCCTCAGCAATTTGGAGGGCACGATGGGTATTAATTAGATCTAATGCGAGTTGAAGGTATGGCTCGTCTCTTTTTTTCATTTTCTTAATTACTTTTTCTTCTGTTGCATTTAAAAAATAATATTCTAGAGAAATAATCTAGGAAAAAAAATAAATCTTTTAGTTTCCTCTTTAATTTGAATTGAATTTTTGAATTAAGATACTTACCTTGGTATTTTATCGATCCAAAAGGAAGAACCTATATTTGAAAGGATTGTTATAGATTACTCCATTTGAATTTATAAATTCTATAACAATCTTTTGTATTAAATATATTTTTATAGTTAGAATGGTATATTTATCTTAAGTATAAGAAAAAGATAAACAGATGTTGAATATAAAACGCTTGTTTATCTGAATAAAATTAAAATTTTAATAATATATTATATATATAATAAGTAAATTATTATTGGTATTTTTTTTTAAAAATAACATATGCTTACAACTTATAAAAAAATGAAGGAAATTAGCTGATATTATATGTCTGAGACCTATGATTTCTTGTTTAAGTCTATAGTTGTGGGGGATGGTGGTGTAGGCAAGACTGCACTGACCCTACGGTTTAGCAAGGGATTCTTCCAAGAAAAGTACAAAATGACCATTGGTGTCGATTTCCACGTAAAAACCATTGATTTAAAAACCAAAGATGGTGTTATACGTACAAAATTACAAATATGGGATACTGGAGGCCAAGAACGGTTTGCATCTATTCGTCCCATGTATTATCGTGGCGCATTGGGGGCGCTTCTCATATTTGATTTAACTTCAACCCCAAGTTTTGAACATCTTCCCCAATGGATTGAAGAAATACGTGCAAATTCAAAAGAAGAGATTCCTTTGTTATTAGTTGGTAATAAAGCCGATTTAGTGGATGAAAGGGAAGTTTCTCTTGAGGAAATAGATGAGTTCTCTAAAGAATTTAATCTCTATTATACAGAAACTTCAGCCAAAACGGGTAAAAATGTAGGAGATTGTTTCGCGATGCTAGCATATCTTATGGTCGGTCAAGATATCCCCGAAGGTTTGATTGAAGAAGAACAAATTTTTGCTCCTGGTCAAATTCTAAGTGCTGAGAAGGAAGAACCAATAGCTCAACCTGAAGAAATAGAACCTGAATTAGAACTCGAAATGGAAGAGGAAATAGAACCAGAAATGGTACCCGAATACGAGTCTGAAATGGCACCAGAATATGAATCCGAGCCCGAACCGGCACCAGAAATTGAACCAGAACCAGAATTAGAGATTGAGCCAGAGACTGTAACAGAACCACAGCCAGTAGAGGATCCAAACTATGAACAAGTAGCGGAAGAAATGGCGAGCGAAAACTATCACGAAGAAGATCAATATACGCAAACAGAAGAAGTTCAAGCCGTAGAAACACCCCCAAATGAACAATATATAGAAGAAACAGAAGATAATTCCCCTGATTTTGAATTTAAAACACCCGAACAAATATTATCTGAAGATACTCAAGCTCAACAAGACGCAGAGGAAATATCTTCGATGTCAGATTCCAAAGCTCAATCTCCAAGAAGTAAATATACCTATAAACCTAAATCCGTGCCATTTTCTTCAGAATCACCTTCACCTACAGAAGCTCCTGAAAATTTCAATCCTCAACCTACTGTTGAATCAACTCCCCCCTATGAAGAACAACAACCTGGAGAACAATCTTCGGATTCTTTGTTTGACTATATGCCCGAAGCAGAAGAGCCCGAAATTGAGCAAGCACCAGAGCCAGAACCTCAGCCAGAATCCCAACCCGAACCTCAAGCTCAACAAGAAGAAATAGAACAAAAATCTCAACCTTCATCATTATTCGATACTCTTTCAAAAAGATCAAAAGCTAAGAAAAGACCCGCTTTTGTTCCATTTATTTCTTCGGAAAATCAAGAATCACAAGAAACAAAAGAAACTGAAGTTGATTTTATTCCTGATGCGGAAGATTCACAACCAACACAAGAGGCAGAACATCCTAAAGCTACCGACAAAATTATCTGTCCTAATTGCGGAGCAACCTGCAATGCCGATTATGCATTTTGCAATCGTTGCGGCGCTAAATTAAGGGGATAAACATAGGTTATAGCTTACTTATTTCACCTTTCAAAAACTTCTCATATTTATTTAAAAAACTCCTAATTAAGACTAGATGCTGAACTAAGGAGTATTTTGTTGAAAGTTGTGTCCGCAAATCGGGCAAATAATAAAATGTTTTTTTACTTTTGAATGGCAATTGGGACATTCTTTCAGGTTATCTTTTGGTGAGTTCTCAGAATTATTATTTAATTCTTCTTCTTGGTGTTTCTCAATAATATCCTCTTTTTGAGGCATAGAGGGTTTTAACACATCTAATGGATCTGAATCGTGGACTTCAGATTGTTCTTCCTCATCCTCTCCCTCAGAAATTGCAACATTATATTTATAATACGTTCCTTGATTATTTTCACGGATTATTTCCCCGTTAACCTGATATACTTCAATTAAATATATTAATGTAGCTCCTTCGGGTACATCCTTTATTTCTGCTTCGTAAAAATCTGATTTATCTTTCATTTTTACCTTATACCATTTTTGTCCCCCATCTCCGCTAAAGATCAAAGAAACCCTTTTAATTGCTTCACTAAAATTATCCTCAGTAATTTTAGCCACAATTTTAATATTCTTAGTTTTAAAGGCATCTTGTGGTTTTTCATCCCACGCAGTTCCACAATGAGGGCAATGAGTGAAAAAACTGGGATATTCTTCCCCACAATTATCACAAGTTTTAGTAAAATACTTTGATGTCTTTATTCCGAGTTTTGATTTCTTTTTCCCCATATTCCCACTTTTACATCTGTAATTCTTAGATATGTTTTAAAAAATAGATCATATAAATTATATTTATATAACCTAAAAATTTTTTTCCTTTATATTTTTTTAAGATATTGTATTGTAAATTGGAAAAATGAAGCTAACAAAAAAAGATATTAAGGCAATTTTGAGTTCAATTGACATTTTACTCGATATTAAAACATATATCCGAAAAATTTCGCCATTATATGAATTAACAGACCCATATGATAAAAAAATCATTAAATCATTACACACACTTCAAAATGAACTCGATCCTCTCTTTACTACTTATTTGCATAATAAAGAAATATCAATATCTGAGTTTAGCGAAGATAATCAAAAAGAAAGAATTATTGATGTGTTAAGTGAGGATAATATGGCATTAATTTCCTCCAATTCCGCTAAAAATATTCTAAAAGATCAAGGTATAGATCCAAGAAAATTAATCGTTACTGGAGGCCCCCTATTTTATGAAGATTATCGGAAGGTGAACCCTAATATCCCTGATCATGCTTTGAAAGGAATAAAAAAGAAATGTAAAGGAATAATGGATTCTTTAGAAGGTAGAGATTGGAAAAATAAAGATTTATATTTCATATACGAGGAGGAAAATGTTGCAGATACTTATACTTTTGAAAAAATTGACCGTCTCTCTGATTTAATTGGAAAAAATATAAAAATAATAAAAATATCTTCTTGGGACGATTTTTAATGAATACATTTAAATTAATTTAGCCCGATATCTTTGACAACTATTTCCAAATCTCTCACAAAATTCTCTAAATGGGATTGTTTTACATGAGGCATAATTACGATTCTTATAAGATTAAATTCCTCAAATTTCCCAAGCATCCAATCATGCTTTCTCAACATTTTATCTAATTCACAAATGGATTCCCCGCTTTCTGTAGTAATCCCTAAAATATTCATTAGAGGTTCAGCTGCCAGCTTGACTCCATCAATCTTATTTATTTGTTTAGAAAGATAATGGGTATTTTTCATACAGTTATGAATAATGTCTCTAAAACCCTTATTTCCTAAATATTTCATCAAAGCCCAAAAAGAAACCACTGTCCCTCCGGGTCTAGTTCCAACGATATGAAGATGCTTAAAATTCCCCCCCGCTAAATAGGGGATCTCAAAACCCAATTTTTGAATAATGTTTTCGCTTTTAATAAAGATCCCTCCTGAGGGTATCACGTTTAATCCCATTTTGTGCGGATCTGCGGTTATTGAATCTACTTGTTCAACCGCAAAATCCCATTGAGGAATCGAATATCCCAATTGGGGAAGAAAGGGAAGAACAAAACCCCCAAACGCGGCATCAACGTGAAAAAAAATATCTGTGTCTGTTACCATCTTCCCTATTTTTTCAATAGGATCTACCAACCCTAATGAGGTGGTACCAGCAATTCCAACTACTCCGCATGTATTTTCGTTAATTAGAGATTTAAAATGATCAATATCTAACTCAAAATTATTTTTTAACCTTGCCTTTCTTAATTTTATCCCTAAAAGGTCTGCAGATTTATCAAAAGACATATGAGCAGATAGAGGAACAACTACTTCGGGGTGTTTAATATCCGGTCTTCTATCTCTGGCAATTCGCATTGCAATTAAATTTGCTTCAGATCCGCCAGTTGTAAAGGATCCTACAATCCCAGTTCCCCCAAAAAGTTCACCGATCTCGTCCACGGTCTGTTCTTCTAATTTTGCAGTTTCAGGAAAAAGACCTGGGTCACCTAAATTTTTATGCATATATTTACAAAAGATCTTCTGTGCAAATTTGTGGGGGATGGTGCACATAGAACCTAAAATGCTTCCAGAAGTATACTTATAATCTTTAGCTAACTTTTTATCTAAAATCTCTTCAATTTTTTTTTTCGATAACCCTTGTTCTAACATTTTCATAAATCCTTCTTTCTAAAAATTAATTATTCTTAAAATGATTTTTTATTATATATCCTAAAGATTAAGCAAAAGACAAGTAAAGTGAATAGAAACATTAATTTAAATTAATATTTTTTTAACTTTTTTCATTTATTTGAATTGAAATTTTGTCTCATTTGAAGGATAAACTGTATTTTTAAATAGAAAATCAATTCCTAAATAATCATTATAATGCTTATCTTGTTTTCTTATAGCGGTTCTTATCTCTCTGTGCGAACTTTCTTAAACTTTTTTTTAGTTGTTGTTCTAGATCTATTTCGAAATAATTAGCAATACAGATTAGTGCGAATAATAAATCTCCAGTTTCTTCATCAATTCTAACATTTTCCTTCTCTGACTTTTTTGGCTTATTTCCTTGCTGACAATTTAACTCGCGCGCTAATTCCCCAGCCTCTTCTATTAAAGCGGAAAACATTGATAGAGGGTTCCAATATCCCCCTCCATAGCGATTTATCCACTCGTCTACTTGTTTTTGTAGCTCAAAAAGACTCTCTTTCTTTTTTATCATATCTAATTATAAATAAAGTCGGTTTTATATTAAGTTTTATAGCGCAAAGTTTATTTTAATTTAATATATGTATTCAATAAAAAAAAGTAATAAAAATTGAATAAAAATATATCTTAGAAAAGGTAAAACCCTTAATGCTAAAAAACCCCATTAATAGAAAGGATGTAGAAGCTGTAAAGGCTCTCGATGGTATTTATAGGAAAACTCTAGCTTATAACGATGAAACCATGCTCTGTTTTTTTAGGCTTGAAAAAGATGCTATTATACCCTTACATTATCATAAAGCAACCCAAATTGGTTATTTGATAAAAGGAAAAATTAAATTTATATTAGATAATAACGAATTTATCGCCCAACCAGGAGATAGTTATGTTTTTGATTCCAATGAGAAACATGGAGCAGAAATTTTAGAAGATAGCGAAGTTATTGAAGTATTTAGTCCTGCACGTGAAGAATATAAATAATGGTAAAAAATTACCATTGATAAGCAGCCAACACAAAGATTGCAAATACTACAATAATAAATTCAGAAATTATCCAATTTATAAACAATTTCTTCTTTTTTTCTTGATTTTCTCTAATGTTTGCTCTAAGTCCAAAAGTTAAAGCTGAGGATGTACATGTAAAAATAACGAATGTAAAAGAATATTCATTTTCTGTAAAAAGTATAAAGGATATATCCAAAACATAATTAATTATGACCCATATTCCCATATAACCAATAAAAATGAATAAAAACAAAGCTCCTGTAATCCCTAAGGTCTTAATTAAACGTGAATCAACTTCAGACTCTTCCAATGCTTTTTTTTTGCGTTTTTGTTTATATTTTGACATAAAAATCGTTTCTTATCTACTTAATAGTAAAATTATTGATACTCTTTATATTTATTTATCCCGTAATTTCTATCGATTTTTTAAAAACACTATCGCCTTAGCAATATCCCCATTATGTTCCCTTAATACCGACTCGGCTACATCTCTATCCACATTAGCTTGAGCAGCTACTAACATAATATCGTTTTCTGTTATTGTTGGTGTCGCATCTATCTCCTCAAATTCTTCCTCCCTCTCTGGAGCTTCTTCTTCTCCTATAGCAATCTCTCCCGGAGCATATTCCTCAGCCTCTCCTATTACTTGAAATATAGATTGACCCATTTGTTCCATCTCCATCACCTCTGGTTGATTAATAACCAAGGTTTTTTCTGTTCCTTCGATTATTACTCGGGTAGCATCAATCTGTTCCATATCTATTCCTTGCTGTTGCATTCTACGTCTCATTGATCGTGAACTCATACTTTGCCCTCCCGGAAGCTTTTTCACTTTACGTGGCCTTCGAGGCTTTTCTTTTTTTTTCTCTTGCAAATCCTTCGGTAATTTCAATTTAGAATCACTAATTAATAATTAAGTTTTATATTTTATAATGAAACACATATTTTAATTTTTTAAGATCCTATTCCTTTTCGAACATTTATCGCTTCGCCACGATTAAAGGTTTTAATATAGGCGATGGGTATATTTATCCTTCCAATCGCTAAAATTTCATCTTCTTGGTTAACAACGATTACTTCATCCATAGGACGTAAATCGGTATCAATATCGGTAATATGCTTACAAAACACATTTCTCCCCTTTTTTATAAATTTTGAAATTTCCGATAATACAACTGCTCTAAGTTTGGGGCATTTAGTTTCATTAATTATAATTTTAGCGGCTAAAAAGCTCAAAGTAAATAGACCTGTGGTGGGTTTTAAGGATAACAGTAATTCATCTTTTAGATGAATATATTTGATTTTATTTGTGTTTGCTGATCTGATAATCTCGATTTCGCTCTCATTATTAAATAGAATTTTAGTTATTACGGGACCAAATTGATAATCAGAAATGGCATGGAGCTTTCTTAGTGCTAATAATCGTGTGGTATTCATATAATTTCATTAAAAGTAGATATAATCTTTATATTAAATAAAAATGAGAGAAATAAATATATAATGGCGAAATAAGAAGATTATGAATAGATTTCAGAATCAACGCATCTATCCCTTGCTTTCTTCATAACTTTTTCAATAGCTTGCAGGAAATCTTTTTTCTCAACAACTTCCGAATCCCTTCTGATCGTATACATTCCTGCTTCAGTACAGATTGCCTTAATATCTGCACCCGTTGCCCCTTCTGTCATTTTTGAAAATGCTTCAATATTAATATCCTCAGACAAGTTTAGCCTTCGGCTATGAATTCTAAAGATCGCAGTTCGTTCTTCTTCTGCAGGCATGGGGAATTCAATCATCCTATCAAACCTTCCAGGTCTAAGAAGTGCGGGATCCAAAATGTCTGCTCGATTTGTTGCTGCTACGATTTTTACATCTCCGCGTGCCTCAAATCCGTCTAATTCGCTTAATAATTGCATTAATGTTCTTTGTACTTCTCTATCTCCAGATGTGGCAATTTTTAATCTCTGGGATCCAATCGCATCTAATTCATCAATAAATAATATTGTAGGGGCTTTCTTTTTGGCTAGGCTAAAGATTTCCCTTACTAATCGAGCACCTTCACCTATAAATTTCTGTACAAGCTCCGATCCAATTATTCTTATGAACGTAGCTTCGGTCTCATGTGCTACCGCCTTTGCTAACAAGGTTTTTCCCGTTCCAGGCGGACCATACAATAATACTCCCTTAGGAGGATCAATTCCTACCTTCTTGAATAATTCGGGTTTCTTTAAAGGTAGTTCTACGGTCTCTCGAACTTCTTGTTTCTGACTTTCAAGCCCTCCCACATCATTATAGGAGGTATCAGGAACAGTATCAATAACTTCCATACCTTTTACGAAGGGATCGAGTTTTTCAGGTAATATTTCCATAATCGCAAATGTCCTTTGATTTAAAGCCACCCTCATACCGGGTTTTAATTTCTTTTCTCTTCCTTTATTAAAGGTATTTACCACGAAACTTGGACCAGTTGAGCTTTTAACGATTGCCCGCCCCTTTTTATCATCAAGAATGTCGATCACACTTGCAGATACTAAGGGTGGCTCTCTCAAACGGTCTATTTCATTCCGTAGGCTATGGAGTTCTTGCTCCAATCTCAAGCGCTCAGCATCTAATAATTGTTTTTCGGTTTCAAGATTCCTTAAACGCTTCTCTAAATGGCGGGTATAGGTCACAAGATACTCCCCGTCCTTCCCTTCCTTTTCCTTTTCTTTTTCTTTCGTCGATGTCACTAAGATTCCCTTTTTGTTTATTAATTTAGTTGTTTTATTTTAATTAAGATATTTTATACATTTATACTTTTAGTTCTATTTTAAAAAAAAATTTACTCTCATATAAATCTATATTTTATATTTAATTATTGATATATGTTATATAAGCATAGAGAAAAATAAAAAATTTTATTAATCATTATGTCTGAGCGAAAAGATCAAGATGTCTGTCCCATTTGCGGCGGAATTATATGGGGGGGCGGGGAAAAAGTGCTAATTGAAGGCGCAAAAATAAGAGTCTGTCAAAGTTGTGCGCAACATGGGAAAAAAATCGTAACAAAAACTAGACCTTCCTCTAGGACGCGGGAAAAATATTCAAAAACCCAGAAAACTTCACGTAAACCTAAAAAGGATTATGGTCCAAAAGTTATTATAGTAAAGGACTATAATCAGCGAATTAGAAGGGTGAGAGAGCAGCGAAATCTAACACAAGCAAAATTTGCCCAGCGACTAAAGGAAAAGGAGTCGCTTATAAGGCGAATTGAGGCAAAAAAGACGAAACCGACTATAAAATTAGCAAAAAAGATAGAAAATACCTATGGAATAAAATTATTAAAAGAAACAGGCCCAGTAAAAGTTGATACGAACAAATATATGAAAAAAAGCACCGGTTCAGGGGGCGTTTCGTTAGGGGCGTTTATTAAAAAGAAGGATGATTGAGAGCTCCTTAATCTTCCGTTGAGAAGGTAATCTGGCGATTTTGAATAATTTTTGTCTTTAAAAAACTAATAATATCTTGATTTTCTTGGACTTCTAATGGATTACCACATTCCGGACAGCGGAAATTCAATTCAAAAGCTTCTTCAAAGGTATAATTAATATTTCCCTCTTCACATTCTTTACACGAGAAAAATTGATTTTCCTTTTCATATTCCAATCTATCTCTGAGCTTTTCTTGTAGAATTCTTTTTTTTTCAAATAATAGTTCTTCAATTAAATCAAAATCTTCCCACCAGAAGTAGATAAACCATCCCGTTGATTTGTCTCGGATCCTTCGGAACTGAGCTAGCTTTTCGGAATATAATACATAAAGCGTCTTTCTAACCGTATTAACCTTTAGTATCTCTTCGTCTTCGGGTTCAAAATCCTTTTTTCCTTTAATCCGTTCTTTAATATTTTCAGCAATATCCTCGTCTGTTATTTCTTCTCCTTTTGAATTTAATAATTCACGTCCTACCTCGATTGCAATGTCTCCTCCAATGATAAATAAAAAAGACTTTAATAACGGATTCAATTCTTTAATTTATCTCTTCCCTCTGATTTCATTTGATATAATAAATATATATTCAAATTTAAAAATTTTTTTTCCCAGATATTAAAAAAAATCATAGCATTAAACATATAAGGAATACTCTTTTGTAAATGTTTGATTATCGCATTCTACTTCTCGTACTAATGTTCCTTTCCGTATTGCCATTATTCTCATCATCCGAGAGTTTTTTACATCTTTAGGGATTTCAATATCATTAATTTTGTAAGTATTTGTAAGAATAAGATCCGTCCAATCGTCTGGCAATTCTGATTTGAAATCCGGTAAAAGATGGTCATATATTAATTCCAAGTTATTCTGATTTGTTTCAACATACCCCCGAGAGAACGACACTCGCTTATTAATATCATCTTCAATTGGGTTCTTTTTAGAGGGTTTGGGTAATTTTTCGTCAGTTTTTACTTGACAATATTTATCTATTTTAAAATTTAGCATAAGATAGCAATGTTCCCTGAGAGTTTCAATTATTTCCATGATTTTTTCTTTCTTTAATGAATCTGAGAACTTAATTTTATATCCTTTTGCTTTTCCCGTCTTTTTTTCGAGTTTCCAATCTAAATTAAGATCTTTCAATAAATCACTAATATCTCTCCCCGTAACTACTTTTCCTTCCACATCAATAATACTATTAGGGGCGGTCATTGTGACAAGTTCTTGGATGGCATCTTCGTATTCAAAAGAACCTTTTAAGGTAATCTTTGTGGAATATTTCTTCATTTTTATGGCGGGTCCTGAAAATTCCCCCTTTGAATAGCGGTAAAAATGTTTGTGGACATCCATATGTTCCTTCGCGGGTTCTTCAAAATTCTCGTTTTCTATTATTTGTTTTATAAAATGCAATAGGTAACTCACCAACTTAATTTTATTCAATTATTCTTATATATATTCAATTTTCCTACTCTCTAATATAATAAAGTAAAATAAATTAAAACTTTAAATTTTTATTAGTTATTATATTAAAATTAATATAAATAAACGTTCTTGTTTAAAAGGTCTACTTATATGATATTTTTTACTGACTTAACGGAATATGAAATACCTTCTATTCCCCTTTGGGTTCTAGCATGGTTATTTTTAGTGATAGGAATTATTTCCTTGTTAATTCTATTAGTGTATACTCGTTATGGCCGAGATTTTTCCCTTAAGCTCTCCATTCTTACGATTGTGCTTTCTTCCGTACTTCTTGGGTTCTCGATTCACTTTTTTTTGTTAAATTTAAGTGTCTACTAATTTCAAAACTGAAAAGCTTTTTTAAATCAAAAAAGTAATGTTTTATTATTCTCATAAATATTAATAATTAATTATTCAACACTAACTCAATAATAAAGGAATAAATATGTTACTACAACAAGATGTAGAACAAGCACTTATAACGCTTTTAGGAATCCTAATTGGAACAATCGTGATTGCGTTAATCTTATATTTAGCAACATTGGTTATAATTTCCAGTCGAAAGGCACGGGATAAGGTAATACTTATAATCATTGAAGCGTTAATAACCGTTCTTATCCTTCCGCTTGTAATTGGAGTTATAGCTAGTGTCTTAGGTGAATTGGGGACGGTTCTAGCTGCACTTCGAGTGGATGGAGGGGGAGATCCTAGTTTTCTACCTCGATTAGCGATCATTTTTGGATTTTTAATCCTTCTCGCAATGACCAAATTCTTCCTTGATACAACATGGGGGTCCGCCCTCTGGATTTCTATCCTAACGTTATTCGTGTTATATATACTATTAACTCTCGTACCAGAGCTCTACGATCTTTTCTCTATTGGTTTATAAATTTAAAATCTATAATTCTTTATTTTTTTTATTTCTCTTTTAAGAATGAGTTATTGATGAGAATATCAGACTCGACTTAAAATTTAGATATTTAAAACAAAAATGAATTATCTAAAGTATTATAAAATAAAAGTAAAAACAAATAGAAAATAAAATTGGTTTTATGTATTATATCTTTTCTTTTAATTTCAACCGTGGGGCCAAACCCAAGGACATCATTTCTTGCAAGAGCAATTTAAATGCATAAGAGCAAGTCACATTACTGATAGTTGTGTTTTCTCCACAAACTGGGCAGTAACGTTTATCTCTATTTCTATCATATACCGCTAAAAGACCACATTTTTCACAAACTAATATTGTTGTTTTATCAGATTCATCCAGTAATCTTTCCTTTAATAATAATGCAGAACCATGACCAACCAAACAATCGCGTTCCATCTCACCGAATCGTAGTCCTCCTTCCCTTGCACGTCCTTCTGTTGGTTGTCGTGTTAAAATTTGAACAGGTCCTCGAGCCCTCGCATGAAGTTTGTCCGCAACAAGATGGTATAATTTTTGATAGTAAATTGGCGCGCAGTAGATTCCTGCTTCATATTTCTCTCCTGTAATTCCATTATACATTACTTCTCTGCCATTAAATTCAAATCCTGCCTCAACAAGTTTTTCCTGTAAGTCTGTAATATTTTTCCACTCAAATGCTGTTGCATTCCCTAATTTTCCAGTATTACATGCTATCTTTCCACTAATTCCTTCGAATAATTGTCCTAACGTCATTCTTGAAGGCATAGCATGAGGATTTACGATTATATCAGGGATCACCCCAGAGGATGTAAAAGGCATATCTGATTCGTCGACAACCATTCCAAGAACCCCTTTTTGTCCATGACGTGATGAAAATTTATCACCTAATTCTGGTATTCGTAAATCTCTTACTTTGATCTTAACTAACTTGTTTCCATCAATAGTTTCTGAAATAATTACCGTGTCAACGATTCCTTGTTCATTATGTCGCATATTAATTGATGTTTCACGTCGATTTGGCTGCATTAACTCAAATTCTTCATAGGATTTGATAAATCTAGGTGGAGAAGTACGGCCAATTAGTACATCCCCTCCATTGACCTTTGTTTCAGGTTCAATTATTCCATCTTCTTCGGATAATAGCCTATATGATTCTGCGGATTTAAATCCACGAACTCCTCGTTCTGGAATCTCGAATTTATCTTTTTCACCACCAGGATATTTTCTTTCTTCCGCATCGTATGTTCTAAAGAAGTGACTTCTTGCTAATCCCCTTTGAATCGAAGCTTTATTGATGATAATCGCATCTTCAATGTTAAACCCTTCAAAACTCATCATCGCTACAATAAAATTCTGCCCCGCAGGTCTTTGATTAAATCCGATGATATCCATTGGACTTGTTTTTACTAGCGGTTTTTGTGGATAATGAAGTGTATGTCCTCTTGTATCAAGTCTTAAATGCATATTCGCTGCAAATAATCCAAGTGCTTGTTTTACCATTCCTGCTTCATAAGTGTTTCTCGGAGACTGATTATGTTCTGGGAACGGAATAATTGACGCGCATATTCCTAAAATTGCAGCGGGAGAAATTTCTAAATGCGTATGCTCATCAGTTAAATCTTCCTCGAACATTGCGATAAAAGCATTTTCTTCTTCTTCCGCATCTAAATACTCAATAAATCCTTTATCTACTAAATCCGACCACTGTAATGTCCCTTCTCTTACTTTCTTGATATCTTCTCTTGTAATTAGAACTTCTTTATTTTTGACTACAAATAACGGCCTTGAAGCACGACCCGCATCGCAATTTATTTGAATTTCTTTTGAATCGTAATAAAATCCAATATTCACGTGTTCCCCAATTTCCCGTCTACGTCGTTTCTCTCTTAGCTCACGGATAAATGGATTATGATTCTGGTGAATTCCTACTAATTTTCCATTTAGAAATACTTTAACCTTATCTCCTCGAATGTTTCCTACTTCATTAATGGGAATAACACCTAGGTCGATTAAAATATTCTCTATAATCATTTCATCTGTTCCAACAGAGATTATTGCTGCCAGACCAAGATTCTTCACCAAACCGCAGTTTGGACCTTCTGGTGTCTCTGCAGGACATATTTTACCCCATTGTGTGGGATGGAGATCACGAGCTTCGAAATGTGGCTGGCTTCTGCTTAGAGGGGAAACTACCCGCCTCAAATGGCTTAATGTCCCTACTAAATTAGTTCGATTAAGAAGCTGACTTACTCCCGCTTTTCCACCAACCCAATTCCCTGTCGCCATAGCATGGCGAATCCTTTCAGTAATAACATCTGCACGAACAGCAGTCTTTATATTTGGAGCCCTTCCTCTTACAGCAGTACGTTCTAATTGATATTTGATATCTTTTACTAAATTTAGGAAGGCTACTCTAAAAAGTGATGTAAATAGATCTCCTGCTAATTTTAAACGTTTATTGGCGTAATGGTCTTTATCATCGGGTTCTCTCATCTCTAATGCAAGTTCCATTACTTTTTGAGCCATTTGACCTAAATAATATGCCTTTTTAATTCTGTCTTCTTCTTCATTCCCAATATGTGGTAATAGATATCTATCCAACACTTGAAGTGCTCGTCGAATACGATAATCTTTAGTTTGTCCTATTGCGACCCTCTTACCTATATAATCCAAAGCATTTTGCTTAGATTTTTCAGGGTCCTTTAACACTTGAATTTCCGAAGCAACATCTATTACTGGTATTAACTCTTTTTGAATATCATCATTATCCGTAATTGCTTTAAAAATTTCTTTATCTGAATGTAGTCCCAATGCTCGCATTAAAATTGCAAGTGGAATCTTTCCCGGTACGGAAGGAAAAGATACTCTTAAATTACCGTCCTTTTTCCTCTCAATACTTACTGGTGCTCGAAAACCGCTTCTTGTAGAAAAGACTTTTGCCTGATGAGTCGCACTTGAACTGCGACTTGCTTGCTCGGCAAGGATACGGTTCGGAGCTAAATCCTCTTGAGTTACGAGAACTCTTTCCGTTCCATTGATAATGAAATACCCACCGGGATCCAAGGGATCCTCTCCTCTATTTATTAATTCTTGTTCTGAGAGGGACTCCAATGGACATCTGCAACTTTTTAACATAATAGGAATTTTACCAATATAAATATCTAATGTTTCTTGTGGTTCTTCCCTCTGCGTTCGTTCATCAATTGTAATAGGTGTCATTTCTAAAGTTATATCAGCAGCGTAACTTAATTCCCTAATCCGTGCCTCAACTGGTGAGATCTCCATTGTCGCGCCATCTGCCTCACGAACTTTGGGTTTCCCTACCTCTATTTTACCAAATCGTATTTTAAATCCTGGAATATCGGGTACAACTTCCCCAGATTCATCCACGATCTTTTGCATTTCTTTTTCGATAAAATCGTTATAGGAGTCAAGATGTTGGCGCACGAGCCCTTTCTCTTGAAATAAAGATTTAAGCACTAACCAATCGTCCGTAGTTGTTAAATTTTGTGAGCCCATTTTGCTTTCTATATACTATAATGTATTATATTTTAATTATTTTATTTAAAAACTTCTATCATTCATTCTTTTAGATAAATTAGAAAATAAAGAGAAATGTTATTAAACATTCGTGGTTCGGGGTTTATTTTTTTTCTTTCTTGATGTAGCGGTAATATTCGATTTCATTCACAGTTGTATCTGACTCTCTAACAATTTTTACTACATCTCCCTCCCTCGCACCTATGGCTAATGCCACGGGATCTTTTGCAAACATTTGAGGAAGGTCCGTATAGCGTATCTTATATTTATCTAATAACTCTTCTGCCTCTTTTTTGGTTAAAAGTACATGTTTAGGTACAAGATTGTGTAAAAGTACGTCTATATTTCGCTTTCTTGGCAAGGATACTTATCCTCATTTTTTTAATAGTTAATTTTTGTAATATACCATGTGTAAAAAATTTTACGAGTTATTTAGGATAGGATTCTGTTTTTTTTTTCTTCATCTTTAGGGTTTTCAACAAAATCTCAAATAAAGGTTAATTCTTATCTATAGTTAAGTAAAAAACCCAATAGCCACTTCGTTTGCAGATAATCTGTACCGTATCGGGAGAAAAATAATCCTTTAAAATATCATACATGGATGATGCGCCCATTTTTCTCCGAATAACGAATTGAAAAAACCCATCCGATTTAAGATACTCTGGAACCTTCTTACAAACGTTAATAAACTCCTCTTTTCCCCTTCTCATGGGAGGATTCATATAAATTCCATCAAAGGTATTTTTCATGCTTGAGATAGGCTCAAAATAATCTCCGGTTAAAACATGTAACCTATCTTGCGATTGAGGAAGATTTAATTTAATATTTTCCTTTGTTGCCCATATTGCTCGTCGATTAATATCTATAAAATAAATCTCACTTTGAGGAGATTGATATCCTAAAACAATCCCGATTGGTCCGTATCCACACCCTAAATCTAATAAAGTGTTTGTTTTTTTGGGAATTCTCATATGTTTAATTAATACTTTAGTTCCTAAATCAATTTTCTTATAGGAAAAAGTCCCTGTAGTCGTTTTGAACACATAGAGATGTCGACGCAAACTTTCTGATATGGTGTGAACCTTAAGATTTACATCTGGAAAATGAGAGAAATAATGATCTTTATTTGCCATCCTTTCCACCCTTTTTATGTCTCTTTTTCTTGATTCCAGCCGGGATAGGTCCCACGCTTCATAAATACTTTATCTGATTCCACCAAAATACCGCTATTCGCTTTGAATATTGACAATGCATCCTTTTTAGCTCTCCCAAAACCTATTAACTCCCCTTTTAAGGTCATTAATGCCACTTGCATCTGAGGTTTAATTCGAGCATCTATGTTACAGATACCTGCGGCTGCAAGATCTGCTCCGTGACATAAAGCATCTACAGCGGAATCCCGGACATAGATTTTCGGCATGTGAGCGACCATCTTTTCCATTGGGGAGACAATCTTTTTTAAGTATCTTTCATCATTTTCTTTTTGATAAATAGTAAACGCATCTTTTATATCGTGAAGGGTGACTAAGCTTTTATCCTCTCTGAATGGCCCTACTCTTGTACGTCTCAATTCGAGCATATGTGCGCCCGAACATAATGCCTCCCCAATATCGAAACAAAACTTTCTAATATATGTTCCAGCTTCACATCCTATTCTAAATAAAACATGGCGATCCTGAACTTCCAACAATTCAAGATAATAGATCTCTCGTATTCGTAATCTTCTTCTTACTGAGGATTTAAGAGGTGGTCTTTGATATATCTTGCCTGTAAATTGGTTAAAGATCCGTTCTATTTTTTCTTTAGGTATATCAGAATGTAAATTCATAACACATATATACTCTTTCCCCGCACTTAAAAGAGCGGATAGAACTCTTGTTCCACGATCCAAGGCAACGGGCAAAATGCCCGTGACATTAGGATCTAAGGTTCCACCATGCCCCACTTTCTCTATTCCTAATACTTTTTTAACCCAAGAGACTACTTCATGAGATGTGGGGCCGCTCACTTTATCGAGATTAATAACCCCGTATTCAAATAACTGCTTGATATTTCTCTCTTCTGGCTTCGTCCCATATTTAGGATTGGTCTGGTCTTGAGATTTTATGATTAATTGTTCTGATTCATCTGCTGGAAGTTTTAACTCATTCTCTGCCATATTAATTAAAGTTAAGAAAATTATATTATTTTTTAGGTTTATATATGTAATGGGGTTTAAAGTTAAAAATAAGCGGGCTATGTGGGAAAATTCCTTTCTGTTATTTAAAATTATTCAACAAATTATTAAAGAATTTCGATATAAAATTATAAATGATAAGGAATTATTGTTTTTATCTTTTTTCTTGTTCTTCTTGTCCTTATTCTCGTTTTTTCTGGATTTTCGTTCTTCTGTAAATGGAAATCTTACTCCGATTCGATAAAAATACAAATGCGCTACTGCGAAAAGTTCAAGCATTTCTCGTTTATGGGAAACATCTTCTCTTAAGGATATAAATTCTTTACACATAATTAGAAAAGTTTTTTTAGCAATATTAATTATAAAAAATTAGTTATAAAAGCGAATATAAGTCTTTTTAATTGTTTTCTTTAGATTTATCTAAAGAAAGGGCTATTGGCGTAGACAGGTAGCGCAACAGGCTTTTAACCTGGAGATCGTGGGTTCAAACTGTTTATTCTCGTCGAATAGACATGAAAATCCCATATAGCCCGCCATTATTTCACTCAAAAAACATTTGTTATATAATTATTTAAATTAGAAAGTTTCTTACAAGAACTATAATCCAATAATTTCTTCATTTTATTAATATAAATAGATAAATCTTCTCAAATAATTTCAAATTTTAGGAAAAATGCTCATACCCTCTTCCACTTAAAACGAATTTTTGACCTTTCTTTATTCCATATATTTCCGTCTCATTAATTACTTTTCCAATCGAAAACAAATGGCCTCCTGTTTGTTCTATAAGCTTTTTTGCTTTCTTATAGGCATCCTTACTCATGATAAATAATTGAATGAATTCCTCACCCGCCCCCGTAAATATCAGTTTTTTAAGGGGAATATCAAATTCTTTTGAATATTGGGTAGCCTCGTTGTCAATGAGAGCATTGTTTAACGTGATCTCAAAGCCAATTTGAGGGTTTGAGCGCATTAATTCATGTAGCGATCTCAACAGACCATCCGAAGAATCAATACTAGCGTTGACTAATTGTGACTGCGCTAAAATTATACCTTCTGAGCCAATATGAGGAGATAATACACTCTTAATTGATCTTTTATAAGACGAAAATTGTTCAATGGGATCAGAACCTTTTTCACTCTTATTCAAAAGAATATCTAATCCTACCCCGGTCAATCCAAATTTACCATTTGCGACCACAACATCCCCTGGGTTAATCGGTTCTCTATGAATTATGAATTTCTCTTTTTGAACCCCAAATACTGTGGGATTAATAATGATCTCTTGTGTTTCATTAATATCTCCCCCAATATAGTCCATCTCAAAACTTTCACAAGCATCAATAATTCCATTAAGCATCGATTTAAAATGCGCAACCCTTAATTCCGGGGGCAAGCCTAACGAGATGATGATTCCTTGAGGGGAGACTCCTTTTACAATTAAATCACTACTATTCATTATTACTGCCTTATACCCCATTTGCCGATAGTTCATCTGCTGGGGGACATCAGTCGTTGAGACGAGCATATCAGAATTTAAACATAGAACTAGTGATTCTGTATCTCTTTTTATCGATACATGCTCAATCTTAGAATAAAAGGCATCATCACGGATAAGTCGTTTTTTCGTTCTTTTAAAAAGTAGATCATCTATTAATTGTATGATCTCGGATTCTCCCACTTCTCGGAGCTTTTTGTTTTTAGGGGTCATTCAATTCTTATCTTCTCTACAATTTGTTTACTCTTATCATAAAATTAAAATTATATCTTAATTTATATTTAATAGGTTTTTTTAGAAAGTTTATAAAAGAACCTCGCCGAGTAAGATGCCTCTGTGGCTTAGTGGTAGAGCGACTGATTCGTAAACCGAGTTTCGGTCGGGAAATCAGTAGGTCGGGGGTTCAAAGCCCTCAGTCCATTTCGGATTGGAATGAAACACCCCCCAGAGGCTTTTTTCACACTTCTTCTGTTGTAAAATTTCTTTTTATTGCGTCCAGTGCTAACATTCTAAATGCATCATCTACATTTTCACCAGTCTTAGCAGATGTTTCTATATAAGATAATCCCAACTCTTGGGCAAGATTTTCCGCCTCTTCTCGATTAATTTCTCTCTGCTCTTTTAAATCTGACTTATTTCCAACTAAAACCAAAACAATTCTTGGTGCACCATTTCGCACTTCTTCAAACCAACCTCTAATATTTTCAAAGGTTTCACGACGAGTGACATCATATACAATTAACCCCGCTTCCGCATTTAGTAGATATGTTTTTCTTATGCGTTTAAAGACCGTCTGGCCCGCTAAATCCCAGATTACGAAGCGTACGTTCGTGTTTAAGCCTTCAAAGTTGCACTGCTTTTTCATAATTGAAACTCCAATGGTTCCTTTATAATTGGATTCAAATTTGTCTTCTACAAACCGATGAACCATACTAGTTT
>SDNL01000121.1 GCA_004524365.1 Promethearchaeota archaeon | reverse complement strand
GGAAGGAATTTCAAAAGGTGTAGAAATTTTGGAAGAAATTTTGGATCAAGTATTAGAAGAGTATTTTACAAGAAAGGAATTTGATAAATATATACAAGTTAGACCATTTAAGTTCTCGAATTGTAATTTAGTTTCCTAATTTTTTATCTTCTTTTTTATAGATCTAAGAATCAATTAAAATAATTTCTACATTTTTGAAATTGAGGCCTGAGCAAATAATATAAAATTTAGGCTTAAAAACTACTATCATGTCAATAATCTATTTTTGGATGCTATAATTAAGAGATTGGATTGTTAAGCTTATTAAGTTTGACAAGTTAAATACAAATAAATACGATAAGATCATTTTTATAATTAGGGGATGTAAGGCGACAAAAACCCCAGGGTGTCTCCTATAGGGGTATTCCTCTATAGGAGCAAACCTTTTTACTTTTATTTCTGGAAATATTCAAGAGACGTTTCTTTCGGTATAAAAATGGTTAATAAATACTTCTATTGAAAAAAATAAATAGAATTATTTTAAAGATCTTTTTTTTAAATCAATTAAATATTTTCGTATTGCAACTAAGACATATAGCATCCATATTATCAATCCTATATGGAGTACATCATTTTCGGAGAACCAGATGCCCAATTCCCATAGAATTTCAGTAATACCAAAAATTAAGTAAAGAAAATAAACCCCGATAATAATTATCAATAATATCCAAATCATAATCAAGCCTTTATCCATAGGGTTTTTATTTTTAATGTATCTGAAAATATTTAATCCTAGAAAGAAGATAATATTTGGAGTTAAAAAAAGAATCATTAATTCGAAGGAAATTAAAAATTGAAAGGGGAGATATGCCCCAATTAATATCATTACAATATATATTAAAAAAACGCCAAAGGAATACACCCAGCATATTTTTCGGTATTTCGAAGGTAAGCAAGCATATGATTGAGCTATTAGCATTGCTTCAACGCTCCCAACAGTGAAGATTAAATACATGATTTCCCACCAGCTAGTCCATATACAAAAGTTTTTTCCCGCACATTTTATTTCATAACTAAATGCTTGATAACTTGTACCTGCGAAAATAGCTCCTAAACCCCATAGTATCAATGCGATCCCCCACCATAATCTTGATTTTTGACCGTTTCTACTCAATAACAAATAAATACCAATAATCGTTGTTTGAAACCCGAGAAAATAGACAATGAAAGAAGAGCTTGGTTTTACAATAGTTAATGTGTACCGCAATATATTTATAGAGATGCATGGTTGTATATTGCACCATTCTTCTGGAGTTATTAAGGGAGAATATAGTATGGCTTGAAGACGATACCCAAATAAAAAACCCCATATTACCAAAAAACTTGAAATTATACCAATTATTAAGGATACTTCTAATTCTATTTTATGCTTTAATAACCATTCTTTATGAATCATTTTTTTTGTGGACATTATTTATTAACAGAGCTACGACAAATAATTAAGTTAAAGATACTCTGAAATATTAATTATCTATTTATATATTTTACAATTATAAAGAATATTATATAAAATTATTTACCTAATAAAAACTAACTTCTATATTATATATAAATTATGGAAAAACATAACGGATTTTTACAGAAATATGGACTTTTAATTTTTCGTATAATTTTATGTGGATTATCATGGACCGCAATCTTAATAATGCTCCTTCCTTCAATACTTTCATTACAATTTATTCTTTTCTGTTTTTATACTGTTCAAACGAATCTAATGGTATTAATTTGGATCACTTTAGCAATTATATATACAAGAAAAGATGAAAAACCGTTTATCCTTGGACCCGTCGTGAGAGGAGGTATTACAGTATATATCACGATTACTTTTTTAGTGTTTGTAACTTTACTCCAGCCGTTTTATTTTCCAACAGATCCTGTTGGAATTACCGTTAATATTTTAGCCCATTATGTTGTTCCCATTTTTTTCATTATTGATTGGATAATTACGGAGCGAAAAAAGAGATACGAAAAAAAGTATGCATTGTATTGGTTAAGTTATCCTCTTTTTTACCTCGGATATTCACTTATACAAGGATTAATTACAGGTTTTTATCCATATTATTTCATAGATTTGAATGCAATTGGACCATTCGTAATTCTTTTTAGTATGTTATTAGCCTTGCTTTTTTATATTATTGGAAGACTTTATATTTTCCTCAATTTAAAGCTTTTTGAGAAAAGTAGATAATAAATGTATTAAAACATTTAACAAATGGTATAAAAATAAAGTATAGTCTAAGTTTGGAATAGGGAACTTAAGATACTTCGTACTTCCATGGTTTTTGTTTCTTTAAATTATATGCTCTCTTAGCATATTCCTCAATCATACGATGTGTATTGAAATATGAAGCCAAAGCTATTGCGTTTTTGCATTTAAACAGCCATTCATCATGGTTCATATATGTGGGAATAATTTCATCCTCGAGAATGTCATAGATTTCATTTGCATCCCGTTCCCAATCATTAATATTTTCACCTTCTTTATATTCTTCAGGGAATTTTCCTATAGCCCATCCTGATTCTTTTTTCATCTTATAGCCTTCAATCCACCATCCATCGAGAACGCTAAAATTTAACACTCCATTAAGCGCAGCTTTCATTCCACTAGTTCCGCTAGCTTCTCGATATCTTTCTGGATAATTGAGCCAAACATCAACACCTGAAACCAACATATGTGCTAAATCAATGTTATAATTTTCCATTAAAACGACTTTCACCCCATAATTATCATAAAGATATTCTCCTGCCTCAAATATTTTTTTAATATATTCTTTTCCCGCTTGATCTCTTGGATGTGCTTTTCCAGCAAAGATAAATTGAACCTCACCTTTACAAATTTCACCTAATCTGTCTAAATCGTGGAAGATAAGAACGGCTCTCTTATAAGTGGCAAATCTTCTTGCAAACCCCAAAGTTATCAATTCTTCATCGAGCAAATTCCAAGAATGCCCTTTTTGGTAATTAATCAAGTTGAATTTGTTTTCTAAATGGGCATCAAATAATTCCAAGTCATCTATTTCTATTGCATTTGAGAGAACATCTGGGTTCGCTTTCCAATTAGGCCATTTTCTATCAAATATATTTTTGATTGGTTTTGAAACCCAGAATGGAAGGTGAATTCCATTAGTAATTGCATCTATATCATGATTAGGAAACATTTCTCGTGTTGTCTCTCCATGTTTTTGAGCAACAGCATTGATATATCTCGAGCAATTCATTGCTAAAAGCGTCATATTTAATTCATTGTTTTCGGATCCTATCTCCAATAATTTTGGAGGGAATCTATCTTGAAAGATTTTCCTTACTAATTCTTGATTAAAACGATCATGTCCGGCAGGTACTGGGGTATGCGTTGTAAATGCACATTTTTGTTTTACGTGTTCCAAATCTTCATTTAAATTTTTATATAATTCGACGGTTGAAAATGCTCCATGACCTTCATTCATATGATAGGTGTCTATATTTTTATATCCTAATGAATTCAGTAACTTTACTCCGCCAATCCCCAATATCATTTCTTGAACAATTCGATTCCATTTCGATGTAGAGTCATAAAGAGAACCAGTTAATTTTTGTTTCCAAGGTTCATTTCCCTCCACTTCAGTTGTGAGTAAGTAAATCGGTACAACATGACCCGATTGTCCCACAACTCTATAGAGCCACGCACTAACTTTTAGTTCTTTATCTTCAATCTTCATCTCAATTGGTTTTTCAACTTTATCAAACTCATAAAAAAAGCTCCATTCTATTTCTTTTTCTTTTTGTTCCCCCCGTTCATTAAAAAGTTGATAAAAATAACCTGAACTATAGCATAAACATACCCCTACCATTGGTATTTCCAAATCTGCAGCAGAACGAACAGTATCGCCCGCTAAAACTCCAAGTCCTCCACTATAAGTAGGAATATTGCTCTCTAAACCTATTTCCATTGAGATATAAGCTGTTTTAGTTTCTGAAACTTTAGATTGGTCAATTTCCATAGTTATTTCACTATTTTCGTTTATTATTTATTTACGAAAAAATTAGGATCTATTATTGTTAAATAATTTATTATACAATATTATAATTCGATAAGTATTAAATATAATGTATTAGAAATTAATTAATTTTTAAAATAAGATTTAATTTTTATTCTCTTCTTTTTCGAGTTTGTTTTCAGATTGTGTTTTAAAATATTCTTCAAATCTCCACTCTGGGCTTTCAAGAGAAATTTTCTTGGATAAATTAAATTTACTAAGAGAGTTTGGTTGAATTTCATTAAATCTTTTTACAAACATTTTATTCTTAAAAGAGGGTAATTTATTTAACGAGGGTGATGATTTGAAAGGATTTCTTGAATCAAGACGTAAAGATTTATCTTTATGAGGCATATCTTCAATCTCTTTTTTACCCTGCTCTCTCTCCTCAAGGATCTTCTTAAAAAACTGACCGTGTTGATTTAAAGGATGAGTTTTAATTATCTCTTCTTTCTGAATAAATTTATCTGGTTTAGTATTGTTAGATATCCTGCATACTGGACAATTCTCTTTTTCAAACCCGTGTTGACATCTCATTATTATTGAATCACTCAAATTGATTACTGACTAATTATTGAAATTTATTGTTTTATTTATTGTTTATTGTTAGAATTTATTGTTTTAAAATAAATCTTAATGCTTATTTATCTAAACTAAAAATAAAAATACCCTTCTATATTAATTAATGTATAATTAAAGCTATAGATGAAATAAGATAAAAATAGGAATTTAATATGAGAGCTATAATTTTATCTGGAGGTTGGGGCACACGATTAAGACCTTTAACATGCACCATTCCAAAGACCCTTATTCCCGTTGGAAATACTCCTATCATTGAACGACAGATGCTCAATCTTAAAGAGGCAGGAATTAAAGAAATTGTTCTTGCCGTTAGTGTTATGGGGGAATATTTAAAAAATTATTTTGGAGACGGGCATAACTTGGGCCTTAAGATTTCTTACACTAATGAGCAAAGTCCGATGGGAACTGGTGGAGCATTAAAATTAGCCGAACCTCTCTTAAAAGATGATAATTTTATATTTTTGAATGGAGATGTTGTTTTTAATTTTCAATTTACTAAATTAATCAAATCTCATCAAAATTATAAGGGAATTGGTACTATAGCGAGTAAAGTTGTAGATGATCCTTCGAGATATGGGGTAATTATTGAAAATAAAGAAACACATCAAATTGAGTCGTTTTTAGAAAAGGAACAATATAATCCTCCACCAAATGAAAGGAAACCTATGCCGATAAATGCAGGTGCTTACGTTTTGGAACCCAAAATCTTTTCATATATCAAGCCACGGAAAAAAATTTCCTTGGAAAGGGAAATATTTCCAAAATTAGTAAAGGAAAAACAGCTTTATCATTTTCCTATCCCTGGAATTTGGAAAGATATCGGCACTCCATCTGCTTTATTGGAAGGTAATATTTTATTAATGGAAGATATTCTGAAAACTAAAGGTGATGAAAAGGAAAATTTAGTCGATGAAAGCGCGGATATTCACCCCAGTGTCAAAATAAACCCTCCAATTACAGTGGGGAAAAACACAGTAATTAAGCGAGACTGCACGATTGGCCCAAACGCCATTATTGGAGATAACGTTCTTATTGAAAAAAGTTGTAATATTCGTGATGCTCTACTCTATCAAGAAGTTTATGTTTCAAAAGATTCTACTATTGAGCGAGCAATAATTTCTGACAATTGTCTGCTTAGAAAAAATACTTTATTACAGGGGAATCAAAACCAATTAGTAATTTTAGCCTCTTATGTACGAGTTAATAATGACCTCCAACTAATCGCTCCTAAAGATCGCCCAATTACAGTATGTCATCACGAAGTTGTGAAAGAAAGTCAAAAATAACTACAATT
>SDNL01000120.1 GCA_004524365.1 Promethearchaeota archaeon | reverse complement strand
TGGTGCATGTCATTGCACGCAACATGTGAATGCAATAAAACAGAAATTCCCTGATAATTATAGAGAGGTATGTGTAGGAGATACTTTTTCATTTTAAATCTTCTTTAATTTCCCCATTTGGAAGCATATTATCTGGATGATATTCTCCATTCTCCTCTTTTTGATACCTTATACAATCCTTATTTCCCACCAAGCAATAATTCTCGACCCATTTTTTATCTAATTTTCCTTGATCGGTATAATATTTGATTGGGCAACAATAATACCATTTACAGATTTTTGGGATAATAATTCACTTCCTTTATATCCAATTCTCATTCTGCATAATTATTCATAATACTTAAATTATACTTAAAACACGATCAAAAATCTTGAAAGGATGGTAATTAAGAAGCTTTAAATAAAAAAATTAAAAGATGGAAATTTCTTTACCCAAAGATTTCCATATCTGTCCTATCAAGAGGGGAATAAGACTCATTCCAATTATTAGAATCCATCCCTCGAGCTGTGGATCAACCGTCTTAAGTACAACATTAAGACCTGGTAAATAAACGGTCATTAAAACTAAAATAATGCTTAATACTATTGCTCCCCAGATATATTTATTTCTGGTAATTTCATTCCTAATTAAAGCCGTTCCATGGTTTCTCATATTTAATACATGCCATAATTGAACAAAAGCTAAAGTTAAGAATGAAATGGTGACTGCTCTCACTACTTCTACGTTTAATACGTATAAGGCGATTGCAAAAGATCCTAAAACCGTAAATGTCAAGATAAAGCCATAGATAAAAGTTATTAACCAATGGTTTTTTGTAATAAGAGGTTTTTCAGGATCTCTCGGAGGATTTAACATTACTTCGGCGTTGCTTTCTCCTGCAGTTAACGCAAATGCAGGAAATATATCTGTGACTACATTCAAAAATAAAATTTGTAGCGGCAAAATTGGTAGTGGCATATTTAAAAGAGAAGCGAAAAATACTAACAGAATTTCACTAATATTGCAGGAAAGTAAATATATCACGAATTTTTTAATATTTTCCGTAATAATCCTCCCTTCTTCTACTGCTGAAGTTATAGTTTCAAAATTATCATCTTCCAAGATCATATCAGCAGCTTCTTGAGCTACTTGAGTGCCCCTCTGTCCCATCGCTACTCCTATATTTGCTTTTCTAAGTGCTGGGGCATCATTAACACCATCACCGGTCATCGAAACAACTGATCCCTCTCTTTGATATATTTCAATTAAGTTTAATTTTTGCTCTGGTTCTACCCTCGCAAAAATCTGGGTTTTTCTTATATCATCTAATTCATTTTCTTTCAAATCATCATAAGCCTTAATTTCCCGTCCTTCCTTCGTCTTTATATCATTACCTGATACTAATCCAACCTTAATTCCTATATATTTTGCGGTTTCTGATTGGTCTCCAGTAATCATAACAACTTTAATGCCTGCTGTTTTGCACTTTTCAATTGCAGTTTTTACTTCTATTCTTGCTGGATCTAAGAGTGCAACAAGCCCTAAAAATACTAAATTAGAATATGGCTCTGCATTCGGATCCTTCACTTCTTTTGTTGCTGTTGCAATTATTCTGAGACCATTATTTGCATAGGTTTTATTCTGTTTAAGAATTAATTCTCTTGTGCTTTCATCTAAATTTTTTATTCCATCTTTATCCCAATACCTTGTACATACTTCCAGAATATTTTGGGGGGCACCTTTTACAGATACTAAATATTGATCTTGGAATTCATTGATTGTAGCCATTCTATTAACGCTAGGATCAAAAGATATTTCCTTTATTTCGGGATGCTTTTTTATTAATTGTTCCCGTTTAATTCCTGCTTTATTTCCCAAAACTAGTAATGCAACTTCTAAGGGATCACCGATGGAACGCATTTTTTCTTCATCTTCGTTGGGATTTAGAGTTGCGTTATTGCATAATACACATACTTTTATCAGACGTATCAAAGCTTTAAATTCATTTGGTTGTATTTCTTTCTCACCGTGTAAAAATTTACCTTCAGTTTCTAAACCCTTTCCAGTGATTTCAACTTCTTCGTCATTGATAAGTAATTTTACAACGGTCATTCGATTTTCAGTTAGTGTGCCCGTTTTATCGGTACATATTATGTTAGTTGAACCAAGCGTTTCGACTGCTGAAAGTCGATTTATAAGCGCATTTTTGTTAGCCATCCGCCACATACCTCTTGCTAGCGAAATTGTTGCCACAACTGGAAGTCCTTCAGGTACGGTAGCAACAGCTAAGGCCAATGCAGATTCTACCATTAAGAAAAGATCTTTACCCTGGATAATTCCACTCAACCCTACTATTATCGCAATAATTATTGTGACTATGAATAATTTTCTCCCTAATTGAGTCAACCTTTCTGTCAAAGGTGTTTCTCCCGCTTCTGCTTCGCTAACCAGCGTTGATATCTTTCCCAGCTCAGTCTCCTCTCCAACCGCCACTACTATACCTTTTCCCGAACCTCGACTAATCGCTGTACCCTTATAAAGCATATTTTCTCTTTCTGCTAATGGAATGTTATCTTGTTCTAATTTTCCTTCTCTTTTTTCAACGGGGATCGATTCTCCAGTAAGAGAAGATTCGTTTACTTGGAGTTTTGAAGCTTCTAAAACCCTCAAGTCAGCGGGAATCAGATCTCCCGCATCAAGCTGCACGATATCTCCAACCACTAAGTTATCAGCATTTATTTTTCTAATGTTGTTATCTCTTTTTACTTTAGTTTTTACTTTAGTTAATTCATATAATGCTTCCATTGATCGGGCTGCTTTTAATTCTGTAAAAAATCCTATTAGGGTATTAATGATGATTACCGCAGAAATTGCTATTCCTTCTACATATTCTCCAAAAATAAATGAGATTACTGCTGCTATTGACAAGAGAAGTACAAGTATGCTCTTAAATTGCGCTATCAAAATTTTTAACGCACTTTTTTTCTCCTTTCTCTCTACTCGATTAGAACCATACTTTTCTCTTCTAGACTCAATCTCATCTGAATTCAATCCTGTATTTTCATTTACATTATATGATTCAAGAACTTGTTTAGAAGAATGCTTCCATGGTTCTTCTATCCTTTTTGATGATGATGAAACCAAGCTTAAATATCCTCCTAATAAAAGATTGTATTGTAAAATATATTTTATTACTATAAGATTAAATTTGAATAGCAAAAATTAGACATTCTTTATTATGTTTATGCTTATAAATTTTAGATTTATCTACTTTTGGTCAAAAGAACATTTGAAATATATCCTTATAGGTATTTCTTTTAAATAAAACAAAAAAAATATTGAATAATATGAGATCGAAATAATTAAATATCTGAATTTTTATTTTTTTATTACAAGCGATTGAAAATTAAAATTTGATTTATTATATTATTTAAGAAGATATACCAGTTTTTAATATGAGGGACTTATTTGAGGTCGGAATAGTATTTAGAGGATTTATTCTTACAAAGTATAAATTTAAATCTCTCGAGGACAAGAATAAAGATAAAACGGATAAAGATTTAAGAGGGGCTTTTATATCTGCTATCACATCATTCGCCGATAAAGCATTTCTTAACACTGCTTTGGAATATTTGGAAATGGATAAATATCTTTGTATCTTTAAAATTAAATCTATTAAACCTAAATTGAGTAATAACAAAGAACCTCTAATTATGTACGGGATAACAGAGAATAAGAGATATCCAGACAGATATGTAGAGAAATTCTTCGAAAAAATAACTCCGATAATTGAACAATTTACTTTGAAATATCAGAATGCCGATTTTACAGAACTCAATCAATTTGAACCCTTCAGTCAAGAGTTAAAAGAATATTTTACTTAATCTTTTTTTAATATATTTAGGATTTTGAATTAATCTTTTAGGGCTACTTTCCATTTGCTTATTTTTAACTTATAATAACAACTTTTTTAATAATTCATTTAATTGCTTTAATTAATATATTATATTTAGGCTTTGAAAATATGAACGACTCAGAAAATCAAAATATTTCTTCAAAACTTTTTTTAGGTATATCTTCACAAGTTCTCTTAATGGGATTTGTTTCCTTATTTACTGATATATCAAGTGATATGATTGAGAGTATATTGCCCCTCTTTATTTTTGAAATCGGAGGTACAGCAGTAATATTAGGGTTAATTTCAGGAGTTACAAATGCCAGTGCGAATATTTTCAAGGGATTATCGGGCTATTTGAGCGATAAAGTAAATAAAAGAAAAGCTTTTGTTGTAGGGGGTTATACAATTTCAAATCTCTCGAAACCTTTTATTGGAGTAAGTCCATCATGGGAGATGGTTCTCGCGCTGAAGGCTTCAGACCGCTTCGGAAAAGGTCTGAGAACGTCATCGCGAGATGCCTTAATTTCTTACTATGCAGAAGAGAATCGGGGAAAGGCTTTCGGTATTCATAGATCTTTAGATACGACTGGTGCACTAGTAGGCTCAATGTTAGCATTTTTATTACTGTTTTTAGGATTTATTTATCGACAAATTATCTTTTTCTCAATTATTCCAGGAATCATTGCTATTGTATTAATTTTATTTGTTAAGGAAGTTAATCCTAAAAAATTAGAGGACGAAATTGGGGAAAAAGAAAAAACTGATAAAATAAGTAGAAGTTTTATAAAACTGATAATTATACTTGGAGTTATCGAATTTGCAAGTCTAGATCTATCATTTCTTGTAATTCGAGCAGCAGATTATATAAGTGTGTCCTTCATTTCTTTAATCCCCATCTTTTATCTCATATCTAATATAGTCTATATTATCTTTTCTCCGATAAATGGCAGTTTGTCTGATAAATTAGGTAGAAAACCAATTATTATATTGGGTTTATCGATTCTATGTGGAACTTCAATAATTCTCGCTTTTCCAGTTCAAGTATCGATCCTATCCTTAATTCTGATTATCATCATCTATATCTTTTTTGGCTATTATATGGCCTCAGTCGATCCCATTTCAAGAGCATATGTTGCAGATTTAGCAGGAAAAACAAAAAGGGGAAGGGCTTACGGACTTTATTATCTGTCCGTTGGTCTGATCTCCTTTGCAGAATCGATTATCTTCGGTCTTATTTATGATTTCTTTTCATTCTCCGCAGCTTTTATTTATGGTGCTGTTATGCTTTTTATATGTATCATTATTTTTTCCATAACCGATTTCTCTAAGATCATTAAGAAGGATAAATAATTTACTAAAAATTCTTATTTTTTTTATCTAATACCTAAACGAACCGAAATGAATATTAAATAGTAAAAAAAAAGAGAATATATTATATTTAATTATTTTTAATAGTATTATAGATCTCGATTAATTTCTCCAAATCTGCAAATAAATTCTGAACACTAATTGAATCAATTAAATATTGATAGAATCAACTTCGTGAAAGCTCAGTTTCTCGCTCTTTCGTATATATCTAAATCATATAATGATTTATATTTGATTTTAAAATAGTATTTTATTCTTTACCTTATTAGGTTCAATTTTTTAATGAAATTAACGCTCAATCAGAACAACAATTAAATCGTTTACATTACATCCTGTAGGACCTGTCACTATCTCAGTTCCAACTTCTTTGAAAAATCCATTTGAATCATTGTTTAGAAGATATGCTTCAAGGTTGATATAATGCTCCCGTACTTCATCAATTAAATTACTGTCGATTAGAGCACCCATTGCTTTACTGTTTCCCTCGATACCATCCAAATTCGCGCCAATTACGAGAAATATAAAATCAATTGGGTTATCTAAGCAATAATCTAGCAAACTCAACAACATTTCTTGATTTCGTCCTCCTACTCCATCGCTATGGACTGTCACAGTTAACTCTCCTGACCCAAGTAGCGCTCTTTTTCTAATCTTTTTCTCTGCCATTTCCTCTTCATTTCTCTCAATTAAATCAAATAATTGTTTTCCATATTCTTTCGCTTCTCCTGAAATAGTATTGGAAAAATAATGGGTTTCATAACCTTTTTCTTCTAAATACGAAATTATGTTCTGGATACCATCTTTAATG
>SDNL01000119.1 GCA_004524365.1 Promethearchaeota archaeon | reverse complement strand
TACGCATTAGCCGCTCCTGACTTTTTAGTCGGACCGTTTGCAGATCCCGGATTGAGAAATGTAGTGCATGTGATTAATAAGATGCCCGATGTCGGCAAAATGGCTTTAAAGATGATGGATTTTGGTCAAAAATTATGCGCAGAAATAGGGGGAAAGTCTGTGCATCCAATTTCGGCAATAGTCGGTGGAATGAAAAAACCAATGGATGAAGATGCGCGCGATAAATTCTTGAAAAAAATAGATGAACAGATTGAATTTACCAAGAAAACGGTTGATATCGCCCTTAAAGTAGTCGATGATTACTGGGATGTAGTAGCGAATGTGGGAAATGTGCCGACCTATTACTTAGCTATGACAAAAGATGGTGTCCATGATATTTATGATGGTGATATTCGAGTAGTTACCCCAGAAGGGGAAAAGATTGACCATGATTATCATGATTACTTGGATGTCGTTGGTGAACATATACCTGAACATTCTTACGCAACGCACACCTATTATAAACCTGCGGGATATCCCGAAGGGATTTATAGAACTAATACGTTGGCAATGATCAATGCCGCCGATAAAATGGCAACACCGTTGGCGCAAGAAGCACTTGAACAATTCAGAGATAAATTAGGTGAATGCCCACATCATACCTTTGCGTATCATTGGGCACGAATCATTGAAACCGTTGAGTCCATCGAGTTAATTAAGCAATATTTGGAGGATCCTGACATTGTTAATCCCGACTGCAAAACACTTGATGTTGAGCCGAAAGAAGGCGTAGGTGTGGGTATGACGGAAGCGCCTCGTGGAATCTTGTTATATAACATCTGGTCAAATGCTGAAGGAATGTGCGATAAACTTAATCTTATGGTAGCAACTAACCATAACATCGCCGGGATCGAAAAATCGTTAATGCATGTAGCTAAGCAGGTATTCGAAGATAACGCTTTGGATGGATTGAGTTTACCAGATCCATGGATAAAATAAACTTGTTAAACCTAATAAAAATTTAAAAAGTGATAATAATATGGGTGAAGAAATAGACGAAGGATTAGTAAATCTCTTAGAAATGGTAGTCCGCTGTTATGATTGCTGACTATCGTGTGCTGCTCACATCACGGTTACTGATGAAGAGGGCAACGAGGTTTACTCTCGGAAGTTGAATGTTGGTACAGGATGAAATATTCAATAAAAATAATAGATTGAATATGACTGCCCACGCATGGGTTAATACCAACAAAAATTTAATAAAAATTAATGAAAAACAAAAACAAGAAAAGAAAGTGATAAAATATGGTTATGGATTTTGAATTTAGAAAACAAGTTATGGATTACCACCAAGGATCTGACGTAATCAAGTACTGTTATCAATGTTCTCGTTGCACTGACAATTGTCCTGTCTCATATGTTACAGATGACTTATATCAATACGAATATAATCCGAGAGCAAATATTTTAGCAGCATTATTGGGTCATAAGGAAAGTATTTTTTCAGCAGATCCAATTGCAATCTGGGGTTGTACGGTCTGTGATACATGTGATGAGGTTTGTCCACAGAATATCGAGCTTACGGAGATTTTTACATTCTTAAAGAATCAGAGCATCGAAAATGGAGAGGGCCCTGATTTCATATATCAACAAGCAAGAGCTATTTTTGATTATGGAAAGGCGATTCCTTCCCAATCTGGTGTTGAAAGAAGAAGAGAAAGTATGGGCTTACCTGAAATTATGAAACCAGATGTGGATGAATTTCAATCAATGCTAAAGAATATGGGAATTGATGGTAAACTAAAAGAGGAGGGTGATTAACCAAATGACCGAATTTAAGATGTTTGAAGGTTGCACTATTGCTAATCGAATTCCTTTTATTGAGGCCTCTACACGCCTAGTTTTTGAGAAATTGGGAATTGAAACCTCAGAAGCACCATTTACATGTTGTCCAGATCCTACGGGATTTAAAAGTTTTGATGACGATGGATGGCTTGCAATAGGAGCTCGAAATCTCTGTCTAGCAGAAGAGGAGAGTAAAGATATAATTTCCTTATGTAATGGATGTACAAATACTCTTCGAGGAGTTCAACACCAATTAGAGCATGATAGCATTAAGAAAAATCATGTAAACGAAGAGCTTTCAAAGATTGGCAAAGAATATAATGGTTCTATAGATGTACGACATTTTGTAGATGTCTTAAAGAAAGATATAGGGTTAGACAAGATTAAATCTGCGATTTCAAATTCGTTAGATGGATTGAAAGTTGCTTGTCATCCTGGATGCCATTATATGCGACCTCATGAATGGATGGAAACAGATGATGACCCAATGAGACCAACCACACTCAAGGAATTAGCTGCTGTAACTGGTGCCACTGTTGTAGATTATGAGGAAGAAGAACTCTGTTGCGGTTCTGCGGTTTCAAATGCCTATGAAAAGGTTGGATTGCAGAATTTAAAGCGAAAACTTGACAGTGTTAAGAAAGCAGGAGCAGATGTCATAATTGTCAATTGCCCAGCTTGCTTTCAGCAATTTGATACGCAACAAAGAATGTTAAAGCGCGAATTTGATGAAGATTATGACATTCCGGTTCTTTATTTAACGGAACTATACGCGATAGCAATGGGTGCGGATCCAAAAGATATTGGTCTACGTTATCATCGCCAGAGGATTCGGGATATCCCCCAACTTGGTGTATAAAGAGAGCAATCTCTACTTACTATTTTTTTTATTTTATGTACTATTATCTTCTTATAATTGGTTAAGAAATTATGTAATTTTTTTACTAAAGATTATTTTTTCTTCAATTCGATCAAAAATAATGAAAATATAATTGAACAAAGCTTTTCTATTGTTTACTTTTTGCTTACCATGTTTTTTTCTATCTTGACTTTTAATACTGCAATCCAAATAACTAAAAATATTACTCCATTTACAATGGAGGAAATGAGAGTATTCACTAATTCCCATTGCAACACTAAGTAGAAAACCAATCCTAATATTATCTGAACTACTAAATATAATAACCCGGTTATGATGTGAAATTTAGTGATTTTTTTCATATATATTATTATATAATAAAATGGATTATTTAAAGTTTAAATTAGAAATTAAGAGTATATTTATTTTTTTATTATACTTTTTTTTTATAAAAATAAATGTTATAATATTGTAAATATTATATTAAACATGTGTCTAGCTATTCCCGGTAAGATTGTTGAAATTTCTTCAGATGGAAACACCGCAACAGTAGATTTTGATGGAATTACGCAAAAGATTATTGTAGCATTAGCTCCGGATGCAGAAGTCGGAAAATATGCTGTAGTCCATGCGGGATATGCAATTGAGATTATGAACGAGAAAGAAGCAACAGAAGCAATTAAACAGTGGGAAGAGATTTCTGAGGATCAAGATTTAAATCTTTCTGATATGATTTAAATCCATCTTATCATTTTTCTTTATAGAAAAGAGTATATCACTATTTTTGAAATATAAAATAAAATCCTTATGTTATTTTACCTGCAATTACATTTACATTTTGTTGGATTGCTTGTTCAAAATTAATGCGGTTGATTTCTAAGCAAACTAAGATTAATTCATCATATGCTTTATTATATTGAATTTTGTATAATTTTCCTTTCCGGAGTAAATCATCAATATCCCTATTATCTGCACTTGATTTCACTTCAATTAATAAGGTTTTTCCATCTTGGAGAACCACATCTATATCCGTCGAATAGTTTTCATAGTAAATATCTCCATCAGTATCAATTAGTTTAATCTTAGAAATGTTGGCTTTCTGAATGCTTGCTTGAATTAATTTATCGTCGAGGATCTCTAAAATCAAATTTTCTAAATCTGGACCGCTTCTTGAACTTACAGTAGATATAAAGGTTCGAAGGGACTGTCTATCCTTTCTAGCCTCTTCAAATCCTTTATTCATTTGTCGGATAAGGGTTTCAAAACGTTCATCTACCTTTTCAAATCGCCTCTCCATAGTCTTTTGGAGCTCTTCGAACCTTTTATCTATAGCTTCAAATCGCCTATCTATAGCTTCAAACCGTTGATTTGAGAACTTTTGGAGTTCTTCAAAACGTTTATCCATAGCTTCAAAACGTTTATCCATAGCTTCAAAACGTTTATCCATAGCTTCAAAACGTTTATCCATAGCTTCAAATCTTTTATCAAATTCTGCTATAACTTCCTTAATATCCTCTTTTGTGGCTACTACACCAGAAAGAGCAGTTATTATAGCGCCTTTTATAGTATCATCTTCTCGAATTAACTGCGGTAATAATTTTATAAATTCATCCTTTTCCATTTTATTGATATCCCTTTTTCTATGATACTAATATTCTTCTATTTATTTAAACATATCCTTTATAGAAACTATCAATATTATGAGTAAAATTGAAGGAACTGATAAAAAAAGCATTTAAACCTAAAAAAAATTAATTTTGAGAATTTACCAGTAAATTTCATCTAATGTATCATGATAATCATTTAATGATTTGACTGTAATACTTTTCTCTCTCATCTTTTCAATCGCATCAAAGAGAGCCTCAGCTAATTGGAGATTCACAATAACAGGAATATTATAATCCACAGCCATCCGTCTAATGATATATTCATCTTTAATAATTTTTCTAAACTTTTCTTCATGGGTAGTCGGAAGTGGAATATTAACAACTAAGTCAATTACTCCTTTTTGTAGACAATTTTTAATGTTCGGTTCTTTTCCAGATTCTCGGACTTTATATAACTTTACTGCATCTAATCCGTTTTCCTTTAAGGTTTTTGCCGTATCTTCTGTTGCAAATATAGTAAATCCTAATTTACTCATTGTTTTTGCTAATGGAATTAATTTGAGTTTTAATTCTTCGCCTCCAACTGAAAGTAAAACACTACCATCTTCGATAGGTATATCATTTTCAGCTGCTTCAAGAGCCATCATTAGGGCTTCTGAGAGAGTATCCCCAAGGACTCCAACCTCTCCAGTCGAGTTCATTTCTACTCCTAAATGAATATCTGCTTTATCTAAGCGCATAAAGGAAAACATGGGGGCTTTGACTGCAACATAATTTCCATATGTTCCATTTAAAAGCTGTTCTGGGATCTCGTTTCCCATTATAACCTCAGCAGCTAATTTCATTAGATTAATTCCACGAGTCTTTGATACATAAGGCATACTTCTACTAGACCGTAGGTTGCATTCAATAACAAAAACATCCCCGTTTTTAACCAAGTATTGTATGTTAAAAGGCCCAATAATTTTGAGTGCTAATGCTATTTTTTTGGTATAATTTTCAATCTTCTCTATAGCACTTTCAGAAATCGTCTGTGGTGGGATTGTCATGGTTGCATCACCTGAATGGACTCCCGCGTTCTCAATATGCTCGATTATTGCTCCTATGCACACATTTTTTCCATCACAAACTCCATCACATTCTACTTCACGAGAATCTTTAAAAAATTTTGTCATAATAACGGGATAGTCTTCCGAAACTGCCGCGGCTAAATCGAGAGTATCCTTAAGCGTTTTTTCGTCATATGATACTCGCATTGCCGCACCACTTAATACATATGAAGGTCGCACTAAAACGGGATATCCAACTTCTTCTGCAAATTCAACAGCTTTCTCCTTTTTTGTTAAAGCGCTCCATTCTGGCTGCTTTATATTTAGATTATCGAGGAGAGCACTAAATTTAACCCTATCCTCTGCCATATCAATTCGTGAACCGTGAGTTCCTAGAATATTGATGTTTGCTTTTCGATAAAATTCTGAATATTTAGCGAATTTAGCTGCCAAGTTTTGAGCGATTTGTCCTCCAGCATTCAATACTATCCCATAAGGCTTCTCTAATTCACAAATATCTAAAACACGTTCACCAGAAAGTTCCTCAAAATATAGGCGATCCGAGATATCATAATCAGTACTCACTGTTTCAGGATTATAATTTATAATTATTGCCTTATCGATGCCTGTTTCTTGAAGTCCCCACACACAATTAACACAACCCCAGTCAAACTCTACCGAAGAACCGATACGGTAAGTACCGCTACCTAGGACTATTACTTTTTTCTGGTTTTCCATTTCCTCCTTTTGATAAT
>SDNL01000118.1 GCA_004524365.1 Promethearchaeota archaeon | reverse complement strand
TATTGAGAAGCTGCCTTGATCGCTTTAAGATTTTTCGCCGGTGCTAATAATTCTACTTTTTTCATAGTTCCATTAATTAAAAACCAAATTATAATTAAAAATCTATTGATACTATTACTTTTCTTAATTGAAGCCTCCCACCCTAAATAAAGAGAGGGAACTTCTTTCGCAATTTAATTAAATCTAATAAAGAAGGTTAATTCTTATTATAAATAAATTAAGATACTGAGTAATAAGAATACTCTAATTTTATATGAATTCTATGGAGTGGAAGTTTAAAAATGTTTGAAAGAATCTCAAAGGATGAATATTTTATGCAAATTGCAAAAGTAATATCACAAAGGTCTACCTGCATCAAAAGAAAGGTTGGAGCAGTTTTAGTGAAGGATTCTCATATTATCTCTACAGGATATAATGGAGCTCCCACGGGTTTTAAACATTGTACTGAAGAAACATGTGTAAGACAAAATCTAAAAAGCGGAGAAAAACCAGAACTTTGTCGAGGTGTTCATGCCGAAATTAATTGCATTATTCAAGCTGCTCTGCATGGGACTTCGATAAAAGGTAATACGACATTATATTGTACTACGTTTCCATGTATGAGCTGTCTCAAGTTGATAATAAATTCTGGAGTCAATCGTTTAGTTTATACCGAAGGATATGCTATGGAAAATAAAATAAAAAGAGATCTTTTAAATGAATCTAACATTGTTATCCAAAAATTTCAATAATTTTGTTTAACTTTCTATTAAAAATAAGAAAAATATATTATGTGAAAAAATTTTGACCGAAGTTGATCAGCAATTAAATATTATGAAATTTGGGGGAAGCTGCTTGACTGATGCCGCTTCATTTTCCCAAACAACAGAAATTATAAAAAACTACTTGAAACGAGGAAACGTAGTCGTGGTCACCTCAGCTTTTCAAGGAATTACTGATAAATTAATACATTTTTATGAAGAGTCTTGCAGCGATGGAAATAAAACTGAGAATCAAATCTGTGAGGATATAATTGATGAAATATACACAAAGCACTCGGATTTTATTGAGGGAAATTTAGAAAAAGGAACAACTGAATATAAGGCATCCTTCACCTTCTTAGATGAAAATATTAATGATCTAAAGCAATTAGGGCGTGTAGTGCGATTATTACGACCAAGTTTGGACATTCAAGATTTAATAATGTCTTATGGAGAGAAATTAAGTACTTATATTGTATCTCAATATTTAAAAGCAATCGGTCTAAATTCTAAGTTTATATCTTCGGATGAATTAATTCTTACCGATGATAATTTCGGTCGCGCTCTTCCCTTATTGGAGGAGACTCGTAAAAAAATAAAAAAAATAATTCCTCCGCTTATTGAATCGGAAAAATTAAAATTAATATGTGTTACTGGATTTTATGGCTCTACAAAAGATAAAAAAATAACCACTTTAGGAAGGGGGGGAACAGACCTAACCGCTGCGATATTGGCATATAGTTTAAATGAGAGTTTTAATACGAAAGTTATTTATTGGAAAGATGTTCAAGGATTTCTAAATGCAGATCCTCGAATAACAGAAAAAGCCTCTCTGCTTAACCAAATATCGTATATTGAAGCAAAAGAATTAGCCTTTTTTGGTTCAAAAGTATTGCACCCCTTATGTTTAGATGTCAATGAAAAAGGAAATATTCCTTCAGAAATTAGACCATTCAATGACCCAAATTCAGAGAATTATACTAGAATTACTAAAGAGGTTATAGAGGATGATAAAATAATAAAAGCAGTGACATCAATTATGAGATTATCAATGGTGACCATAGAAAGTGGTACAATGGTTTCTTTACCTGGAACTGCCGCAAAATTATTTAATATCTTAGGAGAAAATAATATTAATATTAAATTTATATCTCAAAGTTCTTCCGAAAATAATATCACCTTCGGTATAGATTTAAAAGACTCGATGAAAGTGAGCTTTTTATTACGTAATTCTGATTGGTTTGGAAAACAATGGTTTAGTATCAAAATCGATAATGAAATTTCACTTATTTCGGTAATAGGTGCGGGAATGCTTCATACTCCTGGAATCGCAGGAAAAATATTTACTACTTTAGGCGACAATGATATTAATGTGAGAGCGATCTCACAAGGATCTTCGGAATTAAATATTACAATTATTATTCAGAGAAAGGACTGTGAAAAAGCTGTTAATGTTTTATTTGATGCCTTTATTAATGAAAATAAGAACAGTAATACATAGAAATAATAAAAAATATTATTTTATTATTCTTGCTATTTTATTCAAAAAACCCTTTAAATTTTTCTTGAGCTATTTTTTCTCTATCCTTTTTTCGTTCTGCAGCTGGCAAGTTTCTTTCAAGAGCTTTATTACAGATTTGCTTTCCAATATTTACTTTTGGATTATTTGCCCAATTGACATTTAATAACAAGCAAATATAATATACGGTGGATTGAATAAATGCTATAAGATTACCAATTTGAGTTTCACTAGGATTTTCAATTGATATTTTGGTTGCTGGCACTTGCTGTTCCAATAATGCTTGAAAGGTTGCATCTGCTTGATATTTTACAATCTCTTGTGCAGATTTCCCATCTACATATTTTATAGAGGAATGCAATGCTAAATTTGGATCTTCTTTGTCAATAGACCATAAAATGGGAAGTACAGCCCCCTTCGTCCCACCTAATAAATATTCCAAAACCGAATGTTGACATAATGGAGCTTCTTGGTATGTTCCCATCAATCCTTTTCCCTCTTTACCAGTACTTTCCGAGACCTCTTGAACGAATAGCCCTACACTTCCTTCTAAATTACTAGAGTAAGGCATTGAAAAGATGACTTTATAACCTTTTATGTATAAATTATAAATGTAGGATGCGAATTCTAAACTTCTGTTCTTGTTAAAAGTCATAAACTCATCATAACCCGTTTTAAGCCCATTTAGAAATTTATTTATGTCGATTTGTGCGATATAGGCTGGTACTATAGCTACGCTTGTAATTGAAGCTGCAAATCTCCCTGATAGGTCGGGAACTTCTAGGATAGGTGCGCCAATCCCTTTAAGTAATTCATTCATAGTCCCTCGAGATGATAAACCGAGAAATGGATAATTTCGTTCCAAAAAGGTACCAATAGTCGAATTCACATCTAAGGTCTTTCCACTTCGAGAAATCGGAATTACTAAAGAATCATTGGGCGAAGTTTCTTCTAAACAATTTTGTAACTCTACAGCACGGGAACTGGTTATAGGGTAGATATTTTTATGAGACAAATGCTTAAGTGCTAATAAAGTTTGAATCGATCCACCCGTTCCAAGGATGATTATATTTTCAATCTCTGAACTAGTAAATTGAGATGAGATTTCTTTGATTTCGTTTAAATTTAAGAAGGCTTCTGTATCTGTAAAAAAAGGTGATTCCCAATTTTTTTTATTATCTCTAATGGTATTAATATCCTTTTCTAACAAATTTTTTTTGATTTTTGGATAATATTCTATGTTCATATTTTTTCCTCCTCTGTTATGTTTTAAAATACAAATTAAATATAAAAACTTTTTATGCACTCTATAACTCTAAAAAAATAATTAAAAATCAAGCGTAATCTATTTCAAGTCTAGAGATAAATAGAACTTCCGACAAAACTAAATCTATGTAGGATTTATTGCGTGATTAATAAAATTACTAAATTAGTACCCTATGTCCTTTTATAAGAAGTTTTAATTTATAATTATATAGATAAAAGTATAAAAAATACACTAAAAAAATTGTGATTTGTTTGGCAAAAGCAGCTAAAAGCAATACCGAAAATGAGTTTGAAATGGGAGATCCATATTATTGTCCTGAATGTGATAGAAATCATGTAAAAGGACAGATTTATAAAGATCATCTTAAATATGCGGAATTTAATAATAATGGAAGTGAAGAGGGAGAAGAAGAGAACGAACAAGAATTAATGGAAGAGGAGATTGAAGACGGAGAAGAAGATATTGAAGAAGACATTGGAGATGAGGTTGAGGAAACTAGTGAAGAGGACCAAGAAGAGCCTATTGAAGAAGATGATCTCCAAGTTATTGATGACGAACTTATGAAACCCAAAGGAAAGTCTTATGAAGAATGTGTAAATGAGGTAGAAAATCTTCCAGGAGTAGGTAGTGCAACTTTGAGTAAATTAATTGAATCGGGTTTTTCTAGCTTAGAATCTATTGCTTTCACCCCTGCATCAATTATCCGTGAGGAAAGCGGGTTAGGTGAGAAAACTACCGAAAAAATCATTGAAGCTTCAATGAAAAAGCTTAATGTCGGATTTAAATCTGCAAAAGAGTTATGGAATCAGCGAAGAAATCTCGCTCAAATTTCGACGGGAAGTCAAGAATTGGATGCATTATTATCTGGAGGAGTTGAAACTGGGTCTGTCATTGAATTTTTCGGTGAATATCGTACAGGGAAAACACAAATAATGCATCAATTGTGTGTAAATGTCCAATTACCAGAAGAAAGAGGGGGAATTGAAGGTGCAGCATTATATATCGATACAGAAGGAACTTTCCGCCCTGAACGGATAATTCAAATGGCTGAAGCGCTAGATTTAGATCATAAAAAAGTGCTTAAGAATGTTGTTTTTGGACGTGCCTATAACTCCGATCATCAAATTCTTCTAATTAAGGAAGCAGCAAATTTAATAAAAAAGAAAAACATAAAATTAATTGTGGTTGATTCTTTAATAGGTCATTTTCGATCAGAATATATTGGACGAGGTACTCTCGCGGACCGTCAACAGACGATTAATCAACACCTTCATGATTTGCTTCGTTTATGTGATATTTATCCCGAATTAGCAATTGCGATAACCAATCAAGTTCAAGCAAGGCCAAATGTATTTTACGGAAATCCCTTGCAAGCTGCAGGCGGTAATATTATCGCTCATGGGAGTACAATTAGAATTTTTCTACGCAAAGGAAAAGGAGAACAGAGAGTTGCTAAAGTCATAGATGCACCCCATTTACCAGAGGGAGAAGCCGTATTTAGTATCACAGAAGAAGGTATTACTGATTAATTCTTATTTTTATTATTTTAATAAAAAATCTTCTATTTTGATAATATAGAATTTCCAAATCTTTACTTTATTATTCATAAGAATTCTATCTATTCTTCGCCCTATATTTTACCCAAAGCTTCTTATCTCTTATATCAAGATCCTTGATTTCCCTGATCGAATCAAATCCATCTAAATCTTTATATTCTTCTATAAACTCTTGGAGCATATTATGAGAACGAGGAATGTTTTGCTGTGAAACCCATTTTTCATAATCTCTTTTAAGCACTTTAAATTTTCTTTTTAATATCATTATATTCTTTTTTTTGTCAATGTTATCTTGAATCTTTTTAATTTCAGCTTCCTCATCTGATACAGATGATAACATTCCGCCTTTTTTAGCAATATGTATGATTCTTTCAGCAACTTCTTTTGCTTTGTCATATTCTCCTTTTTGAAGGAATGTATGCTTTTTTATTCGTAAATCTCCAATTTTCGATATTAGGGTTATTTTATTACCGCTTGATTCCCCAATAACTTCTTTTTCATTATTGATTGATGTTGAGCCTATATTTATTTTCGGTTTTTTAGTTATATCTTGGGACGTTTTTTTCTCCTTTTGTAACGCATCAATTAGGCTTTTTCTAGCCTTTTCATCATCTTCATTCATCTTTTCTCATCAATCTAGTAAAATTAAAAAATTTATATTCTGAGGATTTATATTTTTAATAATTCTTATTTCTAAAATATTTGATTTCCTATATAAATATTAACAATTTTTCCATCTCTCTTCATTAAAATCAAGGTGGATTATCGTTTTCCATTTGAAACGGTATAATAAATATATTAGAACCTAATTGAAGCCTCCCCGCCCTAAAGGACGGGGATTCCTACGAGTCCGCTAAGCGTTGGCTGGTGGGCATATCTTAGGGCTGTGTATCGTAGCAAATCCCTTCCATCGGTTTAGAAAGGATTCCTCCTTCAAAGAGGGTTGATGCGATAGCTCATCGGAGGTGAGAAATTTTACCAGTATGTTGATGGCAGAATTTAAGTCTCTGTCCATCCGATGACCACATTC